>JBDTOZ010000275.1:0-8941 GCA_039932995.1 Acidobacteriota bacterium | reverse complement strand
GGTCAGTCCCGTCACGCCCGGAAAGTGGCGGATAAAGAGCGGGGCAAGTAGGCCACCTCAGAGACCGCACCATGCACATCGTCATCCCCGACGACTATCAGGACGCGGTTCGCAACCTGCCCTGCTTCGCGAAACTGGCTGGGCATGAGGTCACGATCTACAACGACACGGTCCGTGATCCCCACGCGCTGGCGGAACGGTTTCGCGATGCGGATGCACTGGTCCTGATCCGCGAGCGGACGGCCATCGACGAGGCCTTGCTGGCGCGGTTGCCGCGCCTGCGGCTGATCAGCCAGACCGGCCGCGGGACGGCGCACATCGACATCGAAGCGTGCAAGCGCCGCGGCGTCAGCGTGGCGGTCGGCACCGGCTCGCCGGTCGCTCCCGCGGAGCTCACCTGGGCCTTGGTGATGGCGGCCATGCGACGCATCCCGCAGGAAGTGGAGCGCCTGCGCGGCGGAGCGTGGCAGGGGAGCGTCGGCACCGCGTTGCGCGGACGCACGCTCGGCATTTGGGGCTATGGAAAGATCGGGACTCTCGTGGCCGGCTACGGCCGCGCGTTCGCGATGAACGTGCTCGTGTGGGGAAGAGAAGGATCGCGGTCACGCGCGTCGGCGGACGGCTTCGCCGCGGCGTCGAGCGCCGGGCAACTGTTCACAGAAGCCGACGTGCTGTCGCTGCATCTGCGGCTGATCGCCGAGACCGAGGGCATCGTCACCGCCGCGCACTTGGCCCGAATGAAGTCCGACGCGTTGCTCGTCAATGCCTCGCGCGCGGAGTTGATCGAACCGGGCGCGCTCGAGACTGCGTTGCGCGCCGGCCGTCCAGGCTTCGCCGCCGTCGACGTCTACGAGAGCGAGCCGATCCTCGGCGCGGCGCATCCGCTGCTCCACATGGACAACGTCCTCTGCACCCCGCACCTCGGCTATGTGGAGCGCGATAGCTACGAGCTCTACTTTGGTCAGGCGTTTGATCACGTGATCGCGTTCGCCAGCGGCTCGTGAACGGTTGCTGTGTTGCTGGTTGCTGGTGAGGGGTGGTGCGGCTCGATCTGGAACGTCTCGGTCGCAGCTCCCATTGGGAGTAGTCGAGGATGCCGTCCGCTCGGCTGACGAGCTGCGAGAGCCCCGCTCTTTCGGGCGTCGTATGCGAACGAGATTTTTCCACAGGTCGGGCAGGATCTGTTTGATGACCCGTCCCGCGCCGGAGTGCTCGAAACGGACCGTACGCGCCAGGGTGTCCTCGATGCTCGTCAGACATGGCGTCATGAGGATCGCTGAACGGAGCCTCGCGCTAAGGTCAATTTCATGTCGTATATTCTGACTCGTGCATTTGTATTGGCGAGCAAATGTACGCGCTACAGCCCGGAGCTGACCTCAGACGGTAGCGACCATATTGTCATTGAGGCTGCCTCACGAAAGGGCCGCGGCACGCGTATTGGAACGCCCAAGATATGACCCAACGTGACAAATCGGGGTGACTCGCCAATTGCGACGGACGTCACCGCCTCGGGAATCACGATTAACGGATGAAAATCTCCACGCCGAACGTTGACTTCATCTGAATCGAGGATTGGAGCGATGTATATTCTCACCAGAATGCTGCTGCCGACGCGTTGTTGAGTGGAACGCGATACGCGCATTCCACTATCGAAAATGAATCCATCAATTCTTATGCCGTCGCCTCTCCGTGTTACGCGAACGTCAACAAGATGCGATGCGGAAGCGACATAAGCGCGGCGAAACGCGAACACGCCGCCAAAAATCGCCGAGACAACGACGGCCAAAGACACCAGTGATTTGTAATGGAACGAAGAGCTCATCTGCGACTCCCTGCTACCGGCGGCAAACTTAGAACTCTCGCACCGAGGCCATTGTTTAGAAGACGAATCGATTCGCGCAGCGAGGTTGGATTGCTCTGTCCGCCGTCGCTTTTGTGTCTAAGGCGCTGGCCAGTTGCCGCTCTCCACGCCTCAGCAGCAAATCCTGAACAAGGGTCCTGTCTAGTCCACCCGTCCGATCCTTTGGGACGATAACTATCTATCAGCGCGCGCAGCCTCGCTTCAGAGGCGTCGTCTATCCACGTAGTACGAGAAGCGGTGAATTCACCAAACGCATAATTGCCGGCATGCTCAAGTTCCCAATTTTCGGCCAATCCACGCGATGGGCCGCTAAACGTAGGCCCATAGGTGCCATACGACTCGGGCGCCTGGCCATCAGGCGTGAAGCGGATCCACGAATGTCCGGCGATTATCGAGTCGGAGGACCCTTCCTTGCCAGAGCTGTAGATAGTCAAGGTGCCTGAGAGCCCGTTGGCGTCGGTGACATTGATGGGATCGGAGAACGAATACGCAAACAGATTTGTATCGTCGCCCGCGAAACCAATGGGATCCTTCGCCGTCCACCGCCCCACCCGCGCGTCGTAATCCCTAGCGCCGAACCGCACGAGGCCCGTCGTGACATCGTAAAGCCCTCCCGCGAACCCGAACGGGATGAAGCCTGGATTCGTGTCGCTCAGCACATACCCGAACTCATCGAACCGCATCGCTTGGACGACCACGCCGGTGGTGAGATTCACGACGGCGCGGGGACTGCCGAGGTGGTCGGAGTAGATGCGGTAGGTCACTCCTCCAGCGACCATGTAATCGGGGATGTTCGTGCGGCTTCCGTAGACGAAGCGCTTGGACACGGCGCCGGTCGCGTCCAGTTCGGCGATGATGCGCAGCTGATCGGAGTAGAGCCACCGATGGGTGATGACGCCGCTCAGCTTCCGTCCTACACGGCGGTTCTGGGCGTCGATGAGGTAGTCGATGGGCACGCCCGACGGAAGGACCACCTTCAGTAGGTTGCCGAGGGCGTCATAGGTGTAATGGGTCGTGCCGGTGGGGTCGGTTTTGGTCAGCAGATCGCCATTCGGAGTATAGGTGTACTGGGTGCCTTCGTAGTTGAGGAGGCGGTCCTGCGCATCGTAAGAGGCGGTTTCGACACTCGTCGAGGACGGACCGGCCACCTCACGCGCGAGGCGGTTGCCATTGGCGTCGTAGGTGTAGCGGACAACGGCGTTCGGATACGTGACGACGTCGAGGCGGCCGGCAAGATCGTAGTGGTAGCCGATCGGCAAAGCCGCCCCGTTCGCGGTCTCGACGATGCCGGTGATTCTTCCGGCTGTGTCTCGGGTGTAGCTGGTCGAGCTCAGTGTGCGCGGGGTGCCGGTGACCGGGTTTACGTCCTGATGGAGAAGGGCGTCGAGGTCGCCCAGCGGGTCGATCTGGAACGTCTCGGTCGTGGCCCCGACCTGCACGTAGTCCAGGGTGCCGTCCGCACCACGCACGAGTTGCGAGGCACCCGCCGACTCCAGCAATCCGTCATCGTCGTAGGTGAAGGACACGCCGCTTTCGCCGACGGACTCGCTGCCCAGTCTCACATCCGCGTCGTAGCTCCAGCTCACGCGGCCACTGACGGTGCCGGTCCACGACATCTCCGTCGGCATAGGGCCGTCGTAGAGATACGACAGCGACGCGTCGGCGCCGTTGATCGAGGCCAGGTTGCCGCTCTCGTGATAGCCGTACGTGCGCGACACGCCAGGCGCCATGATCGAGAGGAGACGTCCACCGGTGTCGTAGCCGAGGGCGATAGACGTGCCGTCAGGCCTGTTGATCTGTTCGAGGTCGCGGTCCACGTTGTAGATGTACTCGGTTCCTGCTTCGTCCGCAAGTGCCGGCGGGACGTACGAGTTATTCAGGTTCACTCCGCTGTAATGGAACCTGTGCGCGGGACGCCCGGCGGGAGTGATTGAAGCTAGATTGCCCGCTGCGTCGTAGGCGAACGCGATCTCCCCCAGATCGGGCGTTTGCCCGCCAGGCACTTGCCCGCGATCAACGCGCCTGGTCGGGCAACAGCCAAGATCATCGCGGCGCAAACACGTCGTCCGCCGGGGTGCGCGTCGGAAATGCGGCGGCGACTGACTTCACCCAATCGATCAATGGGCGGACTGTCCGATCGCTACCGTCATAAATCGAAAACGAGACCTGATTCATCTTGGCCCATTCGACGATCTCGTAGCGCGGAGCATCGAGGTAGATCTCCGACGGCAAGCGGACGGGCATTTTTATGCGGTTCAAGCCTCGCAGCAGACGACGGAGCACTGGCTGATCGTGCAAATGCCGTCTCTCCAAACGGAAGTCTTTCAGCAGCTCTTCGCAAGCTGCAGCCGGCTTCCGCTCCTCCGCATTTCTCAGCTGGGCATGAATCGACGACTGGGCAGGATCGATTCTCGTCGCAGTAATCGTTCCGTTGGCCGAGGCAACGATTGTTATCCTGAACTCGCGATCAACGCTAGTGTCGCCGGGGATGTAACGGATCACGACTACTTCATCGGCTCCCCGTTGCGAGGCATCATCGACCGCGGTCGGTATGATCATGTCGTAGATCCGCAGCGGGTCACATCCCGGATCCTGAGCCGAAGCGGATTTGGCCACGACGGCGAGCATCGTGGCCAAGACGATCGATGCCATCCGTATCATCAATCGAGGCTTGCTCATTTGGGACACCCGCAACCATCCTTAGCCGCATTCGGGAAGTTGAGAGACGATTCCTCCTGCGTACCGCGTTTCGCGCCAGGAACATATTTCCCCACGCCCTTCCTTGAGATCGTATAGAGCGCGTTGATGTTTGGGTCGATCTTGTGAAACAGGTTCGCGGCAGCGACGTCGCCGAGATCGTCCGGTTGAGACGTCCGCGCGTTCGGATGCGTGTGAATCACGGCAATGGTGTTGGCCGGGATGACCGTCTCCTTCTTGATCGTGAACTGATTGCTCTCATACGTGGCCCGGAGACGGTGACATCCGTAGTTGCCGGTCTTGGGATCGTGAGTAATAAATGCGAAGGCTTCCTGCGGCCTGTGTCCCCACTGCGCGATGATCCAAAGATCGGTGACCATCTCCTGGACATGAGGATCGGCCGTGACCTGATCCAGTCCCGTTGGATCGATGAAGTTGACCGGGTCATTGCTCACGTATGCGTAGATGTTCGCGTCGCCGCCCTCAAACCCAATCGGATCCTTCGAAGCCCACCGTCCCGTATGCGCGTCATAGTCCCTAGCGCCGAACCGCACGAGGCCCGTCGCGACATCGTAAAGCCCTCCCGCGAACCCGAACGGGATGAAGCCTGGATTCGTGTCGCTCAGCACATACCCGAACTCATCGAACCGCATCGCTTGGACGACCACGCCGGTGGTGAGATTCACGACGGCGCGGGGACTGCCGAGGTGGTCGGAGTAGATGCGGTAGGTCACTCCTCCAGCGACCATGTAATCGGGGATGTTCGTGCGGCTTCCGTAGACGAAGCGCTTGGACACGGCGCCGGTCGCGTCCAGTTCGGCGATGATGCGCAGCTGATCGGAGTAGAGCCACCGATGGGTGATGACGCCGCTCAGCTTCCGTCCTACACGGCGGTTCTGGGCGTCGATGAGGTAGTCGATGGGCACGCCCGACGGAAGGACCACCTTCAATAGGTTGCCGAAGACGTCATAGGTGTAGTGCGTCGTGCCAGTGGTGCTGGCTCGTTGTGCAAATTGGCGGGCTGATGCGTCGTCGCCTGCGCGTCGGTAATGGTCAGAGAGTTCTTTTAACGCAACGAAATTGTCTTCGTCGACATCGAGGACGGCCCGCCAAGCGTCTGCGGCCTCATAGAGATGTGTCAAGCTAGCAAGCGACCGGGCTTTCATGATGAGCGCCGATAAATCACGGGGATCTAGCCGAAGAATCTCTTCGCATATCTGAGCAGCCTCCGTATGGCGCCGCCGCCCCGCAGCCTCCGCCATGCGCATCATGAGACGAGACTTTTTCATCCACGTCATCGACTTCCTAGAAACGTCAATTTACCAACCCGCAGAACACATACGCGGCAAGGGCGCGCTGCGCTGGTCCCGGCGGTAACTGAGTCGCAAGCGTAAGAAACGGGGCGCATGGTCTTCCGGTTTCGGATGACTTTGGTACGGTGGTCGATACGTGTTGGGGAAATCAGAAGACTGAGGTAACCGCTTCGTGTAGTCCGCGACTCGTAGAAGATTCATGGTCTTTCCCTGAAGATGAACTTACTCCACCTTTCGGTGCGGGTAAGTCTCACTATCTTCAATGGTAATTCTGAGCCAAACACGCTCCACGGCAAGAGACGGGCTGTCGCCTGCTACCTTCCACTCACGGCTTAGACGGCCGAAGCCGTCATCAAGAGCCAAACCACCATGAAGAGACAGAGTGCTGCGAGATTCGTCGAACGACCAAGTTCCTCTTGATGACGCTAGCGGCTCACCAGCTACTTCTGCTCGCTGCGTAAACGTGCCGTTATCTTGCAGAACCAGGATCGACCGGCCGAATGGGTACTTCGCTTCATACGTTCCGACCACGTCTTGCGGCGCGACCTTAATCGAGCACGCTACCATCGCTGCACTTAGTGCAGTCGAAGCGATTATGAAAACAAGCCGGCTGACGCTCATGGGCAACCACAGCCTTGTGGGATAGCTTCGGTCCAAGTGAAATCCTGATAGATATTGCTCATCATTCCGTTCCCCGACCGGTTCGGCACCGCGTGTAGAAAGAAAGAATGCGTCCCTGCCACGTTCGGGACGTTGAACGTGGCAGTGCCGTTGCCGTTGTTTGTGGCTGACGCGCCCGCAAAGCCCCCGACTTGCGCACCCGTACTCGACCAATCAGCCGTGATGGGATTAGCGACCGTGTCCCAATAGGCGCGGCCAGTACCGTAAGAGAGTCTGTTTATCGACCTGCAGTTATTGTCATAGAAGACTTCGCGCATCCGCGCTGCTCCCGCTGACTGCCGCATCTCCTGAGATTCAGCCGCGTTAGGTCCGTAACTCCGAACAGAACCGCCGCTTCCCATCACCCAGTCCGAAAAGAAATTCCAGTTCGATCTCCACGTTAGGCCTGAGGGATCAGTGGCGTTGATGGGGTCGTTCGTCACGTATCCGTAGAGGTTGGAGTCTCCGCCGGCAAATCCGATCGGGTCCTTGGCCGTCCACCGTCCCGTTTGCGCGTCATAGTCCCTAGCGCCGAACCGCACGAGGCCCGTCGCGACATCGTAAAGCCCTCCCGCGAACCCGAACGGGATGAAGCCTGGATTCGTGTCGCTCAGCACATACCCGAACTCATCGAACCGCATCGCTTGGACGACCACGCCGGTGGTGAGATTCACGACGGCGCGGGGACTGCCGAGGTGGTCGGAGTAGATGCGGTAGGTCACTCCTCCAGCGACCATGTAATCGGGGATGTTCGTGCGGCTTCCGTAGACGAAGCGCTTGGACACGGCGCCGGTCGCGTCCAGTTCGGCGATGATGCGCAGCTGATCGGAGTAGAGCCACCGATGGGTGATGACGCCGCTCAGCTTCCGTCCTACACGGCGGTTCTGGGCGTCGATGAGGTAGTCGATGGGCACGCCCGACGGAAGGACCACCTTCAGTAGGTTGCCGAGGGCGTCATAGGTGTAATGGGTCGTGCCGGTGGGGTCGGTTTTGGTCAGCAGATCGCCATTCGGAGTATAGGTGTACTGGGTGCCTTCGTAGTTGAGGAGGCGGTCCTGCGCATCGTAAGAGGCGGTTTCGACCGTTGTCCCGGCGGTGGTGACGGCCTCGCGCGCGACCCGATTGCCGTTGCGGTCGTAAGCGTAGTTCACGATGGCACTGGGATACGTGACCTGATCGAGCCGCCCACTCACGTCGTAGTGGTAACCGATGGACGTTTCGGTCCCGGCAGTGCTCTCGGTCACACCCGTGATACGCCCGGTCACGTCCCTCGAGTACGCCATGGTCATGAGGGTGCGCGGCACGCCGGTGACAGGATGGACATCCTGTTGGAGCAGCGAGTCGAGCTCCCCATGGCCATTGACCTGGAACGTCTCCGTCGAGGCATTCACCCGCACATAGTCCACGATCCCATCCGCCCCTCGCACGAGCTGGAGCGCACCGGCACGCTCCAGAAGACCATCATCGTCATAGGTGAAGAGGACTTCTGAGCCTGCGACCGATTCGCCGCCCAATCGCGTGTCACTGTCGTAGCTCCAAATGACGCTACCGGTGACGTCGCCCAACCACGAGGCTTCGACCGGCGTCGAGCCGTCGTAGACGTAGGAGAGACCTACCTGGGCGCCTGTGATGGAGGCGAGGTGGCCTTCGTGGTCGTAGCCGAAGGTCCGCGAACCGTCCGGCGCCACCACCGACTGGAGCCGGCCGCCGACGTCGTAGGCGAATGCGATTGCGCTCCCATCGGGACGAATGATCTGCTCCAGCTCGCGGTCCACGTTGTAGATATACTCCGTTCCGCCCGTCCCCTCAACCACGGGCGGGATGGAGTGTCTGGCCAGGTTGACGCCGTTGTACTGGAACGTGTGCGCCGGCCGGCCGGGGGGGTGAGCGAGGTCAGGTTGCCCGCCGCGTCATACTCAAACGAGATCTCGCGCAGGTCGGGAAGCACTTGTTTGATCACGCGCCCGGCGTCGTCGTGCTCGAACGACGTAGTTCGCGAGAGTGAGTCGACGATGCTCGTCAGCTCATTCCGGCTGTCATAACCAAACGTCTGTTGACGCGTCCCCTGAGCCAGGGTCGCCAGCCGGCCGCGCCCGTCGTAGGTCATTCGTGGGCAGCATGCCGGGGATCTCCACCCGTTCCGTTCGTCCTGCCGCATCGGTCTTGACGGTCCGTGTCCGGCCCAGCGGCGAGGTCACCGTCTCAGTGAGAGCACCGCGATTGAAAACGCGCATCGTCGTCTTCCCCGGTGAGCCCACTATTAGCGACGGTGATGAGCATCCCGTTACGGTCGATGGGACGCTCTCTCCCTCGAAACGGTTCGGCGAGCATACACGTAAAATCCATTCTTTAGGTTAGGCCTGAAAGAAGCGAAGAGCTGAGATGAGAAAAAGGTAGAGACTCGAAAAGC
>JBDTOZ010000274.1:0-5068 GCA_039932995.1 Acidobacteriota bacterium | reverse complement strand
CTAGCAGGGAGCCGATCATCCTCGACGATCTCTACTCGAGGTAGAGACTCGAAGTCGAGGCGTCGGTTTTGAGTGTCGAAGGGCCCTGTAAGCGGGTGACAGGAAGTAGCTACTCAGCCGTGGGCCTGGAGTTTGGCCATTTGACGCGGGAAGTGCGCCGGGCAGGATGCCCGTGCCCCAAGGCTCATCGCGCCAAGGCACTCCGGTGAGGGCCGCGGGCATCTTGCCCGCGGTGGACTAGGGTCCAACGATGCCTTGCGGTTGCCCTAAATCCCCAGCACCTGCACCGCTGCCCCGACCAGCACGATGAGTCCGCCGGCGATGGCGTCGCCGTAGTGATCGAGGAAGTGAAAGCGAAGGACGCGGGCGCCTGCGTGTGCAGTGAGGACCAGAACGGACATCGAGGCGAGCGTTCCGGTCTCGTAGGCCACGATCACGGTGAGGATGAGCGGCCATCCTCCGCCCGCGGAGGCGAGGATCAGCGGGATCAGCGCCACGCAGGGATCGGAGGAGAAGAGGACGAACAGCGCTCCTTCGGTCAGTCCCCCCTTCTCGTGCCGGTGCCGATGCGGTCGCAAGCCCCAGAGCAGGTACACCGTGCCGAAGAGCATCAGCAGCAAGGGAGCGATCGAGGCCAGTTTGCCGCCGATGACCTGTGCGATGCCGAGGCCGGCGGACAGCGCGGCGATCCCGAGGAGAGCGGAGACGGTGACGTGCCCGAAGCCGCAGAGCACGGTCGTGCGCAATGCGCGAGCCGGTGTCCAACCACGGGCGCGCGCCAGCGCCGCGAACGGCATCCAGTGGTCGGGAGCAAGCGTATGCAGCGCGCCGACGGTTGCGGCCGTGAGTGGTAAGGTCCAGGAAAGATCGTTCATGCGGTTACCTCGATCATCGCATCATTGCATCGCGGCTCATCGTAAGCCCGATGCGCTGGGCGGGTGGAAAGACCCCCGGCCGATCGCCGACTCTCCGAACGGTGCCGCGAACCTCGATGTGGAGAGCGCCGGTCATGCGACCAAGGTACGCACCGGACGAACGACGGGAGATGCCGCTGAACACATGGCCACGTGATGGTCGTCATGCGACGGGATGCGTTGTAGCGCAGCGCAATCGCGTCGTCCTGCGCAAACTGTGGTCATGGCTACGAAGATCGCCATCGTCTACTCATCGAAACACGGGCACGTCCGTGCGATCGCGGAACGTTTGGCGGAGATCGCAGCCATTCGCCATGTGGAGTGCAGCGTCATCGACGTGCGACTGGCGGGCAATGCCCTCGCGTCGTGCGACGCGGCGATCATTGCCGGCTCGGTGCACTTCGGACGGCACTCCCGCCCGCTGCGCCGCTTCGTCGAACGGAACCTCTCGTGGCTCTCTGCGAACCCTTCGGCTTTCCTGTCCGTCAGTGGCTCCGCTGCGTCGCTCGAGGGAATGGCGAAGGCGAGCCAGTACATCGACGACTTCGAGCGAAATCGTGTTTGTGCCGGCACGGTCGTGAGTCGCTTCTGTTCGCCCGTGCCCGAATGTCGTACGCTTCACCATCGATCCGGTGCTCCGGAGAGTAAAAGTGTCTTAATCGAACTCGCGAGCGAGGAGACGGCGCATGACGAAACTGAACCGCATCACCGTCCAACCTGGAAAGATGAATGGACAGCCGTGTATCCGTGGGATGCGGATCACGGTCCGGCGTGTCCTGCACGCGATCGCGACCCACGGTACCGGCGAAGAGCTCCGGCGGGCGTATCCTGATCTCGAGGACGAGGATATCCGGCAGGCTCTCGAGTACGCGGCGGCGAACCTCGAGGACCGCGTGGAGGAGCTCGCCGCACCGCGATGAAGCTGCTGCTCGATCAGAATCTATCGGCCGATGCAGCAGTGATTCTGCGCTCGAGCGGCGTGGATGCGATTCATGCCCGCGAGGTTGGTCTTGAAACCGCGGAGGACGACCGGATCCTGGAGTGGTGCCGTATGGAAGAGCGCATCGTCGTCACTCTCGATGCGGATTTTCACGCGCTGCTCGCCCTGGCAGGCGCCCGGACTCCGTCGGTCGTCCGTATCCGGATCGAAGGTCTGCGCGACGAGGCACTGGCCGCGCTCATCCTGCGCGTGGTCGCGCTGACCGAGGCTGACCTCCAGCGGGGGGCCGTCATCACGGTGACGGAAACGTCGATCCGCGTTCGTACGTTGCCGCTTGTCAGGTCACCCCACTGACCACGTTGTGCAGACGGCCAAGTGCCTCGCGCTGATGATCGGACCCGACCGCGGTGCATGCCCTCTGCGCGGCGTAGAAAACTTGCGTTCAGCGAAGCGCCGAGGGAGGCCGATATGTTGTGTGCAGACGCGCGCGTCGTCTACGTGTCTCGCACCCCGCTCAACCCCAATTCCACGTCCGCCTGCGCGCGACGGCTGCGGGAGGAGACGGTTCGTTTCATGGCGAGATGGTTATTGCCTCAGCGCAGCCCGCAGCTTCCGGACCGCCTCGGTCTGTGTCTCGCAATCGAGAAACCCTGCGATGAACGAGGGGGAGAGAGACGGAATCACGACGCTTTGCGCGATCTCGCCATAGGCGCCGCCGCGCAGTTCGTACGCTTTGAGCTCGTCCTTCTTCCAGATCCAGACCTCTTTCACGCCGAGACCGCGATAGACGTCCAGCTTGTCGATCCCGCCGTGCGTCCAGATCACTTCCACGGCAAGATCAGGAAACTCCTTCGCGGCGCCGACGGCGTAGCATTCGTCGGGCTCGATTCCGCGCAGTTTTGGAGCGTTGCGCATGGTCATTGACTTGTAGCCCTCGAAAATAAGTCCCTTCTCGTCGGCGTAGGCCTCGAGCAGACGAGCAATGAGTTTCGCCAGCATTTCATGGCTCTGTGATGGGCTCATGATCTCGAGCGCTCCCTCCAGATACGTCACCCGGACTCCGGCGCGATCGCCGCGGATCGCCAGGAAGGCTTCGTACTGCCACCAGTCGATGCCGCCGAGAATCACCCGCTGATCGGGGTCATGCGACCGGTCCTGAGGCGCAAGAATGGGCGCGGTGGACATGGACCGACTATAGCACCGCGACGCTGGGTGAGCGTGCGAGTCGGCGCTTGTCACGCGAGACTGGTGACGATGCGCTTCCATGACTCCTGCGCATCGGCCGGGAGGGCATTGATGATGTGATTGACTTCGCGAATGAGTTGCTCCCGATGGCCTGCGTGGAGCAACGCATGAACGTCCTGAAGATCGAGGTAACCGCCGGCTGCGAGCTTCAAGAGAATCAGGTCGCTCGTCCGCGGGACGGGGACGGAGATTCCCTGAAGCACGAGCCGCTCCGCCCGCTCGATCACGGTCTGCTCCCATTTCCATTTCGCGACCACGACATCGACGTCGTGTTCGTCGAGCAATGTGATGTGAACGACGCCCGCGAGCGGATCGTCGGGATTGCCTTTGCGAACATCGACGATGGCGCCCTTCTCTTCGACGCTGGTCCACACATTTCGCTGGAACACACGGCGATCTGCCGTGAGGAAGTCGTAGTCGACGGTCAGCCGGGGATGTCCGCGCATCGCGACGGCCTGGCCGCCAATGACGGCATAGGGTGTGCCGAGCGACTCCAGCGCGCCGACGACAAGCTCAAGGAGCATCGCGCCGATCCATCGAACGCGACGGTTTTCTACCCGCCTGCCGGGAACGACGCAATGCTTCCAGCGCGCCGCGGCGATCCAGATTGTCTCGAGACATGACATCGGCGAGCCACTCGTCGCCGAGGCGAAGTGCGAGCGCGGCGCGCTGCTCAGGCGTCATCGCTGCGAACCGCTCGCGCTGTTCCTGCTTCAGACCCTCCGCTACTCGGCTCCGCATGGCGCCAAGTATAAATGCTGACGGGGCAGCACGATTCGGTCCTCGACGGCAGCGGATCGGGCGAGCCACTTCACTCACACGGCGTGATGGGCGGAAATCGTGTTCGCGTCGGCGAACGTAAGTCATTCCTGTTCGCTTTGCCTGAATCGCGTACGCTTCGCTGTCTATCCGGTGTTCGGGATAGGAGCGTACGGATGTCTTGACCGTATTCGCGAAGCTGCCTTTGTGACCGTCGCCGCCCGGCGGGTACTGGAGAAAAACCGGGTGGTCATTACAGACCGCCCCACCTCACGGTTGAATCCGAAGCCTCATGTCACTCAATCTCACAGAGACTCCGGTCCACCTGCAATCTCCCCCGCAGGCCAAGGTCGCGCTGTTCCGCCGCCTCTTCCGCGGGCGTGAAGACGTTTACGCGCGGCGGTTCGAGAGCCGGAAGACGGGCAAGTCCGGCTACGCGCCTGCCTGCGGCAATGAGTGGATACGAGGGATCTGCGAGAAGCCGCGCATCCGGTGCGGCGACTGTTCGCATCAACGCTTTCTTCCGGTGACGGATGACTGATCCGGTGGCACTTGTCGGGATACGACGACGCGCACCAGCCGTTCGTGGCCGGGGTGTATCCGATGCTCCTCGACGAGACGTGCTTCTTCCTGGCGGCGGATTTCGACAAGACAGGCTGGCGGGAGGATGCGTGCGCGTTCGCCGAGACGTGCCGCCGACTCGATCTTCCTGCAGCCATCGAGCGCTCGCGCTCCGGCCAGGGCGGTCACGTCTGGCTCTACGCCGATCTGAACGTGCCGATGCTGGCGCGGATGTTCGACCGGCGCTGCCGCGGCTATGAGGCCGTCGGCTACACGATCGTGCTTCCGGCAAGCGCGGTTCCCGGGTGGCCGGCTGTCGTGCCGCTCCCGTCCGACCTCGGGTGGAAGCAGGACTACGCCAGCAGCATACGGAGACTGATTCGTGACGGAGTGGATGCGCCGCTGGCGAACCTGTTCGTGCATGCCGCTCGCCGCGTCACCCCGGAGGCCATAGGCGTCGATCGCGCACGCAGCGCGACGGAGGCGTTCCTCTATCGACGACTGGAGACCCTGGACGCAACGCGCGCCCGGTTCGCGCTGAACGCCAATCTGCCAATTCCGTTCGATGGTCGCGGCCAGATGGAGGTCGACCTGCTGTGTGCCAACGCGCGCGTCGTCGTCGAGCTCGATGGAGCGCAACATCTCGCCG
>JBDTOZ010000273.1:0-2407 GCA_039932995.1 Acidobacteriota bacterium | reverse complement strand
CTCCAAGGACCGACTGGCTGAGCGGGTGCCCCTACCGGAGGAAGCTGCGAAGGCGTTGAGCTTCAAGTTGGAGGTGTGAGGTGCGTAGGGCTGGGATACCGGTTCAAGAACTTGCTCTTGACACCCCCGCGTCAGCTTCATGATCTCGTCGGTGGACATCTTCGTCGTCGACTGTCTCCACCCCGTCATTCAGCCACGCTAACGTCCGCCAAGCCGGCACCTCCGCGAGAGCCATCGCGATTTGCATCGTGGGAGGCACCATGCCCTCTTGGTAGAATCCTTCCGTCATGGCCATGAGGATCAGAAACGACCGGGGCAAGCGCATCTCGGGGGAACTCGAGCGGGTGACCCCCACGTCGAGGACCCAACCAGGCGGCGCGGCGGCGTGGCGCGGTGGAAGGTGCATATCGTGACCCGTTTGGCACGTCTCAGCGTGCGAGGGTTCAAGTCGATCCGCGAGCTGAACGACTTCAAGCTCACGGACCTCAACGTGCTCATCGGCGCCAATGGCGCAGGAAAAAGCAACTTCATCAGCCTCTTCCGCATGCTTGCGGAGATGCTCGAGCAACGGCTGCAGCTTTACGTCAAGACCGAGAACGGTCCCGACGCACTTCTCTTCGGCGGCAGGAAGCGGACGAAGCAGATCGACGTAGAGCTGTACTTCGGCAGCAATGGGTATCGCTTTGCTCTCGCACCCGCGGCCAATCAACTGGTCTTCTCGACGGAGGAGACTTACTTTTACGGAGACTACACGACGAAGCGTCCGAAGCTGGGCAGTGGCCACAGCGAAGCGAAGCTGCCCACGATCGAAGGTGATTCCATCGCGGCGTACGTGCTGCCCGCTGTCCGCAGTTGGCGCGTGTTCCACTTTCACGACACGAGCTCGTCTGCCCAGGTGCGCCTCGCGCAGCCGGTTCGGGACAACCTTCATTTCAAGCCCGACGCAGCGAACCTCGGTCCGTTTCTGAGGATGCTGCGGCAGAGGTTTCCCGCGAATTACGCGACCATCGTCGAGACGGTGCGCATGGTCGCACCCTTCTTCGGAGACTTCGTGCATCGCGACGATCCCGAGGAGCGGATGGAGCTGGAATGGCTCGAAGCCGATGATCCCGATACGCCGCGCGGCCCGTTGCAGTTGTCCGACGGAACGCTTCGATTCATCTGCCTGGCGACGCTGCTGCTCCAGCCGGTTGCACTGCGTCCCGATCTGATCCTCGTCGACGAGCCGGAGCTCGGCCTGCATCCCTACGCTCTGGCGGTCCTCGGCTCCCTCCTCCAGCAAGCAAGCGAGCGGAAGCAGCTCATCGTTTCCACGCAGTCGGTGGAACTGGTCAACCAGATGGCCCCCGGCGACGTGATCGTCACCGAACGACGGGATGGGGCGTCGGTCTTCGAGCGCGTCGACGCCGATCGGCTGAAGGAGTGGCTCGAGGACTACACGCTCGGCGAGCTCTGGAAGATGAACGTAGTCGGTGGAAGGCCGTCTCGGTGATCGAGGTCATCGTGATCGGAGAGGGCCAGACAGAGGAGACGTTTGTCCGCGATGTGCTGGCCCCGCAGATGTTCGGTCGTGACATCAGCCTGCAGCCCCGCCTGGTCGGAACTTCTCCGACGGGCCGCGGTGGATCGCTGTCGCGGGATCGAGTGCTTCGTTTCATTCGCAACACTCTTCGCGAACGCACCGACACGTATGTGACGACGTTCTTCGACTTGTACGAATTGCGTGGCGATTTCCCGGGAGTCGCGGCATCGCGGACACAGACCGATCCGCTGAAACAGTGCGGCCTGATCGAAAGCGCTCTCGCGAAGGAAGCCATCGAGATCAGCGGCTGCCGCGAGGATCGGTTTTTCGCCCACATCCAACCGTACGAGTTCGAAGCGCTCCTCTTCTCCGACGTGTCCAGCTTCGGGAGCGTTCGGGCCGACTGGGGGCGTTACATCGGCAAGCTGCAGGATGTGCGCAACAGCGCGGAGACTCCCGAGCATATCAACAGCGGACCCGATACGCATCCTTCGAGGCATCTCGAGAACATCCTTCAACCTCGATTCCGTAAGGTCTTGCACGGCAACGGAGTCGCATCTTCTATCGGCATCGCGCGCATGCGTTCCGAATGCCTCCACTTCAATGCGTGGCTTGCGAAGATCGCGTTGTTGTCGCCATTGTCATAGCTACGGGCCCGTGTCCCGAACGATTGTCGCCCGAACAGCGCCGGCATTCTGTGAACTGGTGCTTCCCGAGTGCAAGGCAGTCCTCGCCGCAGGTGGCCCAGTGCGCGCGGAATTGCATCGAAATTCGCGTCGAAGTCCTTCCCGAAACGCTGCGAATACCCGCGTTCATGCGACCCGCGATATCCCCCCCTCAAACGTACATGTCGCGCAGCAGCTCCGCCGCGGAGGCGTCGAGGCG
>JBDTOZ010000272.1:0-9434 GCA_039932995.1 Acidobacteriota bacterium | reverse complement strand
TGTTCGTCATCGACTCCTGGGGCAAGAGCGTGCTGGTTTTCCCTCAGTCCACATCCGGATCGGTCGAAAACCGTTTTCCTCTCGCATCCCCTGCACCCAGCGAGATCGCCCTCGGCTCGGTAGCGGCCTTCGCGCCGCGGGCTCCGTATGGTGTCGACACCTACTACCTCCTCTCGACCGACGAGCCTCTTCCCGATCCGACCATTCTCGAATGGAGCGGCGTTCGCACGCGCTCGCCGGTGGGAAAGTCGCCGCTGGAAGAAGTGATCCTCCTCACCGGCTCACCCAACCGCGGCCCGCGCCGCGTGACGCCCTCCTCGTGGTCCATCGAAAGAATGGTCTTCGAGTCCGTGCCCCCGCGCACGTCATCGAAGCCCGCCCGCTGACGCCCCAAAGTTCCGCCGCCCGTGTCCCTTCCAATGATCCCCTTCGTTCCGGTGCGTCCGGTTGCGAGCTTTTCTCCTATTGACACGCGCTGGCTGTACGGACGGAGGGGATCATGGGAATCCGCTACGCCTCACAACTCCGATCCGTACCTGGCCAGGAGCGTGGCGATCAGGCTTCGGTCGAAGGGGGAGAGGGACGGGGTGTTGCCGAGCAGGGTGCGGAGGCCGCGCTCCACTTCTTCGGCCACCTCGAGGCGTGGTGCGAGGTCGCGATCGAGATCTTGCCGCAACGTTGCGGCATCCGATGACGCGAGGTGCTTTGCGGCGGCGAGGTGCGAGTCGCCGAGGACGACGTCCAGCGTCGCGCCGCCGAGGCGACCGTCCTCGCGCAGGTGGATGGCGCCCATGGCCCGGCCCAGCAGCACCTGCTCGTAGGCAACGCGCAGGGGGCCGCTGAGGACGAGCTCCGTGGGGAGGAGGTCCGCGAAGTTCGCCGACTGGGGGCTGCTCGCGGGATCGTAGTGCGCACGGTAGTAGGCGATCTGGGCGAGGACGTACGCCGGATAGTGGAGCACGCGGCTGAGCGCGTGGATGCGCAGCGGGTCGAGCGGCGGCTTGAAGGCCGCATCAGCGTGGCGGCGGCGGACCAGACTGACCAGCGCCGCGGCGGAGGAATCGATCCAGAGCGTCGCGTCGCGCTGCATGGCCTGTTGCGCCTGGATGTCGTCGTCACGCACCTCGATCAATGGCGCGGCATCGTCGGCGAAACGCTTGAATCGCTGGGCGCGGGCGGCGTCGGAGACGAGGCTCAGCGCGTCGGCGAGGGTCATCTTCCGGAAGTCGCCGAAGGCCGTCGCCGCGTGCTCGACGATGCGCCGGCGCACCTGGTCCATCGGCAGGCGACTGGACTGGGAACGGGAGAGGGGGAGCTCGCGCAGGAACGGCGTGCGATCGGCCGCGGTGCGGTCGTACCAGGCATCGACGTCGGCGTCTTCGACCAGGGAGATCGACAACCCGCCCGAGGCGATGGAGGGCGGGACGAGCGAGTCGGCCAGATCCTGCCATGCGATCACGCGCAGACGCAGCGCGTCGAGTGTCTTCTTCGCGCTCTCGCGCACGCGGCGCAGGACGGCCATGGTGGCGCGGCGATGGGCCACGTCGTACTCGAACTGCAGCTCGTCGTTGTGCGCGACGTTCTTGGCCTTGTCGGTCGTCTCGATCTGCGCCACGAGGCGCTCCAGCGATTCGCGTGCGGCGCGCACCAACGGAACGACGTTGCCGAGGTAGCGGACGAGGGCGTAGATCGCGAAGAGACTGGCACCGGAGAGGATCAGCGCGTGCGGCAGCGACAGGCCGAGCGCGAACGGAACGGCGTACCCCGCCACGATCCCTCCGCCGCCCCACAGGATCTGTCGCCAGATGTAGGCGCGGCGCCCTTCGAGCGCCTCGCGCAACGCCAGCTCGGCCCGCGGCTTCGCGGCGAACAGGTCGCGCAACCGCTGCTCGTGCCCCTCGGTCTCCTGCGCCAGCCGCACGGTCTCCGCATCGGCCGCCGCATTGCGGGCGGCGTTGTTCTCCGCCTCCTCCGCAAAGATGATCTCGGGCAGGCGCGCCGTCAGCGCGTCCTGCTCCTGCTTCATCGCGGCGAGTTGCTCGCCGGCGGTGGTCGACGCGACGACATCGGCGACGAGGGTCTGGTCCTCGCGGAGATGATCGAGGTCGCGGAGGCGCGCGCGTGCCGCGTCGCTCGCGGCCGTCTGGGGCTGGAACCGCAGGCGCGCGTCGAGCGCGGCCGTTGCTGTCCGGATCTCGGTGACCAGGTTCCGCGGCGCGACGCCCGTGCCGGCGTGGATGTCCGGAGCGGGGTCGAGCAGCGCTTCGAGAAGGCCGGTCGCGGAAGCGTGATCGTCGCCGTCGAGAGTCTCGTCGACCACTCGGGTCAACAGCGCCGCAAGTTCGCTTGCGGTCTGCTCCCGCTGCAGCTCCAAGGCGTGCAGCTCGTTCGTGTGCGCTCCTTCCCGATGCACCCGGAGCTCCGCGCGCACGGCGGCAATGACCTCCTCCGCGCTGCGCGTCGTCTCCGTGACCGCGGTCCTCACCTGGAAGCGCTTGAAGAGCGACTGCCCCGCCTCGAGCGCGATGCGGGACAAGGGCCCGGCGAACGCGTCACTGACCACGAGTTGCTTGGCCGCGAGCTGGGGCGCCGTCCGCAGCGGGTCGGCCACCGCCAGGAGCTTCGTGCGCACGAGATCCGCCGCCAGACGCGCTTCGACCCGTTGCAGGGCCAGCTCGCGGGGAAACGAGAGCTCCGCGTAGCCGAACGAGCTGAACGTCGGGTCCATGCCGCGCGGGTGATGCGCCGCGGGCGCGCCGCTCATCTCCGGCTCGAACGTCAACACGCCCGCCACGACGGCGGCGTACGTATCGAGGGCGTCCGCGAGCCGGCCGAAATGCACGCGATTGGCGTTGGTGGCATCGAGCAGCCAGAACTCGTCGAACGGCCGCGGGCTGGAGCCGCTGGCCTCCTTCAAGAGAGAGTAGGCCGCCCCGTAATCCTCGGCGGTGGAAGCGAAGAGACCCGGGAGAAGGCAGAGGATCTCGATCGTGAAAAACGCCGACAGGCGGCGCATGTCGTAGAGGTCGCGAATCTGTTGTGCGACCTCGATGACCGCCGTTGCGGCGGGTGCGACGGAGGAGACCACCAGCAGGACCAGCTCGCGGTTGCTCACATCCTCGCGCGAGCGCAAGGGGCTCTCCGGCCGCTGCCGCCGTTCATGGATGGATTCGATGGCCTCGGTGATCGCACGTGGCCAGTCGTCGCCGGACCCGGAGCGCTCCTCAGCTCCTGGTCGCTGGGCGACCCGCCCGGAGTGAAGGACCGGACGCACCTGCACGAGCTCGTCCAGTCCCGTTGCGGTAGCGACGCGTTGCTGCACGGCGTGCGCGAGCGACAGCGCGGCGTCATCGAGGGCGAGAATGCTGACCGGTTTCAGCATGGCCGGTCAGCTCAGCGTTTCCATGCGCCGGACGTAGTCCTCGATGGCCACGATCTCGCTCTCGACCTGATCTTTCACGGCCGGCTCGGCGGCGCCGGTCATCTGCTTCGACAGCGTCTCCGTGTACTCCTTCAGGATCTGGATCACCCTCGTGGCCCCCTCGCGCGCCACCACGACGTCGATAGCCTCCTCCGCTTCCTGCACCAGCTCGCGGTTCTTCTCGAACGACGTGAAAGCCGGGACGCGGCCCTGGGCCAGGCGCACCATTCCGTTGTCGACGCGGCGGCCGCTCTTCGACTTCATGGAGTACCAGGTCCCCTCGCGCCGGATCAGACCGAACGGCTCGGGCGCCTGCGCCAGCGCAAACCAGCGCAACGCCTCTCCGTCGCCGCTCCGCGGGACGAGGTTCGGAAGGTCCTGCCACCTCTTGTCGATGTGGTTGGAGATGACCTTGTTCGGATCGAGATAGGCCCGCTCCAGGTCCTCCATTTCCGCGAGAGCGAAGAGAGGAATCCCGGTCTTGACCTTGAAGAGCAGGATGCGCCGCGCGTCGCGTGTGGAGACCATGGACGGAGCCGCGCTCCCCTTCGGCACACCCGCCTCGTACTTCGATTCCTTCAGCACCGACGACTCCGCCTCGGCCACTCCGTAGTGGTAGAACTCGTTGATGACGCTCTGGCTCACCACCGGGATCTTGCCGAGGTCGTAACGCCAGAGGGGCACGCCCAGGTTGTCGAGGCGCTTGAGCTGCTGGGAGACCGCTTCGGGAGTGGAGCGGCGCAGGACGTCGTCCATCGTCAGCGAGGTGAGCGGCTCGTAGCGCGCCTCCACGAAGGACTTCACGTCGGCATACACGTCCGCCGCCCGCACTCCGGCCCACTGCGAGAGTGAGCCGTTGTGATGATCGGCGTACCACTTCACGAAGTCCTCCCCGGTGAGCTTCGGGCGTCGCTCGCCGGGATCGAAGGCCACCACCTGCTCGAAGAGCCGCGACGCGCCGCGGCTGTTCGTGGCGTCCAGATACTGCTGCTCGAACGATCGGCGCGCGGCGTTGAGATTCTCCCGGATCCGGTAGCAGTTGTTGAGCACCGACTGCGTGTGCGCGTGCAGGTTGGAGTACAGCTCGGCCGCCTTCTCCAGACGGGACACGAGGATGGTCAGCTCCGACTCCCGGCCGGCCATCCCGGCGTAGGTCTCGCACGCGGCCTTGATGCGCGTCTCGCGTTTGAAAAACGCGCCCACCGCCTCGGCGATCTGGTCCTCGGCGGGCTTGAAGCTCAACGCCTTCAGCCGGGCCCGCTCCTCCTTGGCCTCCGACTCCATCATGTTCTGGTACCACTCCAGCTTGGCCTGCAGCTTCTCGAAGAACCGCTCGGCGCGAGTGAAGCCGTTCGCGCGGTTGACGGCTACCTCCCACCAGGCGTTGATCGCGGCCACCGAGTCGTCGCGCAGTTTCTCGAAGTTCGTGGAGATGGCCTGCGCGACCTGGCGCTCGGCCCGGGAACGGTGGACCGTGTGCAGGTTCTTGATCGTGGCCAGCGCCTTGATGTCGTACTTCATCTGGCCGAGGGGCATCGGAAAGCGCAGGAGCCCTCCCCCTTCGCGCTGACTGAGGACCTCGATCACCTGATCGCTGTCGTCTTCGCGCAGGTGGTTCAGGTCGATGAAGCGCTGGACCTCCTCCTCGATCTCCGCATCGGCGACGGCACCGTTCAGAAGATCGTCATTGACCAGACGCTTGGCGTCCTCCCACATCAGCGTCTCGAAGCTGGGCATGGTCAGCGAGGCCACGCCGAAGCTGCAGTACTGGGGCGAGCGGCCCTTGACCCGGCCCGAGGTGGCGATCTGAGTCTTGATGTTGTCGACGGCGTTCGCACTGTCGGTCCCGATCTGCGAGGCGATCTGCACGTACATGCCGTCGGCGATCAGTCCGATCAGATCCTGCTGCTCCATCACCGTGCGGCCCTGCTCGTTGATGCTGTCGATCAGATAGACCACGTCGAAGGGTGGCCGGCTCACTTCGACGCGGCGCGCCCCGTAGTTGATGGGGAAGCTGGTGCGCATCGTGGAGAGATATTCGATCTCCTTCAACGCGCCGTACGCATTCGGCTTGACCAGGGCCACGCCCGCGTAGCGCGTGAAGAGGCCGGGCAGAAGAAGAGTGCCGGTGAAGTTCGACTGCTCGTCGCTGCCGATCATGTCGCGCGTGATGAATGAGACGTCGAGAAAGAGTCCGCTGCCCGTGCCGCCGGCCAGACTGCTGACGATGTGCACCTCCACACCGGCCCGCGTCGAGACCTGGAACTGATCGGCGTACATCTGCTTCTGGTTGCGGATGTTCCGCACGTCGTCCACCGCCCTGCGGATGCGCGAGAACACGTCCGAGGCGTGGGCGAAGAGCGCCAGCCTGCCGCGGGCACGCACCTGGCCGGCGCCGGCGATGATCGCCTGCGTGGGGATGCCGTCAGGCCACCACTCGTCGATGTGGTCGTTCTGCCCGCCCACCAGGGCCGCGGGGCTGCCGACCTGCAGGACCAGCCGCTCGTGATGCTCGAGCGTCCCTTCGGGCCCGCTGGATTGTGCGTTCCCCTCGGTGTTCTCCGTGGTGTCGATGGAGAGGAAGCGAATGATCGGCGGGACGAAGCCGTACGCGTCGATGAAGCGCTTCTTCAGTTTGAGCAGGGTGCCGTAGCCGGTGCCGCCGAGACCGATCACGACCGTGGGACGAAAGACGACATCATTCTTCATGCGGGATCCTCCTGGAGTGATGGCCGTTCATGGCCAATGCGGTTGAAGCGCAACGTGACATCGCCGATCCGGATGGTGTCGGCGTCGTACAGCGGGCTGGCCGGCGTCTCGACGTCGTTGACGCGCAGCGTGCCGTTCCGCGCCGCGATCCAGACCGCCTTCGCTCCGTTCTCGCGGCGCACGAAGAGCCGGGCGTCGTTGCCGGCCAGGACCTCGGCCGGGACGAAGGCGCTGAGGTTGACCTCTTTCGCGCGCAGGGCCGGCAGACCGACGTAGGCCGCATCCGCGGCCACCCGCGGCTGGACGATCTCGAGCTCCCCTTCGAGGTGGTGCCGGCGGTCATTCCAGACCCGTGCGCCCCACAGCAAGAGCGCGACGACGAGGGCCGCCGCCAGCCATCGGGCCGCGCGGAGGAGAACCGAGGGCTTGGCCACGGTGAGCGTGCCGGAGGCGCTTGCGTCGTCGCCGACGCGGAATGTGAGCATTCGTGGCCCCGGCGTGGCATCCGCGGCGACGTCGAGGTTCACACGCACGTGCGCGTCGGCGTTGGGCGCGACCGCGACTCGATCGCGCGGTGTCATCGAGACGCCGCCCGTCGAGGCCAGCCTGACCGCGACCTGAGTGGGTTGATTCGCGAAGATGGTGAGCTCCCGTTCCACCGAGGCCTGCCCTTGCTGGATCTCACCGAAGTCGAGCGTCGCGGGAGTGACGCGGATCTCGAGAGGCGGCGGCGGAATCGGCTCGGGATCGACGACGGCGCGGATCTCATGAGCGACTCGCTTGATGGCCTCGGCGTCCTGCGCCTTGATCACGGTGGCGTTCGGAAAATCGTCGAGCTGTTGCTCGTGCTCGCCGAGGGAAACGAAAAACATCAGAGGGCTGCTCTTCAGGGCCCGTTGGACGTTGGAGGGAATCGACACGGGATCGGCAATGCCCCGGACGTCTTCCTTGCCGTCGGTGAAGAGCACGATGGCCCGGACACGCGTCCGATCCCCGCGCTGCAGCAAGGCCTCGGAGCGTTCCAGCCCCTTGGCGATGGCCGCGCCGAGGTGCGTGCGATTGCCATCGGCCTGCAGCTCGTCGATGGTCCCGAACAGCTCCTCCCGATCGAAGGTCCCGCGCACGTCGCGCAGTCCGTGCGATTGCACGCCGCGATCGAACGTGTAGAGACTCACCGAGTCTCCGTCGCTGGCCTCGCGCACGAACGTGTGCAGGGCCGCCTTCACGTCGCCGAAGATGTCCTTCGTCCCGCCTACGCCCCGCATCGACTGCGACGTATCGACGAGAAACACCCAGTCCACCGCGCCGCGCTCCTGCGCCTGCGCGGCCATCCCCATCCAAAGCAATCCGACCGCAACAGCGAGGCGACGTCTCACGGGAAATGACCTCCACGGGAGAAGACACCCGACCCGATTCTTTGGGGCGTTTGGGGGAGCAATCCGAATTCTTTTCCCCGGGCGAGAAAACGGCGGCCTATGGCCGTCTAACGGATGTAACCCCCTTCGCTCGGCGTCCGTTTCGAGGGAGCCCTCCTATTGACACCGGGGCGGACGTTCGGGCGGAGGGGGTCACCGGCGGTCCGGACGCATCGCCGGCAGGTCACTGCACGCGCGTGATAGCGTTCCGGGCGTGCCCCTCCTCCTCGACCTCCTGCAGGAGCGTTTCCCCGACTCCTCGAAGACGACCCTTCGCACGATGCTGCAGAACGACCGCGTGCGCGTGAACGGCATGCCGGAGCGCAACGCCAAGCGCGAGCTGAATCCGCATGACCTCGTGGAGGTCGGGGCCAACGTGCATCGCATCGACCCGCGCGTGCGCATTCTTTACGAAGACGCGGATCTGATCGTCGTCGACAAGGCCGAGCACCTGCTCACCGTCCCCACCGAGGAGGTGAAGTACGAGACGGTGGAGACCTTCCTCAACAACTACCTCGGCGGCGAGGGCAGCATTCATCACGTCCATCGCCTCGACCGCGACACCTCGGGCGTGCTCGTCTTCGCCAAGAACGCCTTCATCCGGGACCGGCTGCAGGAACTCTTCGCCGGGCATGACATCGACCGCATTTATGTGGCCATCGTCTATGGGAAGCTGCGCGAGTCGTCGGGCACGTTCCGCTCCTACCTGGCCGAGGACCGCAATCTTCGCGTGCGCAGCGTCGCCGATCCCGCGGAAGGGAAAGAGGCCATCACGCACTATCGAACCATCGCCAGCGGCCGCCGCTATTCGATGCTCGAAGTGACGCTGGAGACCGGGCGCCGCAACCAGATCCGCGTGCAACTGGCCGAGGCCGGCCATCCGCTCGTCGGCGACACGATGTACGGCAAGGGCCGCGACCTGGAGCTGGCCCGCCTGGCCCTCCACGCCCGGCGCCTGGGCTTCGTCCATCCCCGCACGGGCAAGAGAGTCACCTTCGAAGCAGAGCTGCCGAAGGCGTTTCGCGAATTGAAACTGTGACGCGAGCTCTCTCGCACGCTCTAGTTGCTCATGGACTCGTTCGCGGGAAAGTGGCGCACGCGCGAAGATAGACCTGCTCCCGCGTCGACCCTTCAGCGTGCAAGGTCAACTCCTTGACCATCCGCACGTCCAGTCCCTCCAGGCGCAGGAGCTCTTCTTCATGCGAAGGGGCCACGCGATCGGCCAGACCGAGCGCCAAAGCTTCCGTGGCGGAGAGAACGCGGTTGGCGAGGAAGAGCTGGTTCGCGGCGCGCCGGGTCAGGACGTTCCGCCAGCGCGACGTTCCGCCGAAGCCGGTGACGATGCCCAGACGGGAGCCGGGATGGGCAAAGCGCGAGCGAGGCGTGACGAAGCGCAGGTCGAACGACAGTGCCAGGTCGAGCGCGCCCCCGAAGCAATCCCCGTCGATGAGCGCCACCGTCACGCAAGGCAGACGCTCGATGGCGTCGAAGAGCTCCTGTCCGGCTTCCGCGAATGAGTAGGCCTCCCACGGCGTGAAGCGGCTCATCTCCGCCATGTCCGCTCCCGCCGCGAAGAGCCGCGGCCTCCCGGAGCGGAAGACGAAGAGAGAAGCCTCACGCGGAAGCGCGGAACGGATGTTCCGCAAGGCAGAGACCGAGAGCAGGTTCATCCCCCCGTCGTCGAAGAGGTAGTCAATACGGTTCATGGCGCCCTGGTGTACTACGAACCTCGAGTTTCTTCGCGCGACACGAAGATTCTGGCGTAGGCGGCAACAGAGTACTGGTACTCGGCTTCAGCCGGGTGAATTGACGCGCGAAGGCGCGTCGAACAATGTAGCCCCGGGCTCGGCCCGGGGAAAACGAGATTCGATTCTCAACGCGGCCGCGAA
>JBDTOZ010000271.1:0-3010 GCA_039932995.1 Acidobacteriota bacterium | reverse complement strand
TGGATCAGAAAGCAGAAGCATGGCGCGGCGAGCTCTCCGATCAGGTGAGCCTCGCACTCGTGGCGCTCCGGCTCCGCGACTTTCGCAAGTCTGAAGCTGCCGCGAAGCGCGCAGCGGATCTCTCCCGCGAGCACGGCCAGCAGCAGGAACTCGGGAATGCGCTCGGCATCCTCGGCAACATCTACGCCGAGGAAAAGGAGTGGCAACACGCGTTGGACTACTACGCGGCCGCGCTGGAAGCCTTCGCCGCCAGCAGGTACCGAGCCGGCGAGGTCGTTGTGCGCGCATCTGTCGGACGCATCCACGCGATTCGCGGCGACAAGCGCGGCATCGACGAGATCAATGACGCTATCCTCGCCGCACAGTCCTCACATGACCGCCGAGGCGAGCTACACGGTCTGATTGCTCTTGGCCGCGCGTACGAACACCTGCGCGAATGGGCGATGGCAGAGAGATCGTACGACGCGGCGCTGCCGATCGCGGAGGCGTTACAGGATCGACCGCGCGAAGAGCTGATTCGCGACCGTCAGAAGGCCGTGCATGGGCATTCGACGCGTGAGCGATCCACACGCGCTATCCCATGGTGAACAGGAGTACCGTCAGTCAAAAACGACCGCGCCGAACCACGGCACGCTCCAGAAGGAGTAACTCACGACGAGGAGCGTAACGAGCGCGAGCAACCAGCCGCGATCTCGTCCCGCGATAAAGGGCAGGAGCATCCCCTGCACGACGGGGCCGGGAAAGAGGAGCAACGCGAGCGAGATTTCCGTGGCGTAGCTCGCGACGGCTGGCAACGGAATCCCACCGGTGTCTCGCTGCGGATCAACCTTGAGGATCCAGATGCAGAGCACGTGTTGGGCAACGGTCGCAATGGCGAGTCCCGCGACCGCGTAGGTCGCGTACGCCACGTAGCGCGCACGCCACCGCCGTCTCACAACGACACCGAGGACAAGTCCGACAGCCGCCGCGATGACGAGATACGTCACGCCCGTGATGTTGAAATTATGCAGCGGCGATGTGAGCGGCAGAAACTGGCGCACGGTCGCTCATTCCTTTCGTCGGCTCTGCGCACCGCTCGGCACCGACTCGAGGAAGAGCTTGTTCCACCCCGGATCGCCAGCCTTCTGGCGCTCGCGAAGCCACTCCTCGCCTTTCCACCCACCGCGCAGGCCATGCACGGCTTGCTCGAAGAGGCTTCCCCCCGACGTCGAGACGGTGCATCCGGGGCCGGTCGCGGTCGCGTCAATGTTACGTGTCGTCTTGAACACTTGTCCCGGCCGCCCGTACGGAGACGTGAAGCCGTCTTGTTTGCCGCGCCACGTCTGACCCGGAAGAACCGGGTGCACTTCGTCGCTGGTTTCTTCCTTCACGTAGATGATGTTCGGCGTGTTGTTCGTGACATCGAGGCCCGAGGGGTCCACGAAGTTCACGGGGTCATTGAATGCGTAGGCGTAAAGGTTGGACTGGCCGCCTTGGAAGAGGATCGGGTCTTTCGCGGTGAACCGCCCTGCGCGCGGATCGTACTCGCGAACGCCGAAGCGCACGTGTCCCGTCGCGGCGTCCCACAGCCCGCCCGCGAACCCGAAGGTCTGGAAGTCGGGGTTGCTGCTCGCAAGCACGTTCCCGAACTCGTCGTAATCCATCGCCTGCACCATCTCGCCGGTCGCAGCGTTCAGGATAAAGCGGACGCTGCCAACATGATCACTGATGATTCGGTACGTACCGGTCTTGCGCACGATCACGTCGGGCACCGTGGCGTGGGTCGCGTAGATGAAGCGGCTCTCGACTGCACCGGTCGCGTCGAGCTCCGCGATCGGGCCGTACTGGTCGCCGTACAGCCAACCGCGCGTGACGTGCCCGTCGATCTTCCGTCCGACACGCCGGCCGAGGCCATCGATCACGTACTCGACGACGGAGCCACCCGGCAGCGTCGCCGTGCGGAGCTCTCCGAGAGCGTCATAGTCGAAGCGCGTCGTGTACGAGCCCTCTATGCGGCTAAAGAGCGTCCCGCCTGACGTGTACGTGTAAGAGAACGGGCCGAAGGAGAGCAGGCGATCCTGCGCATCGTGCCGAGCGCTCTCCGTCACCGTGCCCGTTCGGCGCGCGATGCGGTTGCCGTTCGCGTCGTAGCTGTAGGTGACCGTCTGCGATTCGTTCCATGTCGCCGTGGCAAGCCGCCCCGCCTCGTCGTAGCTGAAATCGCGCGTCCGGCTGGAGGTGCCGAGGGTCTCGACGATCTTCGTGATGCGTCCGCCTGCGTCGCGCGTGAAGACGAACGCGATGATCGTCGTGCCCTGCACGGCGATCGCGTGGCTCGTGACCTCACCGAATTCGTTGTAGGTGTAGCGGTCGACGACGGCCCCGATCGACGTGCTGGCGACGCGGCCAGAGGCGGGGTCGCGTTCGATCGTGAGCGGCCCTGCGGCCGTTCCAAGGCCATCGTTGTGGTAGGGGTACGCGACGGCATTGCAGGCCGGGTTACTCGCGCAGCCGGCACCCGTCACGTGGTCGGCGACGACCCAGAGGTTGTTGTCGTACGTCCGCGCGTAGCTCCCGTTGATCGACCCGGTCCACGTAGTGTTCGTCGGCAGGAAGCCGTCGAACTCGAAGCCGAGCGCGCCCGCGTTCGATGTGATGGAAGTCTGCTGTCCCGTCGTCGGATGATAGCCGTACGTGCGCGCATCCTCCGGATACAGGACACTTGCAAGCCGGCCAGCAGCGTCGTAGTCGAGGACGATCGTCGTACCGTCCGGCTGTACGATGGCGGTGAGGTCGCGATCGCGGTTGTACTGGAAACGGGTCGTCGCACCACCTTCGCCCGCATCAGGTGCGGCGTAGCTCTCGAGGAGGTCGACCGGCGTGTAGGTGAAAGCGTGTGCCGGACGGCCTGGCGGCGTGATGGACGTGACGTTGCCGTTCGGGTCGTACGACACCTGCGTGACACGACCGCCGGGCAGCGTTAGGGTTCACGCAGCAATAACTCCCGGTTTCAAAGTGGACTTCGCTTGAT
>JBDTOZ010000270.1:0-3323 GCA_039932995.1 Acidobacteriota bacterium | reverse complement strand
ACCAGGGAGGCCAGCGCCGCACCGAAGATCGAGACCTCCAGACGGGCACCGCGGCCGCTGCGCTCCCGCGCCACCAGCGCGGCCAGGATTGCCCCGTGCGCGTAGTGCGCGGTGAGCACATCCGCGAGGGCCACTCCCACTTTGGCCGGCTCGCCGTCCACCGCGCCGGTGATCGACATCCACCCTGTCCCGGCCTGCGCCAGGAGGTCATACCCCGGCGTCTGCGCCTCGGCGGTGTCGACGTCGAAGCCGGTGATCGAGCAGTGCACCTTCGTCGCCGGCAGCTCACTCAGCCCAAGGGCCGTGCGTTGCGCGGGGAGGAAATTGTCGATGACCACGTCCGCCCGTTCGATGAGCGCGCGGGCGAGGGCGCGGTCCGCCTCGACGCGAAGATCGAGGGCCAGCGACTCCTTGTTGCGGTTCACCGAGAGAAAGTACGTGCTGAAGCCGTCGACGTAGGGAGGCCCCCACCGCCGCGTCTCATCCCCCCCGCGGGGCTCCTCGACCTTGATGACCCGCGCCCCCTCATCGGCCAGCATTTGCGAGCAGAGAGGCCCCGCCAGCACGCGCGTGAAGTCGGCCACGAGGATGCCGTCCAGGGGACCGATGCGCGTCACGTGGCCTCCAGGGGGCGAACGCCGGCCGGATCAGCGGTACGTCGACTTGAGGGCATCCAGATCGGCCAGGGTGCGGCGGAGGATGTTCACGACCTTGTGGAGCTCGTTGCCGTAGGTCTTGAGCTCGGCGTCGCAGTCGGTCATGGAGTAGACGGCCTGGTCGCGCTCGAGGCGGTCGCGCTCGAACTGGAGGCGCTCGGAGAGCTCGTCGATCTCGGTGACGATGACGAAGTGCAGGTCCTTCTCCCCGAGGTAGCGCTTGCACTGGGGGCAGTGGATGGACTGGTCCTCAGCGTTCTCGACCAGCTCGACGACGAACTGGCGCTGGCACGTCGGACATTCGAAAACCTCGGGCAGCATGGTCGTTTCCTGCCGGAGATTGTGACACGGGGAGGGGCGTTTCGCGCCTGGAATGAGACCCTTGACCCTCGCGTTAGCCGCCGTGTAGCATCCACGCCCTGCCAGCACTGGGAGATCGTTCAATGGTAGGACAAGCGGCTCTGAACCGCTCAATCGGGGTTCGACTCCCTGTCTCCCAGCCACGGCGGCACCTTCCTTCATTTTCGTGAGTGCGCCGTACGGCGATCTCATCGCCACGGTGAGAGTTCCGTCGTTCATCGCGCAGTTCGATAGGAGCGCGCGCAGGACTTCGCGCTTCCGGTTGCGTTCTGCGTAAGGCACTGACGTGCCGCGGTTTGCGCGGAGTTCGATAGGCCGGTGTGCGGCGGCGAGGAACTCCTCGCGCTGCAGGGCCGGTGCGCTTGCTGCGAGCGCGTGTTCTAACTTATAGAGTTCCTGCTGCCAGCGGTCCTGAAACGACTGCCACGTGTCCTCTGTGATGCGCCCAAGGAGCTTCTCCTCGTAACTGGCCGCCTGGAGCATGCGAGCTCCGTGGCGCGTTTGCGCAGTCGTTCGGCGCTGGTGGTCTGCGGGGTCGTGGTCGCGTCGTACCAGTCACCGAGTTCGTGGAGTAGGAAGTAGGTCATGTCGTCAGGTATCGCGAGGCATTCGAGGGTGCTCGCAGTGTGGTGATCGAAAAAAGCCTTCGGGGTAGTCCGTGCGGCACTGTTGCACGCGTAGTAGGTGTACTTGTGCTTCTTGCGGTCTCCGACGAGGAGGCCGTTGCACGTGGTGCACGTGATCATGCCGGTGTACGTGAAAGTGTACTTTCGCGCGCATGGTCGGGGGCGTTCGGCGAGGACATCCTGGACGTCATCGAAGAGTGCTCTGCAGATGAGGGGTCGTACTTGCCCTCGTAGGTCTTGCCACCCCAATGGAAGGTGCCGGTGTAGACGGGGTTGGCGAGGAGGATGGCGATATGCTGCGGGCGATCGGTTTACCGCGCCGGCCGCCCGGGCCGATCTTGCTGGCGAGTTTCGCGACGTCCTTTTGGCTGCACGCGCCAGTCGCTCTGCCTCGAAGAGTTCGATGACGAGCAGTGCTTTCTCGGGGTCGGGTTCGATGCCTTCGGGTCGTCGGTTGTTCCGGTAGCCGAGTGGCGCCGGGGTCGGCCAGCCGCCTTCGGCTGCCTTCTCGTGCATGCCTTTCTTGACCTCTTCGCAAGTCCTTTCCAGTGTGGGCGTGGCCCACGCGCAGCACTCATTCTGCCACTACTCCCTGAAGGAGTGACTCAGCGCGCCAGTTCCCCACCCTGAGCCACGCCGCTTAGGCTCGCGGAACGCTGGGGCGTTGGTTCGGCAGGTAGCCGATAGCAGGTGTTGCATCCAGCCGGACTTGCTCCCGCAGCAGTTCACGCATGCCGCCGTCCAGGCAAGTCCCTCAAGGTCAGCATTAGCTACCTATTCACTCCCCCAATGTCGGGTGATACGGCCGAGGGCGCCGGGTGCGCCAGAATCAGTCCACGAGACTGACCACGAGAAGCGAGCGGCATGAGAGCGCTGCTCAAGTGGGCCCCGCACCCTTCATCGGTTCAACGTTGGAGTCTGCGTCCGTCCGTCGGCCGTCGTGCAACTGCAGTAGGCATTACGCTCTTCAGAGTTCGTCGAGGGTACGACTTCGTACCGGATTCGCACGTACCGTTCTGTGCCCGCAGGTACGTCACCGATGAGCATGCCCGACGAAAGAAGCCTGCTCGCGTCTCGAGATGCGCGCGTCAGCATGTCTGTGTACACGTAAGCGTCCTGGTATCGCAACGTCAGATCGCGCGCCGCGAAACGACATACGCTGCGTTGAATCTCTCCTCCCGAGCTGGTAAGCCACTTCGTCATGCGAATCTCGTCAGGTAGAGTTTCGACGTAAACGTGCAAGGTCACGTCTCGCAAGGCGATGCGTTGATCGTTGCGAATTGATGCTGCAATCTCGAATGGATCGCCAGCGAGTAGTAGCCCGCGGTCGCAGGATTGGGGGTCTCCGACCTGATCTCGGCCCGCTGTTCGAAAGTACACGACGACGTACCCCCATTCGTCGGGGTCCAGGTCACCAACTTCCATGCCGTCTGTCGTGATCCCTAACGCGTCGATGAGTCGTGATGCCGTCACTTGGTCGCGATGCACCTCCGCGTGATCGTAGTAGAGCCGCGCTGGGTCAGATACTTTAAGGGAGACACGCGCGCTGCCGAGGACGGTGGGAGCGTTTTCGGCGCTCATTGTCGCCCGCAACCGTAGCTCGCCGGGCACAGACGACGGCACTAAGCCTGAAAGAAGCGAAGAGCTGAGATGAGAAAAAGGTAGAGACTCGAAAAGCCCC
>JBDTOZ010000269.1:0-5564 GCA_039932995.1 Acidobacteriota bacterium | reverse complement strand
CGCCAAGGCACTCCGGTAAGGGGCCGCGGGCATCCTGCCCGCGGTGGACTTTGTCCTGTGGAGCGGTGGACTTTAGTCCACCGTGGCTCTCGCGAGGACTTCCCCTCTGCCGTCGCGGCGGCGTCACGGAACGAGGCTTCCGGCACGGCCGTCCCGAGAGCCTCACCCGGCTTCGGCATGCGCGTCGCGAGTGCCCGGTGGACTCAAGTCCACCGCTCCACAGAGGCTTCCCTCAGCGCACTCCCGTCCGCGAGCCCGGAGCAACCAGCAACCAGCAACCAGCAACAACTACGGCGCGCTGGCCATCTCGAGAATCGCGTTCATCACCAATGCGTAAGAACCGGACGTGTTCATTCTCCACATCGGGTTGGTCGACATCAGGATGACGTGGCCCTTGCCGCGCGGAGCGTCGATGACGGCCGGTTTGCCGGCCAGCTCGTCGGCGCCTTCGAGCATGCCGGAGAGGAGCAGATCTTTTTCCGCGAACGAGATCACCACACGCGGGCGATCTTCGGGGCGGGGCATGTTCACTTCGGCGTTCCATGGCGCGTCTTCGGGGAGTTGAAAGCCCGCTTCGCCGGGCTCGGGCTTCGGCCGTTCCGGTGTGGCGACGAAGGGCCGGCCTTGCGGCACGTCGGGATCGTCCTTGCCACCGCGCCCGCTGGGCCGCGAGCTCGGCGGCGGGTCGTCCCGCAGGCCGACGCGGAAGACGGGGTCTCCGGCGAAGTAGAGCGGAATCATCTCGTCGTAGCCCTTCGCGATCGGATGGGTCTTGTCCGTCACCGTGCCCCGGACGATGGTGCCGGGCGCCTGGAGTTTTTTGGTGTCGACGACGCGCACCCAGCGCGCCAGTCCGTAATCGATGGCCCAGACGGAGGTGTCGAGGGAGGTGATGAGAAGGCCGCCCTCTTCGACGAAGGTCTGGAGATTCTGCACTCCGGAGAGGCCGAGGCCGGGACGCATGTCGTCGGTCTCGTCGACGCCGAGGTTGGGGGTGAGCGCGGTCTTCTTCCAGGGGAGCGGCGGTCCGGGAGCGTAGCCGTTGACGATGTCCTGCGAGGAGCGGCCCACGGGCGGAAAGAGCACCACGTCGTACTTCTCGCGCACGTTGGTCATCGAGGACATGTCCTGAGTGGAGATGTAGTCGAAGGGCACGTTCATCGACTCGAGAGCCAGGCGCCACCATCCCTCGTTCTGGGTGGTGAGCCAGGTGTGCATGACGGCGATGCGGGGCAGCTTGGCGCTCTTGTCCGAGAAGCGTTGCCGCGCGTAGGCGGCCTCGGCGAAGTTTTCGGTGAGCTTGGGCGCGGCCGGCTTCACGCCGCCCGTGGCCCAGCGCGACATCTTGATCTTCAACACGTCGGGATTGGCCACGCGCAGCGTGGTGACGTTCTTCAGGTAGCCCAGCGTCCAGCCGGTGTCGTCGTACACCTCTTCCTCTCCGCGGACGTACTGCACGTCGAGGAGCGTGTCCGCCAGACGTGAGTAAGGCTGATCCATGCGGATGATGTAGGAGCCCTTGGCGAACTTCACCGGCTCGGGCTTCGTTTCCTTCAGATCTTTCGCGTTCTTCGGGTCTTTCGCGTTCTTCACGTCCTTGGCGTTCTTCGGCTCTTTCGGTTCCGCGGGCGCGTCCGTCTTCGTGTCGGCGGGTTTGGCGGGAGGCCAGTTCGGCAGAATCGAGAAGGCTGCGTCGGCGGTCTGGATCTCGATCCCTTGCTGGTCGAGCAGGTCCAGCAGCTCGCGTAGTTGTCCCTGGCGTTTTTGTCCCGCGTCGAGCACCCATGCGGCCGGTCCTTCGTTCGCGGCCTTGGCCACGGCGCGGCGGCCCATGGTCCAGAAACGCTCCAGGAAGCGCTCGCGGTTCTCGGCCATGTCATGCAGTCCGAAGAGCAGGGCCGACTGCTGGAAGTTGACGTTGTTGCGCAGCGACCAGCGCACCTCGGGGAGCGCGGGATTCTGCCGGTACCACGTGCGCTCCGACGCGCCGCGCACGACGCGGCGTTCGGTGGTGGGCCAGCGGTTGCCGAAGGTCTCGTAGAAGCGGGCGATGGTGTTGCGTCCCGCGCCGACCCAGAACATGTAGTTCGGAGCCCAGCCATCCCAGAAGCCGTGCAGCCAGACGCCGGGCAGTCCACGACGGGTCAGCTCGTCCATCTCGTGGAAGCCCATGCGATGCCACTCGTCGATCATCATCGGATCGAGCGCGGGGTTGTAGGGCCCGGTGCCGGTGGAGATGTAGAGGAAGGGGACGGACTCGTGCAGGTCGTGCATGACCTGGGGGTGGAAGTCGCTGTACGCCTTCATGGCGTTGCGGCTCAGGGCCAGGCCGAGGCTGATCTGATCGCGGTTGTTGTCGTGAGCGGCGTACTTGCCCCAGTAGACGAGGGGCGGGGTGGGGAGCTTGGGATTGGCCTCGCGATAGTGCCAGAGGTCGACCTGGCGCTCGCGCCCGTCGACTTCCAGGACGGGCGTGATGAGCGTGATCACTTCGTTGCGAATGTCGCGGATGAACGGCGTGTCCTCCACGGCCAGCCGGTAGGCCAGCTCCATCAGCATCTCCGGACTGCCGGTCTCGGTCGAGTGCATGGCGCCGGTGACGTAGTAGATCGGCTTGCCCTGTGCGATGAGCGACTTGGCCTGCTCGTCCGTGAGCGTGCGGGGGTCGGCCAGCTTGCGCGTGATCTCGCGGTAATGATCGAGATTCGCGATCGTGTCTTCGTTGGCGATGGCCACGGCGATGAACTCGCGGCCCTCCTCGGTTTTTCCGATGGAGAACACTTTCACCCGCGGCGAGGCCGCCTCGAGCGCGCGCATGTAGCGGTAGACGTCCGCCGCATACGTGAGCTTCCCTTCCGCGCCGGCGATGTAGCCGTTGAATTTCAACGGCGAGGGGACGGTGTCGGAGGCCGGGAGGTGATCGACGAGCTCCGTGAGAAAGCGCGTCTCCGTGGTGTTCTTCAGGATCTCCGCGGTGTACTGCGGGTCGTTCTGTGCGAAGGCGGTCGCGGCCAGGAGAAGAGTCAACGCAAGTCGCATGGCCAAACGGTATCAGGCCGGGACCGGCGAAGTCACTTGGAATGCGGCGGTCGCGCCGCCGTGCTGCAAAGCGGCTTTGCCGCTCTTCTGTGTCGCGGTCAATGCGTAGGCGTAGACTTCCGCAAATGCCCATTCCCGAAGCCGGAGGCGCGGACGTCCGACCCGCGTCCGGCGTTGACCGGCGCTCCCTCGAGCTGTTGAACGACGTGGCCCGCATCGCCTCGCTCGACCTCGAGCTGCGTCCTATGCTGCAGCGCATCACCGATGCGCTGATGCACACCTTCGGGTGGGAGTTCGTGGCCCTGGTCTCGATCGACCTCGAACGGCAGGTCTTCGTCTGCGAGGCTCTGAGCGGGATCGCCGAGACCGCGGTCTATCCCGGCTACAGCCGTCCACTGGGGAGCGGCGTGGTGGGCGAGGTGGCGGCCTCGGGATGTTCCGTGTTGCTCGACGACGTGCATCTCTCGCCCAATTACGTGGAGACCATGCCCGGCGCGCGTTCGGAGCTGTGCGTTCCGGTCATGCACCACGGACGAATCGTGGCCGTCCTCAATCTGGAGAGCGCGCGGCGGGCCGCGTTCCAGGGCCAGCTCGAGATCCTGGAGACCGTGGCCGACCAGATTGCCGGCGCGATCGCCAACGCGCAGCTCTACGACGAGCTGCGCGAGCGAGCGCGGCTCATGCAGATGATGAGCGAGGTCTCCCGCACCGCGCTGCAGGCCACCGACCTGCAGGAGTTGCTCGACCGCGTGGTCCGCTACATCCACGAACGCTTTCCGCTCGAGCTCGTGGCGGTGATCATGTTCGATGAGCCGTCCGGCGAGCTCGTTCACACCGCCTTGGCCGGGGAAGCCTTCATCCTGCCCGCGCAACGCCTGCCTCTCGATCGCGGGGTGGTCGGACGTTGCCTGCGCTCCACCATGACGCAATACGTCGCCGACGTGACCCTCGATCCGGAGTACATCTCGCTGAACGCCCGCGTCGCCTCCGAGCTGGTCGTGCCGATCCTTTTTCAGCAGAAGGCGCTGGGCGTGCTGAATCTCGAGAGCGTTTCCGCGGACGTCTTCACGCCGGCCAACATGCTGGCCTTCGAGGCCTTCGCCGATCAGGTGGCGGGCGCGATCCACATGGCCTCGGTGAACGAACGTCTGGCCGACACCACACGCCAACTGGAGTCGAAGACCGATGCACTGAAGATCGCCAACGAATACCTGGCCGGCGCCGTGGAGACGCTGCAACGCATCTCTTCGCAGGATGGGTTGACCGGCATCGCCAACCGCCGTCATTTCGACGACACCCTGGCCGTGGAATGGCGGCGTTCGGCACGGGGCGGAAACACGTTGTCGCTGCTGATGCTCGACATCGATTTCTTCAAGGCCTTCAACGACAGCGCCGGTCATCAGGCGGGGGATGAATGTCTGCGTCGCGTGGCCCGGACTCTGTGCGACGCCCTGCAGCGTGCCGGCGATCTGGTGACGCGCTACGGGGGTGAGGAGTTCGCGGTGCTCCTTCCTCAAACCGACGGCGAGCACGCCAATCGGCTGGCGTGGATGCTGTGCGACCTCGTGGCCGCGTTGCATGTCCCTCATCCTGCCTCACCGTTTCACGAGCTCACGGTCAGCATCGGCGTGTCGACGCTGATTCCTTCGCCCGACGGGAGAGGTCCCGAAGAACTGGTGCGCCTCGCGGACGAGGCTCTCTACGAGGCGAAACGCCAGGGGCGGAATCGAGTGGTGGTCTCGGACTGAGGGGTCGACCGGCCTCTCACTTGGGCGGCAGCTCGCCTTTACGGCGCCCGGGTGCCGCGGGCTCGTCACCGGTGGGCGGAACGATCTCCACTCCCTGCTGGCCGCGCCGTCCGGCGCCCCCGCGTCGTGCTTTCTCGAGGGTCATGAGGAAGCCGAAGGCCGGATCCTTGAACTGCAGGTGACGGAGCACGTGCCAGTGCTTGCGCACGTAGTCCTGCAGGAACTGCAGCACGTGACCGAGGCTGATGATGCGGCAGGGCGGCACCTGCTCGCCGGGAGGGAACGAGCCGAATGCGATGAGGCGAACCGTGTAGGAGGGAGGAATCACGGCCACTCCCGTGCGCAGCAGCGCCTCGACGACGCGGTCGGTGTCGCCGACTTCGCCGAAGCGATTGATCACGGTGCGCAGCACTTCCGGATCGCGGATGCCCATGTTGATTCCGACGCGGCCCTCTTTGACCTCGCCGATGACCATGTCGATCTGTCCTTTCGGAACGGCCAGGCCGGAGTCGAGTCCCGACACATCCAGCCCCTTGGGAGCCTGCCGCGCCTTCTGCGCCAGCGGCTCACCGGTCGGAAAACGAAAGGCCAGGATGTCGATGTCCGTGATCGTGCGGAACCCGTTGCGGCCCGCGCTGGCGATGATCGGATATTCGGCGGAGGTGAAGTAACCGTTGAGTTGAAGGTACGCCTGAACCAGGGCGACGGCGTGATCCATAGGAGCTGCATGGTAGCGCGGCCCGGGTTGAGGCGGACGCGTTACGGTCGATGGTCCCG
>JBDTOZ010000268.1:0-2367 GCA_039932995.1 Acidobacteriota bacterium | reverse complement strand
GTCTACCGCCTGGCCGAGCTCTCCGTGAACATCATCGACCAGGCCGTCGCGCAGGGCGTGCCCTTCGCGCGCGAATACGGCGGCCAGCTCGAGAACCGCTCCTTCGGCGGCGTGCAGGTCTCGCGTACGTTTTATGCGCGCGGCCAGACCGGCCAGCAGCTCCTGCTGGGCGCCTTCCAGGCCCTGGAGCGCCAGATCGCACTCGGCAACGTCAAGCAGTACAACCGTCACGACATGCTCGACCTCGTCGTCGTCGACGGCCAGGCCAAAGGCATCGTCACCCGGGACCTGGTCACCGGAGAGATCGAGACCCATGCCGCCGACGCGGTGGTCCTCGGCACCGGCGGCTACGTCAACGTCTTCTATCTCTCCACCAACGCCATGGCCTGCAACGCCACCGCCATCTGGCGCGCCCACCGGCGCGGGGCGGCCTTCGCCAATCCCTGCTACACGCAGATCCATCCGACCTGCATCCCGCAAAGCGGCGACTTCCAGTCCAAGCTCACGCTGATGTCCGAATCGCTGCGCAACGACGGCCGCATCTGGGTGCCGAAGGCGCAAGGGGACAAGCGCACGCCGAAGGAGATCCCGGAGAGCGAGCGCGATTACTACCTGGAGCGCAAGTACCCCAGCTTCGGCAACCTGGCTCCCCGCGACATCGCCTCGCGCGCGGCCAAGGAAGTCTGCGACGAAGGCCGCGGCATCGGGGCCTCGGGACGGGGCGTCTATCTCGACTTCGCCGACGCCATCCAGCGTCTGGGCCGGCCCCTCATCGAAGAGCGCTACGGCAATCTCTTCGAGATGTATGCGGACATCACCGCGGAGGATCCGTACGAGTCACCCATGCGCATCTATCCGGCGCCGCACTACTCGATGGGCGGCCTGTGGGTGGACTACAACCTCGGCACCAGCATTCCCGGCCTCTATTGCATCGGTGAGGCAAATTTCTCCGACCACGGCGCGAACCGCCTCGGCGCCAGCGCGCTGATGCAGGGCCTCGCGGACGGCTACTTCGTCCTGCCCGTGACCATCGGCGACTACCTGGCCACGCAGTTCGGCAAGAAGGTCGATCCGAAGCATCCGGCCTTCGCCCAGACGGAGAAGGAAGTGCGCGAGCGCGTGGCCCGGCTGCTCGACGCGAAGGGCACGCGCAGCGTCGACTCGTACCACAAGGAACTGGGCTCGATCATGTGGGAGTACTGCGGCATGGCCCGGACCGCCGAGGGATTGAAGAAGGCCCTCGGCCTGATCCGCGAGCTGCGCGAGCAGTATTGGCGGGACGTACGCGTGACCGGCACGAACGAAGAGCCGAATCAGGCCCTGGAGAAGGCCGGCCGCGTGGCGGACTTCTTCGAGCTGGCCGAGCTGATGTGCATCGACGCCCTGCATCGCGAAGAATCGGCCGGCGGCCACTTCCGCGTCGAATACCAGTCCGCGGACGGTGAGGCGGAGCGCAACGACGATGCATTCCTCTACGTGGCCGCCTGGGAGTACAAGGGCGAGGGAGCGGAGCCGGTGCTGCACAAGGAACCGCTGGTGTATGAGGAAGTGAAACTGGCCGCGAGGTCTTACAAGTAAGAGGAGAAAGAGTGCCGAATGCCGAGTGCCGGATGCTCGGTCTGCGTCACTGGAGAATCTGATGGATCTCACGTTACAGGTCTGGCGGCAGAAATCCCGCAGCAGCGAGGGCAACTTCGTCGAATACAAAGCCGACGGCATCAGCCCCGATGCGTCCTTTCTGGAGATGCTCGATGTGGTCAACGAGCGTCTGACGGAAAAGGGCGAGGAGCCCATCCACTTCGAGCACGATTGCCGTGAAGGCATCTGCGGCTCGTGCGGGATGATGATCAACGGCACTGCCCACGGCCCCATGGGCGGCACCGCCACCTGCCAGTTGCACATGCGCCACTTCAACGATGGCGACACCGTGATGGTCGAGCCGTGGCGCGCGCGGGCCTTTCCGGTCATCAAAGACCTCATCGTGGACCGCAGTGCCCTCGACAAGATCATCGCCGCCGGCGGCTTCATCTCCGCGCACACCGGCAGCGCGGTCGAAGCGAACATGCACCCGATTCCCAAGCCGGTGCAGGAGACGGCCATGGACGCCGCCGAGTGCATCCAGTGCGGCGCGTGCGTCGCCCAATGCCCCAACGGCGCCGGCCAGCTCTTCACCGCCGCCAAGGTCTCCCACCTCGGCCTCCTCCCGCAGGGACAGCCCGAGCGCTACGAGCGCGTGGTCAAGATGGTCGAAGTGATGGAGAGCTACTTCGGAAGCTGCACCCTCTTCCGCGAGTGCGAAGCGGTCTGCCCCAAAGAAATCTCCGTCAACTTCATCGCCCGCATGAACCGCGATTACCTGAAGGCGAA
>JBDTOZ010000267.1:0-6166 GCA_039932995.1 Acidobacteriota bacterium | reverse complement strand
CAACCAGCAACCAGCAACCAGCAACCGACTCATCCCGAAAACGAAAACGGCGGGCTCTCGCCCGCCGTTTGAGAATCGATGGAAAATCGGACTAGCTGGCGCGACGCTTCCGGGCCGGCGCTTCGTCGCGAGGCTCGGGGCGGGCCGCGGCGACCGGACGACGGCGGGTGCGCCACTCGTCCCAGCCCACGACGACGGCGGGCACGATGTACAGGGTCGAGTAGGTGCCGCTGACGACGCCGATGGTGAGGATCCAGGAGAAGCTGCGGATCACTTCACCGCCGAAGGCGAGCATGGCCAGCAGGACCAGGAAGACCGTGCCCGAGGTGAGGATCGTGCGCGAGAGCGTCTGGTTCATGGCCAGATTGAGGTGCTCGCCCAGCGACATCGGCTTCTTGATCTTGCGGCGGTTCTCGCGGACGCGGTCGAAGGTGACCACCGTGTCATTGACGGAGTAGCCGACGATGGTCAGCACGGCGGCCACGACGTTCAGCGAGAACTCCAGGTTCAGCGCCAGCATGAAGGCCAGGGCGATGGCCACGTCGTGAATGATGCAGATGATGGCCGCCACGCCGAAGACGAAGTCGAAACGGAGCCAGATGTAAAGCCCCATGGCCAGCGACGAGAGGATGATCGCCCACAGCGCTTTCTGCTGCAGCTGACCGCCGACCTGAGGACCGACCGTCTCCTGGTTGAGGACGTTGAAGCTTCCCAGGAAGGTCTTGCCATCGAGCTCGGTGGCCACCGGCGCGGTCACGCCGGCGACGCTTTTGACCTCGGACATGTTGTGGAAGATGCCCAGCTCGGAGCGCTTGTCGATGACCGCCTTGGCCACGGTGCGGTAATGCTCCTGCGCCGCCGGATTCGACCCGCGGTGATCGGGATCGGCCTGGATCATCAGTGCCGCCAGCTGGTCGCGGCCTCGGTAGTTGAGATCGAGCTTGCCGGCCGCTTCAGGGTTGAAGTCGGCCTGGAGCTTCTGCACGATCGCGCCGGCGTAGTCGCCTTCGCCCTTCTGCTGCGGGAGGCGGATCAGCACCGAGTTGTCCTGCGTCTTGCCGTACTGCTGGAGCGTGGCCTCGGAGAGCTCGCCGCGAAGCTGAGCCAGCGGGACCGCCTCTTTGAACTTCAGGATGATGTTCGCGCCGCCGGCGAAATCGACGCCGACGTTGACGCCGCGCGTCAGGAACAGCGCCACGCCCGCGCCGATGAGCAGCAGCGAGACGATGGCCGCGTGCCAGCGGTACTTGATGAAGTTGTAATTGGGATTCTCGAAGATCTGCATGGTGTGGTCCTTCGCCGCTTAGATGCTGAGCTCTTTGGGCCGATCGGTCGGCTTGTAGACGATGTCGAAGATCATGCGTGACACGAAGAAGGCCGTGAACACGGACGCTCCGAGACCGATCAGGAGGGTGACCGCAAATCCCTTGATGGGTCCCGTGCCGAACTGGAAGAGGAACAGCGCGGAGAGGATCGTGGTGATGTGCGTGTCGATGATCGTGGCAAAGGCCCGCGTGAAGCCCTGGTCGATGGAGGCGCGCACGGTCTTGCCCTCGCGCATCTCTTCACGGATGCGCTCGAAGACCAGCACGTTGGAATCGACGGCCATGCCCAGGGTCAGGATGATGCCGGCGATGCCGGGCAGGGTCAGGGTGGCTTTGAAGAAGGCCATCATGCCCAGGAGGATGATCAGGTTGAGCAGGAGCGCGAACACCGCGTTCACACCCGCGCCGCGGTAGTAGAGGATGATCGACAGCACCAGCAGGCCGAAGCCGATGGCCGAGGCCATGAAGCCCTGGCGGATGGAGTCGCGTCCGAGCGAAGGGCCGACGGTGCGCTCTTCGAGCGTGGTCAGGGAGGCGGGGAGCGAGCCGCTGCGCAGCACGAGCGCCAGGTCGGCGGCTTCCTGCTGGGTGAAGCGTCCCTCGATCACGCCCTCGTTGGTGATCTCGCTATGGATGTTCGGAGCGGAGACGACCTTGTTGTCCAGCACGATGGCCAACTGGCGGTTGACGTTGGTCCGAGTCAGCTCGCCGAACTTCGGCGCGCCCTCGGGGGTGAGCGAGAAGCCGATGACCGGCTCGCCCACGCGACCCTTCTGCACGCGCGCGTTCTTGAGATCGCGGCCGCTGACCGGGACGTTCTTGCGGACCGCGTAGTAGGTCACGCCGCTCACGCGGCCGAGATCGTCCACGCTGCTGCCCGGGAGGATGTCGACATCGGCACGCACGTTCGCGGGAAGCGACGCGTACAGCGCCTCGGCGGTCGGGGCGGAAGCGCCTTCCACGATGCGGAACTGGAGCTGGGCGGTGGTCTTGATGATTTCCTTCACACGGGCCGGATCATCCACGCCCGGGAGCTGGATGACGATGCGATCCTCGCCCTCGGGGACGATGATCGGCTCGGTGACGCCGAGGGCGTTCACGCGGCGGTCGATCGCCTCCACGGCCTGCTCCACCGTGTCGTGCTGCAGCGACTGCGAGGACTGCGACTTCATCGTGAAGCGCAGCTCCTCACCCACACGGCTCAGCGTGAAGGAGGGGAGGAAGTCCGAGGCGATGCGCTCGTACGGACCCGAATTCACGCCCGCGGGCAACGACGCCACGAAGGTGGTGGGGGTGAGGCGGCGGGTGGCCGGAACCGGCAGGTTCTGGGTGGTGGCCTGCGAACGCAGCGTGTTCATGGCCTGGTCGGTCTCGAGGCTGAAAGCCTCGCCGACGTTCACCCGCATGACCAGATGGATGCCGCCCTTGAGATCGAGCCCGCGGCGGATCGGCTCGGGGTTGTTCTCCGTCGGGATGATGGCGACCGTGAACACCACCACCACGGCGAGGATCAACACGATTTTCCAGATGATGTTTCTATTCAAGGAATCCTCCCAAAGGGCAAATCATTGCTACTCGGCATGCGTAGCGCTGTGACACCATCGCTACTGCGACTCGGACTCCCCGGTCACGACACCGGAGATCGCAGAGCGCGCTACCTTGACTTTCACGTTTTCGGCGATTTTCAGGTAGACGGCTTCGGGCTCAACACCCTGTACCGTCCCGTAAATCCCGCCGTTGGTCAGAACGCGGTCGCCCTTTTTCAGCGCGCTCAACATTTCTGTCTGCTTTTTGCGCTGTTTGTTCGCCGGGGCGATCACGAGAAAATAGAACACGAGGCCGATGGCGACGATCGGCAGGAACTGGACGATGTTGGCCGCGGCGCCGGCACTTTGAAGCAGAGCTATCGCAATCATAGGTTTTCGCTCGAAAGCCGCGACAGGAACTCTTCGCGGAAAGGGTTGAACGAGTTGGACGCGATAGACTGCCGGATCGCCTCCATCAAGTCAAGGTAGAACGAAACGTTGTGGATGGTGTTGTACACCGCCGCGGCGATCTCATCGTTCGCGTAAAGGTGCCGCAAATAGGCCCGGGAGACGGTCGTGCAGGTCACGCACGAGCACCGCGGATCGAGCGGTGAGTCGTCCGCCGCGTACCGGGCATTCTTGATGTGAACTTTCCCGGAACTCGTGAAAAGGGTTCCGTTCCGGGCGTTCCGGGTGGGCATCACGCAGTCGAACATGTCGATTCCCGCCGCCACCCCATTGACCAGATCCTCGGGCGTGCCCACGCCCATCAGGTAACGGGGCCGGTCCGCCGGCAGCAGGGGAGCGGTGTGGTTCACGACCTCGAACATCTCCTCTTTCGGCTCTCCCACCGACACTCCGCCGATGGCCACCCCGTCGAAGCCACCGCCCAGGTCCAGGCCGGCGATCTCTTCGACGCTGCGCTTGCGCAGGTCGAGATGCACGCCGCCCTGCACGATGCCGAACAGCGCCGAAGTGGTACGTGCCGCCAGCGACCGCCTGGCCCAGCGGTGGGTCAGCTCCATCGACTTCTCCACTTCCCCATGCGAGATCCCGTAAGCCGGGCACTCGTCGAAGGCCATGGCGATGTCCACACCGATCCGGGTCTGGATGCCCACCGAGCCCTCGGGGGTGAGGAAGTGCGGCGAGCCGTCGAGGTGGCTTCGGAACTCCACCCCCTCCTCCCGGATCTTGCGAATGGATGCGAGCGAGAACAACTGAAACCCGCCGGAGTCGGTGAGCACGGCCCGGTCCCAGCCCATGAACTTGTGGATGCCGCCCAGCTTCTCGATGAGGTCCACGCCCGGACGCAGCATCAAGTGGTAGGTATTGGCGAGGATGATCCGCGGACCCGGTGCCGACGGTTCGGCGCCCGGCGCTGCGTGCTCCGCCGGAGGGGCACTGGGACCGAGACGCTGGAGCTGGTCCGTGGTCAGCCCCTTGACCGACGCACGCGTGCCCACGGGCATGAACACCGGCGTCTGGATCTTGCCGTGAGGCGTGACGACCTCCCCGCGGCGGGCGGCACCGTCGGTATGGAGGAGGTTGAAGGAAAGGCGGGACATCGGTTCGGTTGCGGGAGCGGCTGGCGGTGGTGGGAGATCCGGCAGTTCCCCGCCAGGCGTCAACCGCCAACCCTCAACCCGCTACTGGAGCTTCATCTGCTCCACCTTCACGCTGGACGGAAGGTTGATGGCGAAGCGGCTGGGCGGCACAGGCTCGTTGATGCGGATCTTCGTGAACTCGTAGCGGGTCACGTCGCCGTCCCCCTCCACGTACTCGATCTTCGTGGTGAGGTAGGTCTTCTTGTCGATCCAGAGCTTGATGTGCTGCACCCGCTTGGACACCGTCTTGGTCTTCGGCGTCAGGTCGAGGACGAAGACGGGTTTGGACTTCGCGTCCGTGAACGTGAAGTCGAAGTAGCGCGCCAGCTCTTCGATGGCACCGGTGGCGCCCATGTACTTGAAGATGCGGTCCTCGAAGCGCTTGACGTCGATCCGCTCGGCCTTGGCCAGCTCCGGATAGTAGGTGGTCATCATGCCGCCGGCGATCACCATCTGCACGCGCTTCGGCGCGTCGTACGTCCAGAGGACGTTGCTCGGCCGCGAGTAGAGGAACGTCCCGGTGGAGACCTCGGGCTTGGAGAGCAGGGCCAACTCCTTCTCCTGGCGGAAGTCGGCCTGGAGGGTGTGGGTGTTCTTCTGCTGCTCCTGCACCTTGCGGATCACCATCTCCAGCTTCGCGTTGGACGAGGCGGCTCGCGCCGGACCGGCGAACAGAACGACTGCGGCGATGGCTACCGCGAGGGAGGCTGAACGGGACATGGGCGGGCCAACCGGCCCCGAACAGGCGAAATTTCCCTGTATACTCGCTCCAACGCTGAGGTACTTCATGAAAACACTACTGGTTACGGTAGCGCTCGCACTCGTGGCTTCGACTTCCTCCGCCGCGGTTCAATACGAGTTCGTGCAGAAGAACACCACCGCCGATGCCGTCAACCCCAGCTCCGAGCTCACCGGCCGGGCCACGGTCGAGGGCGAGCGCTCACGCATCGACTTCGTGGGAGGGACGATCTATCCCCCGGGAACCTACGTGATCTCCACCGACGGTTCGCGGCGTCTGACGTTCGTCGATCCGACCAAGGAGTGGTTCACCGAGGTGAACACCGCCACGTTCGCCACCTCCATCGGCGCGTCCAACATCCGCGTCTCGAACATGAAGTCGACGATGGAGACCAAGGACGACCGGCCCATCATCGCCGGTCTGCCCAGCGATCACACTCGCCTCACCCTCACGTACGACATCAGCGTGATGGTCAAAACCATCACTCTCAAGCAGCACGTGCGCACGGAGATCGAGACCTGGTCGACGCCGCAGTTCGCCGCGGCGGCACTGGGCTCGTTCAACTCCGCGATCCGCACCGGCAATCCGGAGATCGACGCCATCCTGGAGATGGAGACGACGAAAGTCCGCGGGTTCCCGCTCCGCCAGTCGGTGACCACCCGTACGGTGGCCGACCTCCCACCCACCCGTTCCGAGTTGCGGATCCCCGCCACGCGGACGATCGTGCGGGAGATGTGGGTGACCTCGATCCGCGAAGTGCCGTTCGATGCCTCGATGTTCGTCGTCCCGGTCACCTACCGCCGCGCCGATACCCCCGAGACTCCGAAGACGGCCGCCAAGGTCCTGACCTTCGAATCGGGCTCCGACTAGCCGCGGGCCGTTTCCAGCCGTAAGGGGCCGCGAACATCCTGCCCGCGCGGTGACGCGCGAAGGCGCGTCGAACAATCTAGCCCCGGGCTCGGCCCGGGGAAA
>JBDTOZ010000266.1:0-4078 GCA_039932995.1 Acidobacteriota bacterium | reverse complement strand
GTCGCTTCACCACCTGATCCCCACTACGTTCGCTACCTTCACCATCGCTTCCGGCTTATCGCCGATCGACCAGACGGTCATTTTCAGACGGTTCCTGATGGTCGCTGACACCTGAGAACGACGATCGTCCGCGACGCCGCCAGGAGCGTTGAGAATCACGCCCGCACAACCGATCATCGGAGACTTTCATGCGAGTACTGCCCGTACTGTTCTACGCGCTCTGTCTGTCGCTCGACGCAACCGCGCAATTCGATCCCTCGGTCAGCCAGCTCCCTTCGAAGTTCGTCGGTACGGACGTCAAGACGCTCGTGCGCGCCTTGCGCACGTCAACGGCCCGCGGCGAGTTCGAGTCCACGGCGCAGTACCAGCAGCGCCTGGCCGCTGCCACTCCAAGACCGGCAGAAACTCACGCGTTCCGGGTTCGCGCCGAAAGCATCACGTACGACTCTGACGCGGAGACCTTCACTATCGTGCCGTCACTCACAGTTCCGTACATGGGGACGTCTCCGGTGTGGGCAAAAGCCGCGCTCGTTAGCGATGACGTCGCTGAAACGTCGGCGTACGAAGGACGAAACGGCTTCGGCGCGGCAGTCGCAGTGCAGCAGGTCGTCCGCGAAATACACATGGTTCAAGCTACGCCCCCGTGGCGTGAGGCGACGCCGTCATTCACCGTCCGTGTGCCGCGCGACAAAGCAGCGATCAGGAAACCGAACCTAAAGGTGCTATTGCTTGCCCGATTCAGTTCGGCGGACGCCCTTCCGGAGTCGGTACCGCAGACTCTCCATGTGAAATTCGATGGAGCGACTGGATGGAACCACATCGAGCCCACCTTCCAGACGCCGAAGGAAGAAATCTCAATCTATTTCACGGCCGTGGGCGAGTTCATCGAGTGGTGGGTGTACGACTTCGTCACGGGCGAGATTCTTGGCCGGTTTTCGCCTCGCGTTCCCGCAGATGTCGCAGCGACAGGAGAACGGCAATGAAAGGCTTCACCCCAACAGCAGCAAGGTCCTCTTTACTGCTTCAGCGTCACCTTCAAACCACGAGTCGAGTCGCGCAACCGGGCGAGTCCCGACCGAATGAGCCCGTCGAGCTCCTGCTGTACCAGCAGCTCGCGCTTGAGCTGCCCGCCGCGGACGAGATTGTCGAGGCTCGCGGTCATGGGAGCTCTCCGAGGAGGATGATCTGCTCACCCCCGAGAACCTTCTTCAGAAACGGATTGCCGCTGCGGCGCCGCTTCTCGAAGTCGGCACGTGTATACACCGTCGGATTGATGGTGCGGCGGAGTGTCTTCTCTGCGGGAGCAAGGCGGGCGAACAGCGTTTCCAGCGGGAGGTCGTCCGCGACCACGAGAACGTCGATGTCGCTCTGCGCCCGGTCTTCACCGCGAGCGACGGAGCCGTAGACGAGTGCGAGATCGATGCGCTTCGCCAACGGACGGAGAGCTGCACGGAGCGGATCGGTGAGAGCGACGGTCTTGAGCACGATGCCGCGCAGCTCGTGGAAGATCGGCGCGGCGCGATTCGCCTGGAAGTGTTTCTGCTTTCCGACAGCGGTCGTCGTGACCAGCCCACTCTCGACGAGGCGCGCCAGCTCGCGCCGGATGGCGCCTGACCCGCCGCCGGCCTGCTCGATCAGGTCCTGCTGGATGAACGAGCGATCGGCGTGGCCGAAGAGCAGTCCCAGCACCCGCCGCTGCGTCGCTGTAAACAACGCATCCGCCAGACCGGTCGTGCGCTGCCTGGCCGCGGTGCCCATATTGGGCATGTTACTGCCCAGTTTGGGCAGATGGCAAGAGGTCTTACTCTTCAGGGAAGGGCTTCACGAGAACACGGCCGGTGAGGAGGTCGTGCATCAGAGGTTTTCATCGTGCAACCCGGCATCTCGAAAGCCGAAGCTTCACGTGATCAGCTCGAGCTCCTCAGAGCGACGGAGAATCACCTCATGGACCAACTCCCCTTCACCGCAATCCGAATTCTTCGAGCGCGGCGACAATGCGCATCGCGTTGCCAGGCTCCGGTTCCACGAAGAGGTCTTCGTGTAGCGAGGCTTGACGTGATGCGCGAGCGCATGCGCACCGACGGCGCTCTGAATCGACGTGGTCAGGGATTCGCTTCACAACGATTCCCTCGATGCGCCCAGGCGTTACCAGACTCGCACGCGCGTGCTTCAGTTGACGGGCTGGCCGAGGCGGGCGACGGTATTGCGGTAGGCGCGGTCCGAGACGCGCCGCAGGTTGCCCAGCGGGTCTGCCGGGTCGACGGTCAGCGAGGAGTCAGACGGTCCAGTCCATCCCCGGTGCGTGCCGTTCGAAGTCGGAGCGCGTCCACACGTCCGGCGTTGTGGTCGTGGCCGACGCCTCGCGGGACGGCGGCGCGCCGCTACTTGAAGGCCTTCGTCACCACCATCGAATCCGCCCACCAGTAATTGCAATCGGCGGGCGGAAACAGAGGACGGCAGACGCTGAAACTAACGCTACTGAAATGCTCCAGTAACGCGCGCTGATGGCGCCTCGAGACCGAATCGATTTCATTGGAGTAATACGTGAGGATTCCTCCCTCCCGCAGATGCCGCGCCGCCGCTGCAAAGAAATGCTGGCCGAACGTGACGTCGCGGACGACATAACGTTCGAACTCCTCCTCCGACAATGGATAGGTATCGAAGAAGATCCCGTCGAACGACCCCAGCGTGTCGATGACGTCCTGCCACTTTCCCGGGACGAGCCGGATGTCCCGGCCACCATGCCGCGCCTTCCATTGCTCGAATTGCTGAATGACGCCGTCATTGCATTCGATGACCGTATACGAGCGCACACCCATGGCCTGGATATACGAGGCCGAAATGCCCATGCCGAAACCGATCTCGAGGACGTCCCCGTGGGTCTCGGTGACCACTTTCGCCATCGCCTCCATGTACGGGCGCTCCCACTCCTGCATGACCTGCTGGCCGTCGATGATCAATTGCGCGTCGTCGTAACGCGCCTGGCTCTTGGCCCAGTCGTCGGCGATCTGCCGCCGCTCGGAGCCGCTGACGAAAAGCCGCGCCACCGCGTCGAGATGCTCGAGGTCGTCCGCCAGTTCCTCCATGGCCCGGGTCACGACCCAGTTCCGCTGCGCAGGGTCGCTCGTGGCGATGAATGCCTCGTCACTGATGTCGAGCGACAGCGCAAAGGGGCGGCGCCTCTCGATCCACTGTTTGTTCATCGCATTGCCTCCACACACTCGATCGGATGCCGCGCAGACGCACGAGACCCTTCCATGGTCGTCCCCGGCGTAGTGCTCTTCAGGGGTGAATCAAACCGGCACCGATTCGTCCGAAGCGTCAGCCGTGACGGCCACCTGCAAGAGCAACTCGGCCGCCGCAATGTGCGCAGCCAACTCCAGCAGTACCGGATGCTGGAACAGATCGCGCACGGCAATGCGGTACGACGTTTCCGCCTGCAGCCGGTGAATGAACTGCACCACCAGCAATGAGTGCCCACCGAGCTCGAAGAAGTTGTCCTGACGACCAACGATCGGAGCTCTCAGCAGTTCTCGCCACATCGCCGCCAGCGTCTCTTCGATTTCGCCTTGCGGCGCCTCGTTCTGGCGAGCGGCAAGCATCATCGAATCCAGCCCTGGCAGCGCCTGGCGATCGAGTTTGCCATTCGCGGTCAGCGGCATGGCGTCGAGTTGCACGAACGCCGACGGAATCATGTATTCCGCCAGTTTGCGGGCCAACGCCTGACGCAGGTCCGCCACCGACAGGTCGAAGCCCTCGTCCGCCACCAGATACGCGATCAGGCGCTTGTCACCCGCCACATCTTCGCGCGCGATGACCACCGCTTCGCGCACACCCGCGCACTCACTGAGCTTCGCTTCGATTTCGCCCAGCTCGATCCGGAAGCCGCGGATCTTCACCTGGAAGTCGTTGCGGCCCCGGTACTCGATATTGCCGTCCGAAAGCCAGCGACCGAGGTCGCCGGTCTTGTACATCCGCGCGTTGGGCGCCGCGCTGAACGGATCACGCAAGAATCGTTCGGCGGTCAGTTCCGGACGATTCAAATAGCCCTTGGCCACACCGGCTCCGCCGATGTACA
>JBDTOZ010000265.1:0-3457 GCA_039932995.1 Acidobacteriota bacterium | reverse complement strand
TTTCCGAGAACGTACGCGCGTCGATGCCGCGGATGACGACGGATGATTCACTCATGAGGGTCGAGTCTCCTTCTTGCGGATTCCGGGAACGCCTTCGATCGAAAAGAGGCTGAAGAGCTGTTCCCACTGGGCCACGGTCATGGTCTTGCCGTCCGGCGCGATTCCGAACGACTCGGTGGCGGTCTCCCGGTCGAAGCCGCCGAACGGACGCCGGGTGGCCGACGTGTCCGTGCCCGGTGCGAAGTCCTGCAGGAACACGCCGTTCACGCCCTCTTCGTTCTGCGCGAGAAAGGCGAGGGTCTTGCCGTCCGGCATCCAGCGGGCGCGACCCAGGATCGCCGAGGTGCGGCGGTTCGTGCGCATGGGGATGTTGATGCCCATGTCTTTCCCGTCGGCCAGGCGCACCACGCGGAGGTTGGCCAGCGCGGTCCGGCTTTGCGCGAGATACGCGGCGTACTGCCCATCCGGCGAGACCTCGGGTAAGGCCGTGCGGCCGCTCACCAGTTGCGTGACCTGCGTGCCGTCCGCGCGCACCCGCCAGATGCCGGCCTTGCGCGCATTGAACGAGTTGTAGACGATCCACTGGCCGTCCGGCGTGGCCGTCGGATTTTCGGCGTCGGCGCCGTCCCGGGAGATCTGTTTGGCACCGCTGCCGTCGGCGTTGGCGATCCAGATCTCCAGGTTGCCGTTCCGGCCCGAGCTCCAGACGATCTTCTTCCCGTCGGGCGTGAAGGCCGGGTCCCAATCCTCGGCGCCGTCATCGGTGATGCGGCGCACCGTGCCGTCTTTCGCCGCGATCCAGAGATCGAGATTGCCGCTGCGATTCGACGAGAAGAGCACGGACTGTCCGTCCGGCGCGTAGGCGGGCTGGCGATCGCTGCTGTTGCCGCGCGTGATCCAGCGTGACGGGACGCTTTCGGTCGAGCTGATCTCCCGAAGATTGTCGCGCGGGCTGCGCACGTCGAGCACGAGCTTCCCGTCCGCGAGGATGTCGAGCATGGCTCCGTTGTGCGAAGTCCAGCCGATGACCTGAGCCTCGTCTTCATCGATGTCGTGGCGCATCACCTTCGCGCTGCTGCCGACGACCGCTTCCACCGATTCCGCGCGGACGTAGAAGAGGGTCTCGCCATCGGCGCTCCAGACGACCGTCGAGACCTCACCCGCTTTCGGCGGGGCGGAGAGCTCCTTGGCCTTCCCGCTGGCGGCGTCGACGACGAGCACGTTCTGGATCACACGCCCGCCGTGCGTGGTCACCAGAGCGATGCGCTTGCCGTCCGGCGACCAGCGGGGATGAGCGAGGCCGATGTCCGTACGCAGGATCTCGCGCGGATTGGAGCCGTCCGCACCGGCCAGGAACAACGCGGCTTGGACGACGGCGCCCTGCTGCATGTTGCGCGTGAAGGCGATGGTGGCGCCGTCCGGGGAGAGCTCCGCGGTCCCGGCGTCGTCCAGCAGCCGCCGCGGCTCACCCCCGACGACGGGCACGCGCCACAGGGAGCCGCGTTGTGCGGCACGATCGATGTGCACGTAGAGAATCGCCGAGCCGTCGGGCGCGAAACGGGGGAAGTCGTCGGGGCCCGCGGTGAGCGCCACTTCGCTGCCGCCGCCGACCTGTTTGAGCCAGATGCGTTGCACGCCGTCGCGGCTGGAGGCGAAGGCGATCAGTTTTCCGTCAGGCGAGACGGCGGGGGAGTAGTCATGCCCGGAGTAGGTCAGGTACCGCTCGGAGGTGATGGCCGGAGGGGCGGGACGCCGGATCCAGGCCGTGACGAGCGCCCCTGCCACGAGGGCCGCGAGCACGGCCGCGGCAATCGTGCCGCGCTTGCGCAGGCGCGTGCCGAGGGAGTCCTTTTCGCGGAGGGGAGTGATCGAGCCCGCCTCGCTGAAGTGGTCGCGAAGATACTGCAGGTCGCGGGCGAGGTCGCGCGTGGACACGTAGCGGTCCTCGGCATCCTTGGACAGGCAGCGGTCGACGATCCACCGCAGCGGCGCCGGCACGTGCGCGGCCACGACCGACAGCGGCGGTGCTTCATCGCGGGCCACCATGAACAATGTCTCGACCGCGGTGGCGCCGTCGAAAGCCCGCGTGCCGACCAGCATCTCGAAGAGGATCGAGCCGAAGGAGAACTGGTCGGAGCGGTAGTCGAGCTCTCCGGCGCGGGCCTGTTCGGGCGACATGTACGCGTACGTGCCCACCAGCAGACCGGGCTCGGAGACGTTGCCCGCCCCCTCGATGCCCAGCGAGCGGGCCAGACCGAAGTCGAGGATCTTCACCACGCCATCGCTGGTGAGCATGATGTTCTCGGGCTTGAGGTCGCGATGGACGAGGCCGCGCTTGTGCGCCGCGGCCAGACCATCCGCGATTTGCGTGGCGATCTGCAGCGCCTTGCGCACCGGCAGCGCGCCGCCGCGCAGGACTTCGCGCAATGTCTGCCCGTCGACGTACTCCATGGCGATGAAGGCGCGATGCGAATCGTCCCGTCCGATCTCGTAGATGGTGACGATGTTGGGATGGTTCAGGGACGAGGCGCTGCGGGCCTCGTTGCGCAGGCGTGCCAGATGTTCCGCGTCGGCGGCCAGATGCGCGGGCAGCAGCTTGAGCGCGATGTGCCGGCCCAGCTCTTCATCGTGCGCAAGAAAGACTTCACCCATGCCACCGGCCCCCAGTTGGCGGATGGCGCGATAGGGGCCGATGCAGTCTGCTGCCGCGGTGGCCATGCTTTGTTCCTCTCTCTCTGACGAACGAGGCAAATCGTACGTCCGGAACGGAGTGCATCCGGTGACAGGCCCGTGAGGAGTTGTGAGGAAATGGAGAAAGGTGATTGGGCGCCCTTGCCGGGCCGGACCGGACCTCGACGCGAAACCGCTCCGTGAGTGCGTTAGGATGCGCACAAATGTTCAGATCCGAACCGCCGGAGCCGACGGTGGCGCAGATGACTTTCCACGAGCCGTTGTCGGTGGAGATCCGTTTCACGGATGGCCGCGAGATCGTCTTCAACGGCAAGATGGCCGCCGAGGTGCGCGAGACCGTGCAGGCCGCGGTCCGCCGCGGCTTTGCCCGCAGGATGCGTGGAAGCTCCGGACCGAACTCCGCCGCCGGCTAGCCGGCACGGCCGGCGGTGCTGGTCGGCCTACCGGCGGAAGATGCCCATACGCGCTAACTTTGAGAAGGAGGGAGCGCGTTGCGGGGAGCCTCTGTGGAGCGGTGGACTTTAGTCCACCGAGGCTCTCGCGAGGATCGCCCCTCTGCCCTTCGCGACTATCGACACAAGCGTGGCCAGAAAACTCACACGGCTCACGGCTCACTCCTCGCGAGTGCCCGGTGGACTCAAGTCCACCGCTCCACAGAACCGCCCGGCGCACTTCGCGCGTCAGCGCCCGTTTCGCGGACGTAGGCACGCTTCCCGACCGGCGCGTGATCGCTACGTTTTCCCGGCGTCCCGCAAGGCTTCTTTTG
>JBDTOZ010000264.1:0-17615 GCA_039932995.1 Acidobacteriota bacterium | reverse complement strand
GCGCGATGCAGGATGTCGCTGCCGTGCGAGGTGGGGCTGACGTCGCGGTCGATGTGGGCGATCCGGCCGTTACTCTCGATGAAGAACGTCATGCGTGCCGGCAATGGCCGCCCTTCGTCGACGACGCCGTAGGCCTCGGCGACGTCCCCGGTGACGTCGCACAGGATGGGCACGCTGCATTCGGTCCATTCGGCGAAGGCGCGGTTCACCTGCGGCGTATCCATGCTCGCGGCATAGACCACGACTCCCGCCACTTCGAGGTCCCTGGCGCTCTCACGGAGCGACCTCAGTTCCGCGGTTCAGCCGCCGGTGAAGGCCTTGGGAAACCAGAGCAGGACCACGCCGTTGCGGCCGAAGTGGTCGGCCAGGCGATGCATCTTGCCGTCAGAGCCGAGCAACGCAAATCGTGGCGCGGCGTCGCCAGGCCTCAGCTCGTCGGACAGCGCCCGGCAGAGGCGTTGTACGCGGTCGAGGGTGAGACAGAGCGACGGAGTCTGGCGTGTCGACGCTCCGCAGAGGTCCCCACCCAGTTGGGCGATCGTGCGCAGACTCCGGCGCAACGAGCCCGATTTGTCCTGAGCCGTGACCAGGCACGTGAGCAGGTCCGCCAGCTCCTCCAGTCCGGACGCGAAGCAGGCGAAGAGCGCCTCCAGGGCCCGGTCGCCGGCGTTTTCCGCACGGCCGTGCAAGAGATCGCGCGCTGCCTGCAGCTCACCGGCGAAAATCATGGCCACCGATTCGATGCGGCCACGCATCCGGCGTTGGGGCATGGTGGTGTCGGAACAGCGGCGCGAGATCTCCGCCAGGTCGGAGAGGACCAGATGAAGGTTCGTCCGCACGCGGCCCAGCCGATTCTCGAACGTGATCCGGTGAATTTCGCTGAGGACCTCTTCCTGCTGGCGTCCGAGAATCTTGGAGACCATGGCGCTGAACAGGACCAGTCCGGCCGCGGTCTCCAGGAGCACGGCCAGTCGCATCGCACCGACGGCCACGACGTCGCCGTAGCCGGAGGAGAGCGCGGTGGCGATGCTGAATGCGAAGGCGGTCACGAGTGACGGGAGATCGTGGGGGAGGCGCTGGCCGCCGGAACTGAGTCCGATCGCGCCGGGGCCCGTGGTCCAGTAGAGGAGTGCGAAGGCGATTGCCGTTCCGAACCAGATCCCGAAGAGGATCGCCAGCGGCTGCTCGGTGGCCCAGCGGAAAGCGCGAGCCGGAGAAAAGCGCGCAAGAAGCCGGTGCATGCGCGACGTCTCCAGAACGGCATCGGCCTCCGCGGCGGATTCGGCGCGCTCGATCCGGCCGCCGCGCTCGGCCCATTCCGCCATGCCGCCGAGGTACTCACGGACGTTCGTGTAGCCGAGGTTCCGGAGGAGAGTGAGCGCCTGATGCGCGAGCGAGCAAATGGACGACGCGCAATAAACGATCGTCTCCTGTTCAGGCGCGGGCAACACCTCGGCCGCGCGTTCGGCGAGCTCCTGCATGGGAAGACTCACCGACGCGGGGATGCGGCCGGCTTCGAAGGAGGCGCGCGTGAGCACGTTCACCAGCACACAACGGGTGTCTCCGTCCTCGAGGCGTTGGCGCAGCTCCTCGAAGTCGACAGACTCCGAGACCGGAACTACTGCCGCGAGCGAGCCCGAGCCGTCCAAGTTGACTCCTTTGTTCCCGAAAAAAGGATTCTAACGCGGATCGGGGCATGAGGGACACCGGCCACACCGGGCACTTCCAACGGTCACTTCAACACGCCAACCTTGCGCTCCACACGTTCACAGGGGGTGCCGCCGCTGGCGATGGCGGCGTTTTCCCAGGAGCCGTACATGGGATTCGGAAGCATGAACCAGCGAGTGCCCCACCAACTCTCCATGCGGTTGACGAGGTCCTGCCGTTCCTGCCAGGACTTTTCGCGAGTGTTGGCAAAGTCGTTCAGATCGTCGCCGGCCAGCAGCAGCACGCGGTACGACGAGGCCACCTGCGCACGGCGCCCCGACTTGTCGGTCGAGCCATCGCGGAGCAGGAGCGTTTCCACGTCCGTCTGGAAGGGAAAGCCGAGACGCTGAAGATTGAGGCGCGTACCGGGCCGCTCATCTTCGTCGCGGTTGCTGATGTAGAAGACCGTGACCCCGCGGCTCTTCGCGTACGCGAGAAACGGCAGCGCGCCGGGAATGGCCGTGGCCGCTCCTTCCGCGGTCCACTCCTTCCAGGTCTTCCCGTCATAGGTCTTGCCGGCCCGGATCACGCGGGCCTCGAAAGCGGTGTTGTCGAGTACGGTCTCGTCGAGGTCGACGATGAGCGCGGGCGGCTGCGAAGGTGCCTCGACCGTCTCCTCGAGGGCTCCGACGCGGGTGGGATCGGCGAGGGCCTCGTCCAGGGCGCGGCGCGCCAGGGCAAATGTCTGCAGCGAGGCGGCCCGGAACTCGGCCGCGCTCTGCACGTAGAGGGTCGCGTTCAGGATGGTGTGTCCCGGGTTGCAGGGGCTGGCCGAGACGGTCTCGGGAAGGTCCGCCGGTGGCGGGGTCTGCGGAACGGATGTCGTGGTGGAGCAGGCGGCGAGCAGCAGAAGCAGCGGTGCGATGCGATGCAAGAGCGTCCTCCTGAAAGCAAAACGGCCACCCGTTTCCGGGTGGCCGTCTCGTTTACCACGATTTGTCGAAGACTAGAAGCTGACCCGGAGTCCCAGGCGACCCTGCCAGCGCGACGCCAGGTTGGCCGTCGAGTACTGGTTGCCGGGGGTGAGGCGTCCGACCACGGTCTCGCGATAGACCGGGAGGCCGGTGGTCGGATCCTGGCCCGAGTAGGTGACCGGCATGTACGTGTTGTTGACCACGAACTTCTGCACGCCGGAGTCCTTATCGAACATGTTCAGCAGGTTGAGGACGTCGGCCTGGACCGAAACGCGCGAGCCGAACATCTGCGGCAGGCCGAGCTCGTAATGGAAGTCGAGGCGGCGCGTCCACGGCTGCTCGAGAGAGTTGCGCTCGGGTGCTCCACCCAGTCCCGGCTTGTAGCCGACGGACGTGAGGAAGTTGGTGAAGAGGGCCTTGTCGAGAGGCGCCTGCGTTGCGGTGTTGGTGCGGCAGGGCGAGGTTGCATTCGGCGCCGCGTTCGATGCCGCCGGGCAGAGGATCAGGTCGGACGGGATGTAGAGCAGGTCGTTGTTCGCCGAACCGTCGCGGTTGATGTCACCACCCATGAGCAGCGAGTACGGCTGGCCGGCCTGGGCCACGTAGAAGGCGCCGAACCCATGGCTGAGCGGTCCGGTGGTGATCGTGTACGACGCGGAGATGTTGAAGCGGTGCTTGACCTGGAACGAGGAGGTCGTCACTTCCGGAGTGAAGATGTCGCCGTTGCGGGTGATGAAGCCAAACTGCCAGTTGGAGCTCGCCGTGCTGGAGGTGCCCTCACCGACGGACTCCGCCGACTGATGGGCGTACGAGCCGCTCAGGACCAGGTTGTGGAAACGCTTGTCCAGCGTCAGGGTCTCGGTGCGCTCTTCGCCTTCCGAGGTGTTGGTGAGGTAGTACGCGTTGCCGATGGCCGTGCTGACCGACGCGTACGTCTTGCGTCCGTCGAGCGCGCTGACGCCCACTTCCTTCTTGTTGACGTTCTGGTAGTAGACATCCTGTTGCGACTGCGAGAAGAGAACTTCTGCGCTGGCGCGGACGCCCCAGAAGAGCTCACGGTCGTAACCGAGAGTGGCGCGCAGGACGCGCGGGAACTGGAAGTCCGGATCGGAAAGCGAGATGTCCGGCACGGCGCCGGCGCCCAGGTTCCGGGGCTGGGAGTTCGGGTCGGGATTGAAGACCGGAGCCACGCAGGCCGGGTTGGTGAACGCGCTGCAGCCGAGCGAGACCTGCTCGACGCCCGTGCCGCCGTAGTTGTTGGAGATCCAGACGAACGGCGCGCGACCCTGGAACACGCCGACGCCGCCGCGGAGCTGCTGCTTGCCGGCGCTGCCGATGTCCCAGTTGAAGCCGACGCGCGGCTCCCAGGTGATGCTGTCCTGCGGGACGTCCGAGGTGGAGTAGCCGATGGCCGTCTGCACGGTCGGGTTGAACGAGGGGGTGGTGTTGAACTGCGGCTTGTCGGCGCGAAGGCCGAGGGTCAGCGTGACGCCATGGCCGACGCGCCACTGATCGCTGGCGTAGAGGCTGTAGGACGCGGCCTCGAACTCCGTCGGACGTTTCGGATCCGCGCCGGTGGCGAAGCCGATGCGGTAGATGTCGGGCGTTCCGGCCTGCAACGCTGCCAGGGTCTGGAAGTGGTAGTAGCCGTAGAAGTCAGAGATGAAGAGATTGCTGAACTTGAACAGCTCGTTGTGGGTACCGAAGACCAGATTGTGGTTCCCCTGGATCAGGGTGAAGTCATCGGTGATCTCGAGGATGGTCTGATCCAGCCCGTTGGCTCCGGAGAACCGCTCGGTCCCGGCCTGGATGGCGCCGGAGCGCTCCGAGTTCCCGGTGCCGATCTCGACGGTCGGGAAGATGACGCCCGTGGAGCGCTCCTCTTTGATGGTCTGGTAGCCAATGCGGCCTTCATTGAACGCGTTCGCGCTGAACACGCTGTTCAGCTGAGCCACCGTGGAGTTGGTCTTGCTGGGGAAGCTGTAGATGTTCGTGGGGAAGTAGAAACGGGTCGTGCTGCGCACGTAGCTCGACGGAGGATTGTCGTTGCTGGCGTCGACGTAATTGTGCCGGAAGGTGAGGTTGTTCGACGAGCCGATGTTGGCGTCGAGGCGGCCGAAGAAGAGCGTGCTCTTGGTCGCGAAGACGAGATCGCCGAGTCCGCCGACGTCCAGCCCATACTTGGTCTGCAGGACGTTGGCGACATCGGCCGCGCTCGGGGTGCCGGCGTAGACGATGCCGGTCGAGCCGTCCGCGGACGTCCCGTTCGGATCGTTGCGCTTGTTCGACTCACCGCTGAGGAAGAAGAACAGTTTGTCGCGCATGATCGGGCCGCCGATGCGACCGCCGTACTGGGTCTGATCGAATTCTCCGACCTTGGTGCCGAACGGTCCCTTGCCGACGAAAGAGGGATCGCGCTTGGTTCCGAAGAACGAGCCTTCGAACTCGTTCGTTCCGGAGCGGGTGACGGCGTTCACGCCGCCGCCGGTGAAGCCGCTCTGGCGGACGTCATAGGGAGAGATCAGAAGCTGCAGCTCCTGAATGGCGTCGAGCGAGATCGGCTGCGTGCCGGCGCCGCCGCCCGGAGTGCCGGAAGCCGAGAGACCGAAGAGGTCATTGTTCACGGCGCCGTCGATCTGGAGGTTGTTGTAGCGGTTGTTGCGGCCGGCCACGAACATGAACGTTCCGTCGCCGGTGAGGCTGGTGTTGAAGTAGGGGTTGGTGCGGGCGAAATCCTGAATCTGCCGGTTGACCGTGGGAAGCGTCTCCAACTGGTCTTCCGAGACTGCGGACGAGGAGCCGGTCCGGTTCGGGTTGATCACGTCGTCGGCGTTCGCCGTGACGGTGATGGCCTCGCTGACGGTGCTGAGCTGCAGGGCCACGCCCACTTCGGCGGTCGAGCCGAGCGGCACGCTGACGTCGGTGGCCTCGAAGGGACGGAACCCTTCCAGGGTGGCCGTGATGCGATACGGCCCGCCCACGCGGGCGTTGGGGATGAGGTACCGGCCGTTCGCGCCGCTGACCGTGTCGTAGTGCGTCCCGGTCGGGATGTGAACGGCTTCAATGGTCACGCCGGGCAGTGCGTCGCCGGCGGCCGTGACCGTGCCGGCGATATTGCCGGTCGTGGTTTGCGCCTGCGTCATCGGCGCGAAGGCCAGTAACGCAATGGCAATCAACAACAACAATCGGTGGGGAGTGCGCATGAATCCTCCTGACGTGCTGAAAGCGAAGATGGGAGCACGCCGGGTGACGGCGCGCTTTGACGAACCTGATTTTGCCGCACAGTTTAGATCACTCGGCGCCGAACGGGTAAAGATCGTGGCAAAAAAGACGTCCGCTCAGAAACTCTTGAGGAACGCGTCGTTCGACGGAAACTTCTGGAGTCGTTCCAGCAGCATCTTCATCGCCGTCATCGGGTCCGTCCCCGCCAACGCACGGCGGAGGGTGACGATCTTCGGAAGCACCGTCGGCGGAAGCAGCTTCTCCTCCTTGCGCGTGCCGGTCTGGGCGATGTTCATGGCCGGGAAGATGCGACGCTCGAACAGACCGCGGTCGAGGACGATCTCCGTGTTGCCCGTGCCCTTGAACTCCTGGAAGATGACTTCGTCCATACGCGAGCCGGTGTCCACCAGGGCCGTGGCGATGATGGTCAGCGAGCCCCAGTCCTCGGCGTTGCGGGCCGCGCCGAAGAAGCGCCGCGGCTTCTCCATGGTGCGGGCGTCGATGCCGCCCGAGAGGATCTTGCCCGAGCCGCGCTGTTCATTGTTGTAAGCGCGGGACATGCGCGTGATCGAGTCGCAGAGGATGACCACGTCCTTCTTGATCTCCACCAGGCGGCGGGCGCGTTCGAGAATGATCTCGGCCAGGTGGATGTGACTGTCGGCCGTCTCGTCGGAGCTGGAGGCGACCACTTCGCCCTTTTCCACCGAGCGGCGGAAGTCGGTCACTTCCTCGGGACGCTCGTCGACCAGGAGCACGAAGAGGATCACGTCGGGATGATTGAGATTCACTCCGTGCGCGATGTCTTTCAGCAGGGTGGTCTTGCCGGCTTTGGGCGGGGCCACGATCAGGCAGCGCTGGCCTTTGCCCAGGGGGGACAGCAGGTCGAGCACGCGTGTGGTCAGACGCTCCGGCTCGGTCTCGAGCTTGAAGGTCTCGTTCGGGTCGATCGAGATCAGTTCCGAGAAGGGGCGCCGCGCATCGCGGTACTCCTCCACGGCCATCCCTTCGATGCTCTCCAGGCCCATCAGCTCCAGACCGTTGCCGGTCCTTCGCGCCTGGCCGGTGAGCAGCAGACCTGCCTGCAGATGGAGACGCTCGATCGTCGCCCGTGGCACGATCGTGTCTCCCTGCTGAACGTAATAGTTGTTGGCGGGGTCGACGAGGAGCCCGCCACCGTTCGGCTTGATGAACAGGACGCCCGAGGCCGGGAAGAGCTCGCCGGGAGCGAGATCGACCGGGGCGGCCGAGCCATTCTCCTGCGGGCGTGTGGGCCGCTCATCGCGGCCACGTCCCCGGCGTGAGCGGCGGCGGCGCTTGTTGTTGGCGCCGCCGCCTCCCGCGGCGTACTGCGCGGAGGGTGCTTCGTTACCTGGTTCCGGACGGTGACCGTTGCCGGCGGGCGACTGGCCCGCGGCTCCTTCACCGCCGGTGCGGCGTCTGCGACGACGCCGCTTACGCGGAGTGCGATCTTCTGGTGTCATTTGAACTCAAGTTATAAAGAGTGTGCCTAACGAGCTTTCACCTGCGAATACCTGAAACCGACGATGTCGCGGCGGAGAGTCGACTCTCAACGCCCGCGGTGCCCAACGCAGATCGTCGCGCGAGGTGCGGACGTAGTATCGGGCAAGTGATTCGAGAAAAGCAAGCGCCATCCTGAGGCAGGCGGGTTAGGGGACAGGGCAGAGGCACCTGGTGCCTGCCCCCTTTTCCTGCCATCTGCGCCCTCCCCTTAGTCGAGTCGTCGAGGGGTCAAGTCGTCAGGCCGTCGAGTGGTCATGGCAGCGGTTGCCATCTGGCGCTGTGAGACAGTGAGCCCATGAGAGACTCGACGACCCGACGACTCGACGACCCGACGACTTGACGACCCGACGCCCCGACGACTCGACGACCCGACGACTTGACGACTTGACGACCCGACGACTTGACGACCTGACGCCTCGCACGAACAACAACTGGCAATCGCAACAGCGTCTGTGCCAAAATCCAAACGCCATCCCCAAAGCGGAATTGAGCCCTACATGTCTGAAAACATTCTCGTTGTGGAGTATGAGCCGCGCTACACCGATCGTGTGAAGCAGGCACTCTCGGGGCAGCCGTTCCAGCCGACCTTCGCCAAAGATGGTGAGGAAGCGATGCGCGCGCTCGACGGCGAACAGCCGCGTCTCATCGTCCTCTCGTCGGTGGTCCCGAAAATCAGCACCACCGAGCTGATCCGCGCCATCCGTGGCCGCAAACCCCTGCAGGACACGCCCATTCTCCTGACGGTCTCGGGCTACAACGGGAAGAGTCCGAAACAGGATGCCCAGCGCGTGGGTGCCTCCGACATTCTCCCGAAGCCGTACACGGAGACCGAGTTTCTCGGCAAGATCCATCAGATGCTCGGAGGGGAAGGTACGGTGGTCACGAAGCTCACCTCGACCGAGATCTTCGGCGATCTGGTCGACGACGAGAAGCCCCGCGCGAAGACGCAGTCCGGCGGCGAGCGGGGCATGGGCAACGTCGACAAGATGCTGTCCGACACGCTGGCCGGGATGATGCCGCAGAAGAAGGTGCGCGAGGCGGCACCCGCCGTTCCTCCCGCGCCGGCTCCCGCGGCCTCGCAGAATCCCGCCCAGGCCAAGCCCCGCACCGTCAGCGCGGATCTCGACAAGATGCTCTCCGACACGTTGTCGGGCGCACGCCGCACCAATACCGGGACGACGCCGCGCCCCAATGTGCCGCCACCTCCTGCCGCGCCCGCGCCGCCTCCGGCAGCGCCGCCCGCGGCAGCGCCCCGTCCGCCCGGGCAGGGCGACCGTTTCAACACCGCCAAGATGCCGGCGTTCGTTCCCCCCGCGGAAGAGCCGGACCGCGTGCCTTTGTCGCAGCCGGTGTTCCCGCAGCCTGTACCGCCGACGCCCAAGGTGGAAGAGGAAGAGGTCGTCGACGGCGTGAAGTTCGGCCAGTACGCCCTCATCGAGAAGATCGCCACCGGAGGGATGGCGGAGGTCTGGAAAGCGCGGATGCGCGGCGTGGAAGGATTCCAGAAGACCGTCGCCATCAAGAAGATCCTTCCACACCTCTCGGACAATCAGGACTTCATCGAGATGTTCGTCGATGAGGCCAAGCTGGCGGCGCAGCTCAACCACAACAACATCATTCACATCTACGACCTCGGGAAAATTCAGACCTCGTACTACATCGCCATGGAGTACATCGATGGGTTCGATCTGAAGACGATCCTTCGCAAAGGCGAGGACCGCTCCCATCCCATGACCGTGGAGCTGGCGCTTTTCGTGGCCTCGAAGCTGGCCTCGGCGCTCGACTACGCGCACCGCAAGAAGGATTTCGAGGACCGGGAGATGGGCCTGGTCCATCGCGACGTCTCCCCGCAGAACGTGCTCGTCTCGCAGGAAGGCGACATCAAGCTGTGCGACTTCGGCATCGCCAAGGCCGCGTCCAAAGCCTCGCACACCCAGGCCGGGGCCTTGAAGGGGAAGCTGCAGTACATGTCCCCCGAGCAGGCCTGGGGACGGAGCATCGACCGCCGCTCGGACATCTTCGCCCTGGCCACGGTGCTCTTCGAGATGCTCACCAACCGGAAGCTGTTCACCGGCGACAACGAGCTCTCCATCCTCGAGCAGGTGCGTGAGGCGCGCGTGCAGCCCCCGTCGCTCTACAACGACGAGGTCACGCCCGACATCGACAAAGTGGTCATCAAGGCGCTGCAGAAGGATCCGGCCAACCGCTACCAGACCGCGGGGGAGATGGCCCGCGATCTCGATGCGATTCTCTACAGCTTCAAGCCGACGCCCACCAGCGCGGATCTCGCCATCTACATGCATCGCCTCTCCACTCCGGAAACGGAGATGTTCGAATCGGAGACGGTGTTCGACACTCCGATGCCTGCGGCAGTGCCTGTGGCTCCGGCGCCGACTCTGATCACGCCCATCCCAACGGTGGCCTTGAAGATGCCCGCACCGGTTCCCGTAGCCGCGCCGGCAGCGGCCCCCGCACCGCCCATGGCCACGCCGGTGTTCGCGGAAGCCTACGAAACGCCCAAGAGCGGGAAATCGCCGATCGTCCTGATCGCCATCGTCCTCGTGGCACTGGCCGCGGCGGGAGGTGGCGCGTACTTCATGACGCGCAAGGGCGGCGCGGTCACACCGGCCACCGGAACGACCGCCACCTCGACCGCTCCGGCCACGGCATCCACGGCGCAGACGGCCGTTCCTCTCAACGCGACGGCGCCCGACGGCACCGTTGGCGTGACGAACAGCGTGGGCACCCAGACTGCCCTCGATCCGTCGCTCGTCGATCAGGAAGTGGCCAAGCGGCTGGCGGCCGAGCGTGCCCGTCTCGAAGCGCAGACCCGCGCACAGACGCAACAGGCGGCCACCCAGACCGCCGCGCAGGCGCGGCCGCCCGTGGCCGCTCCGGTGGTCACGGCCACGCAGGCCCCTGCTCCCGCGCCCGTGCAGGAATCGCGTCCGGCACCCGTGCAGCAACAGCCTGAACCTGCCCCCGCACCGGCACCGGTGGAGACTCGGCCCGCGCCGCAGCCGGCGGTGGCCCGGGCCCGCGAAGGCGATCTCATTCCCATCGGCACGCCGGGGTTGATCCCGGCTCGGATGGTGCGCCGCGGCAACGTCAACTACCCGCCCATCGCCCGCGCGCAGCGCGTTCAGGGGACGGTCGTCACGAGCGTGCTCGTGTCGGAGACCGGTGATGTCATCGACGTCAAGATCCTCCGCGGGGTGAGCCAGCCTGTGGGATTGAACGAAGCGGCGGTGCAGACGATGCGCCGCTCCACGTTCTCAGCCGGAACCAAGGATGGCGTTCGGGTGAAGTCGTACGTGACCGTGCCTGTCGAGTTCAAGCTATGATTCAAACCGCGTTGGCGGTTGGCGGTTGGCGGTTGGCGGAGGAATCTCTTCTCTCCCCCCGCCAGCCGTCAATCGTCAACCGCCAACCGACGAGGGAGGAAAAACAATGGCGGTTCTGACCGACCAGCAGCGCAAGTTTTACGAGACCACGCTTCAGATGACCAAGCAGGAAGTCAATGAGCTCAAGGACCAGATCGAGGAAGAACTGGCCAAGGTGAAGGATCGGATCGCCGAGCTCCAGTCCGCGATCAATGCCTCCAAGCAGATGTACGCGGCGGCCTGCAACCGGCTCGGCATCGCCAATGACATGGATGATGACGACGGCGGCGAGGGTTGACGCTGCATTCGCGCTGGACGTTCGAACCGCGGCCTGGCCGCGGTTTTTGTTTGGGTCACGATGAATCAAGCGAGAGCGCAGGGAGCCGGCCCCACGATGCGAAGGCATCACGGGACTTCCTGCGCGCCGCCCCTCGCGCGATGCACCCTTCTGGCAGTGGTCGCGCTCCTCTTGATCTCCTGCGGCGAGCGTCCCGCGGTCACGACCGCGGATGATCTGGGCCGCCCGGTCGTGCTTCCGGCCCGCATCCGGCGCGTGGTCACTCTGGCTCCGAACCTGACGGAGATGCTTTTCGCCATCGGAGCGGGAGAGCGGCTCGTCGGAACGGACGACTATTCGAATCATCCCGCCGCCGCGCGCGCCCTGCCGAAAGTCGGCGGGATGCAGCCGAACATCGAGACCCTGGTGGCGTTGAAACCGGATGTCATCTTCGCTTCGACGGAGGGCAATCATCCCAACCTCGCCCCGGCGCTGAGTGCCGCGGGGATCCCGCTGTTCGTGATCCGGACGGACCGGTTGGCCGAAATTCCCGCGGGGATGCGCCGCTTGGGGACGATCCTGGGCGTGCCGGGCGCGGATGCCGCCGCGACGAAACTCGAGCGCGCGGTCGCTGCCCAGAAACGCACGCGCGCGCATCCTCCGCGCGTGCTGTTCGCCGTCTGGACCGATCCCCTGTACGTGGCCGGACGAGCCACCTTCACCGACGATCTCTTCGTGCTCGCTGGCGCGCGGAACGCGGTGGAGGTGCCGGGCTGGCCGCAATACTCGCTGGAGTCGCTGGTCGCGGCGCCGCCGGACCTTTTTCTCTATCCGCGCGGCGCGGTGACGCAGGCCCAGGTGGATGCGCTCCTGGCGCGCGTTCCGTCGTTGCGCTTCCGTGTCGTTTCCGTGAATGAAGACGTATTTCAGCGTCCCGGTCCCCGCATGGCGGAAGCGGCGGCGGTGCTGAATGGGATACTGGACGGACGATGAGCTACCACCTCGCCCAGGTCAACATCGCCCGGATGCGTGCGCCCCTCGAAGACGAGCTCATGGCGTCGTTCGTGGCGCGGCTCGACGAGATCAACGCGCTCGCGGACGGCAGCCCCGGCTTCGTCTGGCGTCTGCAGTCAGGCGAAGGCAACGCCACGTATCTCCGTCCGTATGACGACGACCGCATCCTCTTCAACCTCTCGGTGTGGGAGTCGGTCGAGACGCTGAAGCACTATGTCTACAAGACCGCGCACGCCGAATTGCTGCGTGGGCGCCGGGACTGGTTCGAACCGTTCGAAGCTCCGTTCATGGCGTTGTGGTGGGTGCCGGCGGGCCACATCCCGAGCGTCGACGAAGCCAAGACCCGCCTGGCCCGCCTCGAAGAAGACGGTCCGTCGCAGTTCGCGTTCACGTTCAAAACGGTGCAGCCGCCGGATGAATCGTTCCTTGCGTCCTTCGACTGGTCTATCTTCACTCCGTGTCCGGCGACTTGATCCGTGCCATCGTCCTGCTGACGATCCTCCTGGCCATCGTCATGGTGCTGGCCGTTTCGTTCGGGACGGTGCCGGTGTCGTGGAGCGATGAGACCGCGCGTACGATCCTGTTGCGCATCCGGTTGCCGCGCGTGCTGCTGGCCGCGGCCATCGGGGCCACGCTGGCCGTGGCCGGCGTCACGTTTCAGACGTTGTTGCGCAACGCGCTGGCCGATCCGTTCACGCTGGGAGTCTCGGGCGGTGCGGCGGCGGGGGCGGCCATCGCCACGGCACTGCGTCTGGGCCGTTTTCCCGGGCTGATTCCGCTGGTGGCATTTCTCGGAGCATGCGGTGCGACAGCGGCCGTGTTTCTCCTGGCCCGGCGTCGCGACCACACGGATCCGACCCGTCTGCTGATTTCCGGCCTGGTGCTGAACGCGTTCTTTTCCGCGATCATCCTCATCTCGTTCTCGTTGTCGCGCCAAGCCGATCTCACCGCCGCGCTGCGCTGGATGATGGGCGTGATCTGGGGCGCGCAGTGGGATGAGGTGATCCTGCTTTCGTCGATGCTGGTCGTGGCTATGGTGCTCCTGGCGTACAGCGCCAACGATTTGCGGCTGCTGGCCTTTGGCGAAGAGGATGCGAAGGCGCGCGGGGTGAACGTGGAGCGGGTGAAACTGATCGGCTTCGGCGCCGCGTCGATCATCACCGGCGCCGCGGTGGCCGTGAGCGGCATCATCGGATTCGTGGGGCTGCTCGTGCCTCACCTGATCCGCCTGATCTGGCGTCGCGATTTCCGATTCCTCCTGCCGCTCTGCGCTCTCGGCGGCGCGACCTTGGTGGTGGCTGCCGATCTCCTCTCGCGCATTCTCGTGACCAGCGCCGAGCTTCCGGTGGGCGCCTTCACGGCCATCCTCGGCGTTCCGTTCTTTTTGCTCCTGCTGCGGAGATCGCGATGATCGAGGTCCGTGACGTCTCGTATGCATTTGCCGATGCACAGGCGGTGTCCGGCGTGAGTCTCACCATCGGGGAAGGCCAACTGGTCGCGCTCACGGGCCCGAACGGCTCCGGAAAGTCGACGCTTCTGAAGATGCTCACGCGTGTCCTGGCCCCGCAGCGTGGCGCGGTGCTGTTCGAAGGACGGGGCCTGCAGGAGTGGCCTGCCAAGGAGTACGCGAAGCGTGTCGGCTATCTGCCGCAGGACCCCGATCCCGCTTTTCCCATGCGTGCCATCGACGTCGTGGTCTCGGGCCGCGCCCCCTACCTGGGCCGGTTCTCGTGGGAAAAGGAGGCGGACTGGCAGGAGGCGGAGCGTTCTCTGGAGCTCTGTGATGCACTGCAGCTCCGCGATCGGTATCTCGACGAGATGAGCGGCGGCGAGCGCAAGCGGGTGTTCCTGGCCCGCGTGCTGGCCGGGACCCCCCGCCTGATCGTCCTCGACGAGCCGCTGGCGGCGCTGGATCTCTCGCACGTGCAGCAGTTCTCTCTCCTGCTGCGCGAGGTGGTCGATCGCACGGGCTGCACGGTGCTTTTCGCGGCTCACGATTTGAACTGGGCCGCGGCCCACAGCGACCGGATGCTGGTGATGCAGCGCGGAGCCCTGGCCCTCGACGCCTCACCAGCGGAAGTCATGACCGCGGAGGTGATGCGCACGCTCTTCGGCTTCGAGGCCCACACGGTCCACGTGGGAGATCGTCGCTGGATCGTGCCGGGAGTGAGGAGCTGAAGTCGCCCCTCAGGCGCGCGGCTTGATGAGAGCCAGTGCCCCTCCCAGCAGTCCCACCAGCAGGCAGGTCCACCAGAGCGCTGTGGGATTGCGGCCGTAGATCCAGGTGCCCATGGCGGGACCGAGGACCATTCCGACGGAGAACATGGAGTGCCACATGCCCATGTAGCGGCCGCGGAAACGTTCGGGCGCCAGCGTGGTCACGTACGCTCCGGCCACGGGGGCGTAGATCATCTCCGCCAGCGTCCAGATCACGACGGTCAGGGCCAGCATGGGCACGCCGGTGGCGAGACCGGTGAGCGCGAAGCCGATGCCGCTGAGCGCGTAGCCGATGGCGATCAGAGGCTGCTGCGGCAGGCGTTGCGTCCAGGCGGTGATGGCCAGCTCGAAAACCACGATGATCATGCCGTTGATGGAGATCAGGTTGCCGTAGGTGCGGGGCGTGTAGCCGAGATGTCCGATGTGCAGGGGGAGCGTGGAATGAAGCTGGAACTCGATCCAGCTGAGGCAGAGCGTGGCCGCGAGGATGTAGAGGAAGGCGCGGTCCCGCAGGGCGAAGCGCAAGGCCTCCCTGGGGCGCTCGTCGCGAGAGAGGGAGCGGTTGCCATGAGGCAGCGCCAGCAGCGCCACGATGCCGAATAGGAATGACGTGAGAGCGTCGCCGATGAAGACATAGAGGAAGGATTTGTTGGCCAGGAATCCGGCGGTGGCGGGGCCGACCGCGAACCCGAGGTTGATGGCAAAGCGGTACATGCCGAAGGCGGCCACGCGTTGCTCCGGAGGCACCAGATCGCCGAGGAGGGCGGTGGCCGCGGGCCGATAGAGCTCGGCGGTCATGCCGGCGCAGAAGGCCAGGGCCAGAATGAACGGCAAGGCGCGAGCCTGCGACAACGCCAGCATCGCCGCCGTGGAGAGGAACATCGACAAGGCGATGGTGTAGCGGCGGCCGATGCGATCGGCCAGATGGCCTCCGAGCATCGAGGCCACCAGATGTCCGCCGCCATACGAGCTCACCGCCAGTCCGGCCTTGGCGGCGCTGAACCCTTGCCCGGCCATGTAGAACGCCAGGAAGGGCATGACGAAGGTGCCGAAACGATTGATGAACGTTCCGCCGAAGAGGATCCAGGCCGGCCGGGGGAGTGCTTTCAGGTTGGCGGCCAGCGACTGCATTGCATCATCCGTCGTGAGAGTCAGCCACGCGTCCGGCTATCCGACGATGTCGGTCAGCGCGCGCAGGAATCGGTCCACGAGCGCGCTGTCGAATTGGGATCCGGCGCTGTCGCGGAGGCGTTGGGAGGCCTGCTCGCGCCCGATCGGGCTTTGGTAGCTCTGTGCCGAAGTCATCGACACCCAGGCATCGGCGATCTGCAGGATCCGGGAAGCGAGCGGGATCTGCGCACCGGAAAGGCGGCTGGGGTATCCGCGACCATCCATCCGTTCGTGATGGCGGAGGACGGCCTGCGCAACCTCCGCGCCGAGCAGCGGCTCCACCAGGGCCGCTCCGACCACCGGGTGCTCGTGCAGAGTCTTCATCTCGTCCGTGGTCAGCGTCGGCGCGCGGTAGAGACGCTCGTAATCGAGCAGGCGCATGCCGACGTCGTGGACCAGCGCGGCCAGGCGCACCGTTTCGATCTGCGCGGCCGGCAGCTCCAGCGCCCGCGCGAATCGCTGCGACACGACGGCCACTTCGCGCGAATGCTCCGCGAGCTCGGGAAACTTCTGGAAGTCGGGCTCCAGGAGGCGCTCGGCGATGAGGAGCTTCTCGCTACGCCCCGACCCCGCGGTGACGATCGATTCGAGGGAATGCTCGAGTTGCCGCAGGAGGAGTTTCAACGTGCGTTGCGCGGCGCCGTCCGGCTGGCGGTCGAAGCTGATCGTCAGGACCAGCCCTTCCACGGAGAAGACGTTCACGGCCGCGCTGAAGGTCGGACCCAGCGTGGTCATGGGCGTCTCGGACAGGACGAACGGCACGCTCACTTGCGGCCGCATGAGGAGGCGCGTCTGGTTGGTCCGCTTCAGCCACGCTTCGAGGTGGGCTTGCAGTTTCTCGAGCGCGGGCTCGGCCACGGGACTGGTGGCCACGATGATCTGAGGATTGTTGACGTGACCGATGGCACTGAACGCACCCAGCACGGCGCCGGGAATGGCCAGCACGGCCGGCAGCAGGATGCGCACCGGATCGAGGTCGGAGTCACTGAGCACTCGCGTGCCGGTCTCGCGGTTGAGCTGCCGCCGGGACATGTACTGGCGCGCCGTTTCCACGGCCCGCGCAGCTCCGGCGGAGAGGACCTGTCCCTTGGGAAGAATGGGCAGCGTTGGCGGCGGCAGGACGTTGTGGAGCGCCGGAGCACTGACCATGCTCAGCGGGCGCGGTGTCACTGTGGAGACGGGCTGTGACGAGTCCTCGACGAGAGTGAGCGGGGCCAGGCCATAGAGGTTGTGGCGCGCCAGGACGCCGAGCATTTCCTCGGCGATCTTCGCGGCCGCGCTGACGTCCTCTCCCTCGAAGTTCTTCTTGCCGGCCTTGTCGCGCATGTCGATGAAGCCGACCAGGCGACCGCGCGAGAAGAGGGGTGCGGCCAGCATGCGGTCATTTCCCTGGCGAAAGAGGATTTCGGCGAAGCGCTGATCGGTGCCCAGGCCGTTGACGAAGAAGGGGGTGCGCTTGACCGCCAGCCGGTCCACGAGGTCGTCGTTTGCGGTCACGACTTTCCGGTCCGCCGGGTTGTACTGGTAGTGCGTGACCAGCTCGTAACGCTTGTCGTTCAGGTCGCGCGAGGCGGAGAGATAGAGCGCGGCCTTGGTGGCCTGCACGTGTTCCACGCAGCCATAGAGGATCTGCTTGAGCTGGGACTCGATCGGCTTGATCTCGGGGAGCACTGGGACATGTTAACTGGTTGCTGGTTGCTGGTTGTGTGAGGGATCTCCCATCGGGGGGGCATTCCCGCGCGCGCCACGGTGCGGTGCGGGGCTCCGAGCTTCATTCGAATTCGAAGCGGACGCGCAGTCGGGCGTGGCCGAGGAAGGCTCCCAGGACGGTTCCGCTGGTGTTCCAGATCACGTCGTTCACGTCGGCCACGCGGGAGGGGAGGAAGTACTGCCAGGCTTCGATGCCGAGGGTGAACGAAAAGCCCAGCAGAATGGTCAGCACGTATGTCTGCAGCGTGGGGCGGTCGGTGGTGTAGAGCGTGATGAACATGAGGAATCCCCACGGGACGAACAGGAGAACGTTGGCGATCATCGGCACGACGATCAACGCCAGGACGTGCGTGGAGATGGTGCGATGTTCGAGCCGTCTGGCCAGGTGGCGGAGCTCGTCGAAGGGGATGGGATCGAAATTCTCGTAGCTCTTGCCGGACATCCACACCGTGATTGCGACGATGGCCAGCGTGGTGACCA
>JBDTOZ010000263.1:0-5429 GCA_039932995.1 Acidobacteriota bacterium | reverse complement strand
ACTCCCGGCGGCAGCGCGCGCCTCGACGGCGGATTCGAGTTCGCTGCACCATTCATCGTTTTGACGGTAGCGCCGATCAGTGTGACGCTCGATCCCGGACATACACGCCAGTTCAGCGCCTCGGGCCTGACCGCGGACGGCTCGTCGGTCGATGTGACGTCCGGCGCCATCTGGACCAGCAACAATCCCGCGATCGCCACCATTGACGCGAGCGGTCTTGCAAGTGCGCAGTCCATCGGCTCGGCCACGATCACTGCCGTCTACGGCTCGCTGTCGGCGACCGCCACGGTCACCGTGCGCGATCCGAGCCCACCTGTTCCCGCACCGGTCCCGCCTCCTTCCGACCCGACAGTGGCGCCTCCGATGGGGAGCACGATGCAGTTCCTCTACAACGGTCCGAGCGCCATCCAGACCAACGTCGCGGCGGGAGCGATCAAAGAGGAGCGGGTGTCGGTGTTGCGCGGCATCGTACGCAGTCTGAACGGCCAACCGCTCAGCGGCGCGAGGATCACGCTCCTCGGCCATCCGGAGCTCGGTCAGACCCTGAGTCGCGCGGACGGGATCTACGACTTTGCCATCAACGGCGGTGGTTCTTCGACGCTTGTATTCGAGAAGAGCGGGTTCATCCCCGCGCAACGGACGGTGGCCACGCAGTGGAACGAGCAGGCTCCGGTCGACGACGTGGTGCTGGTGGGCTACGACTCCGCCGCGACGACGGTGATGATGAACGCGCTCACAGCGCAACGCGCACGCGCAAACGTTGCCTCCGACGTTGACGGCTCGCGACGCGCGACGCTCATCTTTCCCGCCGGCACGGGCGCCTCGCTGGTCATGCCCGACGGGTCGACGACCAGCGTTTCGTCGCTCCAGATCCGCGCCACCGAATACACCATCGGTCCGAACGGGCCGAAGGCGATGCCGGCCGGCCTGCCTGCCATGAGCGCGTACACCTACTGCGTCGAGCTGAGCGCTGATGAGGCGGTGAGCGCCGGCGCTGCCGAGGTGCGCTTCACGAAACCGGTCAGCTTCTACATCGAGAACTTTCTCGGCTTTCCCACCGGCACCAGCATCCCGGCCGGCTACTACGACCGCCTCAGGGCTACGTGGATCGGCGCGGACAACGGCAGAGTCGTCAAAGTGTTGACCATCAGCGGTGGCATGGCCAGCCTCGACGTGAGCGGCGACGGAACCGCCGACCAGGGCGCCGCGCTGACCGCCCTGGGCATCGACGACGCGGAGCGGACGCAGATCGCTTCGATCTACGCAGCGGGACAGTCGCTCTGGCGCGTTCGCATTCCCCATTTTTCGCCCTGGGACCTGAACATGCCCTACGCTCCACCCGTCGGCGCGAGACCACCGAATCAGCCTCCGGCCCTCTGGATTCCGGCGCCGACACGCGCGTGCGGCGAGGCGAACAACTCCATCGTCGATTGCGCGAACCAGACCCTGGGCGAAAGCGTCCCCATCGCCGGGACGCCCTACTCGCTCGATTACAACTCGGCGCGCCTCGCCCGCACGCAATACTCGACCACGATTCAGATCACGGGCGCGACCGTACCGGATTCCGTGCGACGGATCGAGCTCGAGATCAACGTCGCCGGTCAGCGCATCCTCGAGACCTTCACACCGCGGCCAAACATGGACTACAAGTTCTCCTGGGACGGCAAGGACGTGTACGGCCGCGAGGTGCAAGGCGCGACGCAAGGCTCCTTCACCATCCGCTACATTTACCCGGTCTTCTACGCGCCGCCGGCCGAGAGGCAGAACGGTTGGGCGCTTGCCGGAGACAACGTCCAACCTCTCGGACCGGCGCGCGCCTTCACGGAAGTCGCGCTCAATCAGACGCAGCTTCTGCAGCTCGGACACTTCGACACGAAGAGCGCCGGGTTCGGCGGGTGGACGTTCTCGGCCCAACGCTTCTACGACGGACGCGGGCTCGCCGTCATCGACAGCGGCGGCAGCGAGCGGCGTGCGGATGCGTTGCAGCTCGGCGCGCTGGCCATCTCGACCGTGGCTGGAAATGGCCAATGTTGCAGCGACTGGGGAGCCGACGGTACGGTAGCGACACAGGAGCCGATCGGCAGGCCCCGGGCCGTCGCTCCCGCACCCGATGGCACCTTCTATGTCACGGACGGGTTGGTGATCGGGAAAGTCGATCGCAACGGAATCCTCACCCTCATTGCGGGCGATCCGGGGCGCGCCGGCTTCACGCCTGACGGCGCGCCGGCCAAGGGAAGTCCGATCGACGGCTGGGATGTCGCCGTGGCCCCCGACGGCACGCTGTTCTTCAATGACCGGCGGAACGGGCGGGTTCGCAAACTCGTGAGCGGAGCGTGGATCACGGTGGCGGGCGGCGGGTCGCTCGGCGCCGACCAGAGACCGGTCAACGGCTTGCTGGCGACCAACATCGCCATCGACCCGCAAGGCATCACGGTCGCGCATGACGGAACGCTCTACATCGCCGACTACCGCCGCGTCCTGCGCGTGGACGGGAACGGCGTGGTCAGCACTGTCGGCGGCGGAAACAACCAGGCCATCAGTTACGTCGATGGCTTACCGGCCAACGAGGCGTACATCGGCCCGATCGACGTCGCGGTGGGCCGGGATGGCAGCATCTTTCTCTCCGACAGCAACGTCGTGCAGCGCATCAGCCCTGATGGGATTCTGCACCAGGTCACCCTTCCCTTTGGGGTGAACGGCAGACTGGCCGACGGAGAGCTCTCCACGACCGGCTACTTCGACGGACCGTGGGGCATCGATGTCGCAGCCGACGGCACGCTGATCGTCGCCGACGGCAGTGGTGCGCGCGTGCGTGCCATCGCGCCGAACGGCCTCGTCTCCACGATCGCAGGTACAGGCACCAGACAGCAGCCCACGCCTGCACCGGACGGCTACTTTGCCCGCGGTGCGGACGTGTCGTTTCCGTTTGACGCGAAGATCGCTCCGGACGGATCGATCCTCATCGTCGATGCAGACCACCTGATCGTCCGGCGCACGGCACCGCTCTTCCCGGCCTACAAGGACCTCGGCCTGATCGTGCCTTCCGCCGACGGCACCGAGGCCTATCAGTTCGATGAAGGACGCCACACGAAGACGATTGATCCTCTGACGGGGGTGACGCTCGAGACGCTCGCCTACGACGAGAGCGGTCTGCTGGTCTCCATTACGGATCTGGATGGCAACCTGACGGCGATCGATCGCGACGCGAGCGGCCTGCCGGCGGCGATCGTCTCCCCGGGAGGGCAGCGCACGTTGTTGACGATGACGACCGGCCACGTGACGAAGATCGAGAGCCCCGCTGGCGAGTCGCTGCAGTTCCGCTATGACGCAGGCGGCCTGCTCACGCAGACCATCGACCGTCGCGGCGGCGTACACACGTTCACTTACGGCGCCGACGGTCTTCTCATCAAAGACGAAGGCCCGGACGGCGGCTTCATCGCCCTGGTCCGCAGCGGGATCGGGCGCGAGTACGAGGTCGCACGCCTCTCCGCGGAGGGACGCACGCAGCGCTACCTCATCACCACGCCCGGCCAAACGACCGAGCGAAGGCAACACGTCGCGCGCGACGGAACGGTGAGTACCTCGCTGTTCGCCGGGGACCGGGCCACGCTCACCTCCAGCGACGGCACCTCCGTCACCACCCGTCAGGGACCTGACGCGCGCTTCGGACTCCTTGCCCCGGTCACGACCGAAGTCACCATCGAGTCAGGGTCGCACACGCTCCAGATTCGGAGGAGTCGCGCGGTCACACTGAGCGATCCACTCAACCCGCTGTCGCTGACGTCCCTCACCGAGACGGTCGAAGAGAACGGCAAGGTGTGGACCTCGCACTACGATGCCGCGACGCGTACGCACGAGAGCCTCTCCCCGATGGGGCGGCGGATGACGGCCACACTGGACGCGAAGGGGCGACTGAGCTCGATGCTGGCCTCGGGTCTCGCGCCCGTGCAGGTCGGCTACAATGAGCGCGGACTGATGTCGTCGGTGCAGCAGGGTGAGCGCACGATGCGCCTGACGTACGATCAGCATTTCAACGTGGCCACGATCACCGATCCGCTGTCGAGGACCTCGCGTTTCTCGTACGACGCGGCGGGCCGCCTGACGACGCACACCCTCCCGGACGAGCGCGTCGTCTCCTACAGCTACGACGCCGAGGGGAACATCACTTCGATCACGCCCCCCGCGCGGCCCGCACACACGTTCACGTTCACGCCCGTCAACCGGCCCCAGTCGTACGTGCCGCCGGCAGTGACGAACGGTGGCAGCACCGGCTACACCTACAATCGGGACCGGCAATTGACCGCCATGGCCCGGCCCGACGGCACCACGATCGCCCTGTCGTATGACAGCGCCGCACGTCTTCAAACTCTGACTGCCGGCGCCCTTTCGCTGTCGTACGGCTATGACACCAACGGCTTTCTCACCTCGGCCGCCGCGCCGGGACAGAGCCTCTCTCTCGCCTACGATGGCCGCTTCCTGAGCGGCGTTTCATGGAACGGAGAGGTCCACGGCAGTGTGGCGTTCACCTATGACGACCACTTCCGCATCGCCTCCGAGTACGGCATCCCCTTCGGTTACGACGACGACGGGCTCCTGATCGCGGCGGGCGCGTTGTCGCTCACCCGCAATCCCGGGAATGGCTTGCTGGCGGGAACGGCGCTCGGCAACTTCAGCGATGCCTACACCTATGACACGTTCGGCATGCCCTTGACGTACACGGCCACCATGAACGGGACACCGGTCTTCTCGCAAGACTTCGTCTACGACGACGGAGGGCGGGTCGTGGAGAAAAGCGAGACCCTTTATGGCACGTCGTTCGGGCTCGGGTATGAGTACGATTCCGCCGGTCGTCTGAGCACTGTCACTCGCGACGCCGCTCCGCTCACGTCTTACACCTACGACGCGAATGGCAACCGCCTCACCCGAACGAGTGGCGCGACCACGGAGTCCGGTGCGTACGACGATCAGGATCGCCTGTTGTCGTACGGAGCTCTGACGTACGGACACGCGGGCAACGGTGAACGGACCATGGTCACCGGTCCCGCCGGCACCGTGACCACGAACTACGATGTACTCGGGAATCTCCGCCGCGTCGTCCTCGGGGACGGCACCGTGATCGAGTACGTGCTCGACGCCGCGAACCGCCGGGTCGGCAAGAAGGTGAACGGCACCCTCGTGCGCGGCTGGCTCTACGCCGATGCCCTGCGCATCGTGGCCGAGTTGGACGGCAACGGCGCAGTACTCACCCGATTCGTCTACGCCTCCAGAGCCAACTCACCTGATTCCCTGATCCGCGACGGCAAGACCTACCGCATCGTACACGACCACCTCGGCAGCCCCCGCCTCGTCCTGGACGCCGAGACGGGTCAGGTCGCGCAAACCCTCGGCTACGACGAATTCGGCAACGTCCTCAGCGACTCCAACCCCGG
>JBDTOZ010000262.1:0-2909 GCA_039932995.1 Acidobacteriota bacterium | reverse complement strand
CTGGAGCTGAGCGTGATTCCCCTCGGCGAAGGGCTGCAGGCGACGACCGGGAGCGGGGACGGCGTCGATGTGACCGCGCTCCTCGGCCTGGCGGACGAGTTAGTGGCGTTCGCGGCGTCCTTCGCGGACCGGCTCCGTGCATTCGCCATCGATGCCGTGTTGCCCGCGTCGGAACGCGGCCGCGACGCCGAGGCCATCGCGGCGTTCATCGCACGTGTGAAGGAGGTCGCGTCTGACGATTCGAAGGAGTTGGGCCGCACGCTCCACGACCTGTCGGCCGGCGGGGTGACCCGCAAGACGGCAGCAGGGCGCGACTCCGCGAATGCTGTGTCGACCCGACGGAGACGGAAGGGATAGCAGGTGGCCGACCGCACACTGCAGGAGTTTCAGTTCGTGAAGGAATGGCTCGAGGCCGAGGAGCAGGCGGGCCAACGGTACGGTCCCTTGCTCCTCGGCATGGCCACGGGCCGGTGGCGCTCGGAGATGAGTCGCGACGAGAACCTGCGCCGCTACGGCACACTGCGATTCCTCCTGGGCGTCATTCGGAGCGACCTGTTTCAGTATCCGCTCCAGGCGCGCGAGCGGACGGCGGTGGTCATCGAGTACACCGAGGAGGTGGACGTCCCCTCCGAGCAATGCTTCTATTTCCTGGGCGGACTGGCGTGGAAAGAGTACGCGAACGCTCTCCGGTACACGGGCGAGTTTCCGATGGCGCTCGAGGCCGCCCGAAAGTCGCGGGCGATCTTCGAGATGGCGGGCAGCCTCGCGTGCGACGCCGCGAAGGCGCACCTCGTCGAGGCACTCGTTCATCGCGAGCTCGGCGACCTCGACGCGGTAGTGGCCATTGCAGCCCTGTGCGAAGAGGTCTTCCGCGATTTCGAGGATGCCGAAGCGTACATGCACGCGCGCATGACCAGGGCGCTCGTCCTTTCGGACACCAAACGCTTCAAGGAGGCGATGGAGGTGCTTGCGGAGACGGCCAGGGACGCCGAGCAGCGCGGCGACAGACGGACGCTTGCAATCTGTCTTCACAATTCCGCGGAATGCGCGCGAGCTTTGGGCGACTTGACGACCGCCCGAGAACTCGACGCGCGAGCACTCGTGCACTATGAGGAGCTGGGAATGGCGGCGGAGACGCCGCGCATCCGCGGTACGGAGGCACTGGCGCTTGCCGACGAAGGCCACGTCAGCGCGGCCATTCTCCAGCTCTATATCGCTCGGTCAGAGTTTCTTCGTCTGGGCATGAATGGGAGCGCGGCGGACGTTGGCCTCCACATCGTCCGGCTCCGTCATGACCGTGGCGAAGACGTCACCGCAGAGTGCTCCGAGTTGATCGAGACGCTCACGCGGGCGGGGATGATCCAACCCGCGATCGAGGCGCTCGCGTACCTGCGCGAGCAGGCGCGCACGCGAAAGATCGACACGGCAAAACTCGAAGTCGTTGGGGAGTTCGTGCGAGAGGTGGTCAATGGGACCGCACGGATGTTCCTGCCACCTCCGGAATGCGGGACATGATCACGCTGATCATGCCCCGCCTCCGTCGCTACGGCGTGGGAGGAGTCATCGCGTCACCGCTTGGCATCGGCGTGGAAGGGCTCGTGGCGCTACTAGAGGGCGTGGGAGGCGACATCATGTCGCCATTGGACGCCCGCTTGAGGACCTTCTTGACGAACCGCACGATGCCGTCGAGCGGCCCCTGCCAGCGGGGCTCCCGCTCGCGAGTAGCCGCTGTGAGCGGCGCAGCGATGGAAAGGAGAAGAACGAGGACGAGAGAGGAAGCAACTGAACGAGAACGCATGGCCGAAGCCCTCCTGTAGCCCCGGCCCGGTCAGCCGGACGTCGGGGTGGTTTGAGACTGGGGCCGGCCCTCGTCACTCAAGGAGTGATGCGGGAAGACTTTTCCCTACCGTTGACAGGGAGAGAGAGGAGGTGTTGGCTTCGTGACTTCGGCACGTGAGAGAGCGGACAACGACGCCGTGGCGCGCTGGGGGAATCTCCCGCTCGAAGAGCGCGTCGCCGACCGTCTGGCGGCCATCCTGTTCGCGGCGGCCGAGACCGGCGACATGATCGCCCTCGCGGAGCACCCGGCCGGCCTCGAGCCGTTTCGAGTCGCGGTCGAAGAGATCGGGCGATCCCTCCGTGGCCTGATTGCGCAACTCTCAACGAGCATCACCGATGCGGCCTTCCGCAATGTCGTCAATGCCGCGGAGCGCGACCCCGAGCTGGAGCAGGTGCTGCTCAAGCTGGACGGAGACCTCCGGCGCTCATCTGCCTTTACGAAGGGCGCCGAGCGCGACGCGTGGTGGGAACAGGTGGAGCACGAAGCGTCGCCGTACGCACTGGCCTTCTATTATGAGATCCGCCGCCTGGATGATCTGCGTCTTTGGGGCACGCTACGCTGATTGGCCAAGCCTTGCATGCCGCTCGAGCGACCTTGCCGGCCTCGCTTGAATGGAGTTGCCGACCGCCACGCGGCGCAGGCGAGGACGCCTACGGGCCAGCCGGCGGGACGCCGGCGCTCCTCGGGTCTGCGCAGGTGGTTGGACGACTTTGCTCTCGGCGTGAGGAGCGCCGGCGTCTCGCCGGCTGGACGGGCGGCGTCCCGCCGCGGGAGGGGGACGCGTGCCGAAGCGAGGGCGCGAGGCTCTCCCGGCATGCGTGTTTGTACGGCAGCGCCCTTTCGCGAGAGGTGCGTTCCTGACATCTTCGATGTCATTACAAGCCGCACTGTGCGCACCGGCCTGTAATGCCGCCTTATTGCGTCGTAGACAGCACAGAGCGCGATCTCTATATTCGTTTGTGGGTTCGGCCGAATTGATTGCTCTTCCGAAGCGGATCTGACGAAGTCGCGGGGCTTGCGAATCCCTCTCTCGTACCCCCGCCATTGACCACGGCTACCCACAAGCCGT
>JBDTOZ010000261.1:0-4812 GCA_039932995.1 Acidobacteriota bacterium | reverse complement strand
CGGCTCACGGCTCACTCCTCGCGAGTGCCCGGTAGACTAAAGTCCACCGCTCCACTGGACTCAAGTCCCGGAGTGCGTTGGCGCGATGAGTGATGGGGCGCGGGCATCCTGCCCGGCGCACTTCCTGCTACGCGGCGGGCTAAAGCCGCCGCTCCACTACACGTTGCCGTTTAAGATGGTCCCCGTGCAGGTCCTCTACGTTTACTCCGTGACGCGCGAGCCGGTGATCCCTGAAGTCGAGGGAGTCGATGGGACGCAGCGTTTCGGTACGGCCACCATCGAGGGGATCTCGGCTGTGTACAGCGCAGTCCCGGCGGAGGAGTTTTCGCAGGAGGTCATCGACCGCAGGGCCGGCGACCTGGAATGGCTGGGGGCGATCGGGTATCGCCATCAGGCCGTGGTCAGCGACTTGATGAAGCGCACCGCCATCGTCCCGTTGCGAGCCTTCACGCTCTTCAGCTCGGAAGAGGCCTTGCGCGCGTATTTGCAGGACCAGCGGCCGATGCTCGCGAACGGGTTGACGAGGCTGGATGGCAAACAGGAGTGGACGTTGCGCGTGGAGTTCGAGCCGGGCAGATGGAGCGAGGCTCTGGCGGCGCGCGTGGAGTCGCTGCGCGATCTGCATCAGCAGATCGCCACGGCCGCTCCCGGGAAGGCCTTCCTGCTCCGCAAGAAACTCGACGACGAGCGGAAGCGCGCCTCGCACGAAGCCGAGCAGAAGGTGGTCTCGGAGATCGAGAAGCTGGTCATGGAGCGGCTGCGCTGCGAAGCAGTGTCCGAGACCCGCGAGCGCCGTGACGGGGCGTTTCCACAGATCAACGTCCTCATCAACCGCGACGAGGAAGCGCAATTGCAGGAGTTGCACGATGAACTTGCCGTGCGTTACGAGCCGGAAGGTGTGACCCTGGCCATCAGCGGACCGTGGCCTCCGTATACGTTCGCATCGACGCCCGATGAAACATGACCGACCAACTCGAAGAGCTTCCCCTGCTTGAAACGCTCGACCACCTGCTGGACCGCGGGGTGATCATCGCTGGAGAAGCGGTCATCTCCATCGGAGACGTCGACTTGCTCTACCTGGGCCTGAACGTCGTACTGGCCAACGTGGACGCGATCATCCGGACGTCGAAGAGGTGAGCGCCACGGAAGCAGTCAAGCCGACCAAGTCCATCGCCATCGGAGCGCATCTCCTGCGAGAGGACATCGTGCCGCCGGCCGAGGCCGTGCCGGTGGGTGAGTTGTTCCTCAGCGTGCTGCCGGTGGCGGAGGCCCAGGCCACGGGGGACCGCGAGCTGCTCGTGCGTGTGGCGGGAGTGCGGGCCGGTCTGCTCGACGTGGCCACCTTCATCGCCGTCCGCTACGGCTTCACGTTCACGTCGGCGGAAGAGGCGTTGGCGAAGACGGCGGCCTTCCTGCCCTTGTGGAAGCGGCTGCTGCAGGCGAATCGCGGAAACGTGGAGATGTCTCTGAAAGTTGCGGCGTCTTCGCCCACTCCACGGCCTCATCGCGGCGATTTCGCCGGCGGCGGCGCCTACCTTCGCGCTTTGCACGCCGCCACCCAGGCCGCGAACGTCGATCCCGCATTTCGCGAAGCGGCCGAGACGCTGCTGGTCTCGCTGTCGGTGAGACATCGCTGGTTGCACCGCGACGAGAAGTCGGTCGAGCTGACCTTGCTGGTCCCGCGCGAGCAGGTGGGCGCTGTCCTCGCGGCCGGCAACGAGCTGCGGCGATCGGCGCCGCACGTTCCCTTCCTGTTGTCAGGCCCCTGGCCGTTGGAGATGTTCGCCGATGATGATCACGAATGAAGAAAAGGAGCTGCGCGAAGCCCTGACCTTCGCGGAGGCGGTCGTGCCGGAGCGCATCTCCGCCGACGCCGAGATCGTCGAGAACGGTCTGGCCAAGCTGGTCCTCTCCATCATCGAGCTCGTGCGGCGTCTCCTCGAGAAACAGGCCCTGCGCAGGATGGACGCCGGCAACCTCACCGACGCGGAGATCGAGCGGCTGGGCAACGCCCTGATGAAGCTCGAGGAAAAGATGGCCGAGCTCAAGAAGACCTTCGGCCTCGACGACAAAGACCTCAATCTCAATCTCGGCCCGCTGAAGATGTGGGAGTGAATCGCTCTCCTCCAGCCGCTTCCCCGTAAACGCTTGACTAACGGTCGCACAATCGTTTACACGTGCATCCTCATGCCGATGGACGATCGAGGACCGCTCCAGAGACAGCCCCAGGGGCTGGTGGACATCCTCGACAAGATTCTGGACAAGGGGCTGGTGATCGCGGGCGACGTGAAAGTGTCGCTGGCGAACGTGGAGCTCCTGACGATTCAACTGCGTCTGGTGATCTGCTCCATCGACAAGGCCGAAGCCATCGGTATCAACTGGTGGCGGTCCGACCGCTTCTACTCCAGCGACCCCAAGGCCGTGCAGGCCGGGGAGTACGACGAGTTGCGGAACCGCATCGCCGATCTCGAACGTCAACTCAGTGCTCGTGAGCTTCCCGATGGGAAGCCGGGAGAGAGGAAAGGCAGGTAAGACATGGCTGTCGAACGCGCACCGGGCGGAACGAGTCTCATCGACGTACTGGACCGGATTCTCGATAAAGGCATCGTCATCGACGCGTGGGTCCGCATCTCTCTGGTCGGCATCGACCTGATCACCGTCGAGGCTCGCGTCGTCATCGCGTCCATCGACACGTACCTCAAGTACGCGGAAGCCGTCGGGATCACTTCCACCGTGGCCCGTCCCGCCCTGGGACCGGGAGAAGGTGGGACGGGAGTGGGGACGCACGCGACCACGACCGGCACGTCACGCCCCTGATCGGTCAAGCCGGTCAGGCGCGCGTCTCACCGGATATACCCCAGCGACTTCAGGTTCTCGTAGTACTCCTCGTTGAGAGGAGTGGCCTGGCCTGGAGCGCGGTCTCCGTACGTGGGGATGCGCGGGGATGAGGCTTGGCCGACGAGCGAGTGGCCGGGCATTTCGCTGGAAAGAGGAAACCCGAAGAGATCGAGGAGCGTGGGCACGACGTCCCAGGCGGTTTCGGGAGGACGGTTCCAGGCCTGTGTCGAGGCGAGCACCGCGTGGCCGCGCTGGCCGTCGCCGGGCAGGCCGATGAGGATGACGCCGTAGTGGCGGCCCCGCACCACGGCGATGGTGTCCTCGATTCCCTCGAGAGCGCGCAGGGACTGCGCCAGCCGCGCCGAGGGGTCGAGGGGCAGCCGGTTGAGCACGACGTCCAGTGCCGGGAGGTAGACGGCGGCGAAACGGGGCTGGCGGTGGTCGAGATTGACGAGCAGTTGGGCCTTGGCCAGGGCGTCGACTTTGATCGCGTCGCCCCCGGATGAAGGGAAGATCGATTCGGGCCCGGTCACGTGCAGTCCGCCGCCGTGCTGATCGGCCGTCGCCCACCAGTTGATCGAGACGCTTGGCAGTCCACGCTCGGCCAGGATCTCCGCGACGTAATCGCGGCGACGGACGGTCGGCGGGAGGGGCTCGCGGCGGGCCAGACCGACGGCCGGAGCGACCTGCATCAACACGAAGTCGGCGCGGGAGATCCGTTGGAGCATGTGCGAGCCTCCCCGAAACCGCACACCCTCGATGCCGCGCACGCCGTGGAGCTCGGTCGGAACGCCCGTGCCGAGGGAAGCCCACCGTTCCGCGGCGGATTCGCCCGCCAGTGGGGGGAGCGCGGTCGGTCGCACCAGACTATTCGCGAGGCCGGGGCGTGACTCGAGGATCTCGTCGGTGAGGCCGTCCACGGCGATGAGCACGAACCGCGACAGGGTCGGAGAGGTCACCACCATCGGCGGGGTCGAGGCCCGCTCCCGCGAGGTGTAGGCGGGGACGAAGAGCAGCGCCACCAGGACGGCCGCGGCGGCGATCATCGGTCCGGTCCGCGACTTCTGGTGGAAGGCGGGGATCCGTTTCACTTCGTAGATCGAAAACGACAGCAGCGCCGCCGCGATGACGACCGAGGTGATCAGGAAGACGAGCACGGAGAGGGACGCTCCGAACATCCATTCGGGAATGGAGGGTGCCGCGTCGAACCGCCACCACCACAGGGCCAACGGGGAGAGCAGCACGGCCGCGGCGACGAAGGAGAGGGCCAGCAAGGTGCGCGGCGTATCGATCGGCAGCTCGGGCCGCAGTTTGAGGATCAGCGCGCAACCGACGACGAACAGGAAGGCGGCCACCAGCCACGCCGCGGCATAGGTGACGTAGAGGCCGAGCGTTTCCAGGCCGCCGAGAGGGAAGTTGCGGCCGACCATGATCGCGGTCATCGGTAATGCGGCAAAGGCCGCGATCAGCGTGGCGGCCTTGAGGGCCACCAGGGCCAGCTCCGTCCAGAAGGCCCGCGAGCTCCACGGATCGAGCGCGAACCACCGTTCGATGCCGTGCGAGAGGTAACCGCGCGCTTTCAGTTCCAAGCGTAGGGATTCGACTTCGGACACGGCCGTATCTTATCGGTTGGCGGTTGACGGTTGGCGGTTGGCGGGGGAACAGGTTTGCGGATTTGTTTCCCGGTTGGCGGTTGGCGGTTGGCGGTTGCTGTGTTGCTGGTTGCTGGTTGGTTGCGGGGTGAGGATGGCGGAAGGGTGCCGGCGATCAAGCAACGAGCAACGAGCAACAAGCAACGAGCAACAAGCAACGAGCAACAAGCAACGAGCAACAAGCAACAAGCAACAAGCAACAAGCAACGAGTAACCAGTAACCAGTAACCAGTAACCAGTAACCAGTAACCAGTAACCAGTAACCAGCAACCAGCAACCAGTAACCAGTAACCAGTAACCAGTAACCAGTAACCAGCAACCA
>JBDTOZ010000260.1:0-2498 GCA_039932995.1 Acidobacteriota bacterium | reverse complement strand
TGGAGCGGTGGACTTTAGTCCACTGGGCACTCGCGAGGAGTGAGCCGTGAGCCGCATGAGTTTCTCGCCACGCTCGCGCTCGAGAGCCGCGAAGGAAACAGGGGCAACCATTCCACACGCTGTTCGCCGGGCGGCGAATGGTGTTGGATTGGTCGGGGCAAGAGGACTTGAACCTCCGACCTCACGGTCCCGAACCGTGCGCTCTACCAGGCTGAGCTATGCCCCGATTTGTTCCAAGATGCCGCGGAAAAACGCGGCGGAAGGCGCGGATTCTAGGTGATTCACGCCAAGCGGTCAAACTAACGGAGCACCCCCTGGGTTCATTCCTGCCGAAACGATCCGGTGACGGTCGGAATCGGCCCTTCCGGCAGGTCGTTGCGATCAGGCAAGGAGTTCCACCGATGAAACGCTTTGCTACTGTTCTGGCGCTGCTCGCGATTGCGATGCCGGCGTTGCCGCAGCAGGCTTTCGAGGAAAAGATCGAGGTCAACGCCGTTCTCCTCGACGTGATCGTCACCGATCCCAAAGGCAATCAGATCCTCGGCCTGACCAAGGACGACTTCGTCGTCAAGGAAAACGGCGTCCCGCAGGAGATCGAGTCGCTCGACTATCTCACCAACCGGCAGCTCCTCGACTCGCGCGAGGGAAATGCGCCGTTCCAGGTCGAGCGCGTCCATGAGGACCGCTACTTTCTCTTCTTCTTCGACAAACCCGAGGATGCCGGGGCCCTGGTCGACCAACTCAATCAGGCCCGCCGGGCCGTCCAACATTTCGTTCGCGACGAGATGAAGGACACGGACCGCGTGGCCATCGTCGGCCACGACGTGCGCCTCAAGGTCTACACCGACTTCACCAGCGACAAGGCGCGTCTGGAGCGGGCCATCAACGACTCGGCACGCTTCGGACCGGGGCAGCTCGAGGCTTCCGGCGACGGTCCTTCCATTCTCCGCGGCCTGGGACGCAAGACTCTGGTCGACGAGACCGGCACCGTCTATCAGGCCCTCGACCTGCTGGCCGACAGTCTCCGTCCCATCCGGGCGCGCAAGAACCTGGTGCTCTTCTCACCCGGCATTGCCGACGTCAGCGAGACCATCCGCAACGGCGTGTTGCTCGACCGCAGCCGCTACGTCGATCCGATGCTGCAGTCGCTGAACGCCGCCAATGTCTCGGTCTATCCGGTGCAGTTGCAGCGCGAGCTCTCCGGCACCGGAGAGCCGGTCATCCACCAGCGGCTCAGCGAGCTGGCCACCTCCACCGGCGGCCGCTACTTCCAGTTCAACACCAGCTTCCGCCCGGTCGTCGAAAGCGTGGAACAGACGAACTCCGGCTATTACCTGGTCACCTACCGCGCCAACAAGCCGCGCGGTGAGAAGGGGTTTCAGAAGGTCGACGTCTCGGTGAAAAACAAGGATCTCCGCGTGACCGCGCGCTCGGGATACCAGTACGGCGGGTAAGCCTCAGTCTCACCGACGATCGCGGGTTGGCGTTGCTGGTTGTCCACCCACCCGTCGCACCCGTTGCTGCTCCAGCAACGGGTGTGCGAGGCGGGCGGGAAACCAGCAACTACGAACCCAACTGAAACCGAACGACGTCCCCCGGCGCGAGCTGCCCCAGCTTCCACCGCTCCTCCCGCAGCACCGTCAGCGGTTGCAGGTAGCCGCCGGTGACCGGGTGGTCCGGTCCCATGGCCACGAGACTCCCGTCGGGGTGAAGCTGCACGGTGCCGCACTGCATGCCGATCGAACGAAGATCGGCCGGAGCCGCCAACCCGAGAGCGCGCAGAGGCCGCAGACGAATGCCCACGCGGTCGAGTTGCGAGGTGACTTCGCACACGACGTCGCCCGTCACGCCGGGATGGGGTCCGGCCATGACTCGAATGACGTGGGGATCGCCGCGAGTCACGCCGGCCGCGACACCGACTCGCTCGCCGATGGCGAGGTAGCCGCGAAGTCCGTCGCTGACCTGTCCGAACGATCGCTCCTGGCCGGCCTGCACCCGCTCCACACGAACCTCGAGTGACGGCAGGCACCAGGCCACGACGGCGTCCCGCGTGAAGCGCAACGCGGGGCCGGCCATCGGACACTCGAAGAGCGGCGCGGAAGCGTCGTTTCCGACGGCGTGATTGGCAAGGGCCGCGGCGATCTCGTCGAAGGGTGTCGTGGTCCAGACAGCCAACGGCGCACGGAGGATCGCGGCCGCGGGCACGGCGCGTTGCTCGGCGGAGCGTTGCGCGGCGGCGCGTGGAGCGGGCAACTCCGCGAGTGAGGCCACGACGCGCAGGACCAGCTCATCCCCAGCTGCAATCGCATTCGCCAGATCCACGTTCGTCCGCCCGAGGATGTTCCAGCCTCCGGGCGAGTCGATCGGATAGAACGCGGCCACGTCACCCGCGATGGCGAAGGAACCGCGCCGCACCGGACGCGAGGTCGTGCGCCGAGGCATCGACCATTCCGGCGGCCAGCCCTCGAGGTAGGCGAAGCCCGCGCGGAATCCGAGAT
>JBDTOZ010000259.1:0-3176 GCA_039932995.1 Acidobacteriota bacterium | reverse complement strand
CGCACGCGAAAGACGCGAAGACCCGAACACGCTATCGTTCCCCCGATGCAACGCGACTGGAAATACGGGCTGGCCTTGGCGGCGCTCACGATTCTCGCCGTGGTGCGGGTGGCGTCGACGCACCGCACCTTCAGCGCCACCGTCGACGAGCCGATCCACCTGGCGTCGGGATATGAGTGGTTCAAGGGTGAATTCACTACCGACATGACCCACCCTCCGCTGGCGCGCGTGCTCGGCGCGCTTCCTCTCCGGCTCGAGGGGCTCCCTTATCCGCGGCCGACCAACATGATCGAGCGCGGCAATCAGCTCCTCTATGCGGGCAACCACTATGTGAAGAACCTGGCCCGCGCACGGATGGGTAATCTCCTGCTGCTGATCGTGGCCATCCTCAGCGTGGCGGCGTGGGCGCGGCGTGCGTTCTCGACAGAAGTGGCCCTGGCTTCGGTGGCCCTCTTCACGTCTCTGCCCCTCCTGCTCGGTCACGCCGGGCTGCTCACCACCGACCTCTCCATCGCGGCCACGTTGCCCCTCGCGCTGCTCGCGCTCGAGCTCTATCTCGAAGCACCCACCTGGAAACGCGGCACGTTTCTGGGGCTCGCGGCCGGCCTGGGACTGTTGTCGAAATTCTCCTTCATCGTCTTCTTCCCCCCCTCCGCGCTGGTGATGCTCCTCGTACGCCGGCCCCTGCGTGCGCGCTGGGCCACGGCACTCGTGGCGGTGCTTTTCGCATTCGTCATGGTCTGGGCGGGGTATCGCTTCGACGTCCGCCGGCCCGCCGATGTCATCGATCAAGGTGCAAACATCCTGGAGTGGGCAGCGCCCGCCCCCCTGAAACCGGTGGCCCGTTTTTTCGCCAACGTCCCCATCCCCGCACCGGCCATGGCGCTGGGGATGGCGCAGGTGAAACTGCACGAGCTCCTCGGCCACACGGCCTACCTGCTCGGTCACGAGAGCCGCACCGGCTGGTGGTATTACTTCCCCGTGGTCTTCTTCTACAAATCGCCGCTGCCGTGGCTGATGCTCGTGGCCTGGGGCGTTTTTGCTTTGCTGCGCGAGAAGAATCGACGAGGTCTGCAGTTCTTCCTCATCCCTCTGGCCATTCTCCTCACGGCCATGACCACGTCGCTGAACATCGGCGCCCGGCACATCCTGCCGATCCTGGCACCGCTCTCGATCGTCAGTGGGTACGCCGTGATCTCGATCTGGCGTACGAGCCGGGACGCGTTCGGCCGCACCGCGCTCTTGGGACTTCTGGCCTGGCTCTTTCTCGGCGTGGCCGCCGAGCATCCCGACTATCTGGCCTGGTTCAACGAGCTCGCCCAACCAAGTCCGTCCTGGTTCGCCGCGGACAGCAACATCGACTGGGGACAGGACGTGCTCCGTCTCAGCAAGGTGGTGGAGGAACTGAAGATCGAGCACCTGCACACCGCCTTCATGAACAGCACGCGGCTGGGCGCCCACGGAATCAAGGCCACCGGTCTGGTCCCGCATCAGAAGGTCTCGGGGTGGGTGGCCGTGAGCGAGAACTGGCTCCGGTTCGGCGAAGCCAACGGGGACTACGACTGGTTGCTCACCTATCGTCCCGTGCGACAGGTGGGTAAGACCATCCGTCTCTACAACATCCCATGAAACGCGGCGACCTCGCGGCGCTGTCCCTGATCCTTCTGTCGCTGCTGCGCATCGCCTCGACGTGGACGGTCTTCTCGGCCACGGTCGATGAGCCGATGCACATCTCGGCCGGCCTGGAGCTCTACTCGCGGCACGTCTATGAATACCAGCCGGAGAATCCGCCGCTGCCTCGCCTCGTCCTGGCACTCGCTCCGTATCTCGGAGGCATGACCTTCGATCCGGCGCCCGACAAGATTCCGCAGCTCCTGGGCGTCTTCTCCGCGAACGGCCACTACGAGCGCAATCTCGTGCTGGCCCGGTCGGGCAACCTGTTCTTCTTCGCCCTGGCGGCACTGGCCACCTGGCTTTGGTCCCGGCGCGAGCTCGGCGCAGCCGGCGGCTGCGTGGCCACGCTCCTCTTCACCATGCAGCCGATCGTCCTCGGCTACTCCGGCGTGGCCACCCATGATGCCGCCGCGACCGCGGGCCTGGCGCTGTCGCTGCTCGCGTTCGCGCGCTGGCTGGAGGTGAGCGAGCTGCCGGCACGTGCGGCGGCTCCGCGCGCGATCGCCGCCGGGGCGGCATTCGGCTTCGCCGTGCTCTGCAAGTTTTCCTGCATCGGCTACGTGCCCGCCGCCTGCGGGGCGATGTTCGCGATCCGCTGGATCGGACGGAGAAGGCGAATGCCCGGCGCTCCCTCACCCACCGGCGTGCAAGATGCCCGCGGTTCCCTGCTCGTCAGTCTCGCTGCCGCAACGCTCTCCGCCGTTCTCGCGATCGGGCTCGGCTATGGCTTCCACTACGAGATCTTCCTGGCAGGCGTGCGCGGACTGGCCGAGATCGGGCGCGCCGGGACGCACTTCGGCTATCTGTTCGGGGAGCTGAGCACGAAAGGCTGGTGGTATTACTTTCCGGTCGCGGTCGGCTTGAAGAGCACACTCGCATCGCTGATGCTGGCGTTGGCCGCGCTCGTGGTCGTACGCCACCAGCGTGTGGCAGGGGAGGCCCTCGGGGCCGCGGCGGCCATCCTCCTCGTGGCCATGCCCAGCAGTCTCGATCTCGGCGTCCGCTACGTCCTGCCGCTGTACGTTCCGCTCAGCGTCGCCGCCGCCGCGGCCGCCGTGAGTCTGCGACCCCGCTGGATCGCGATCGTCCTTCTGGCCTGGCACACCGGAGCCTCCCTTCTCGCTCAGCCGGATAACCTGCCCTACTTCAATGAAGCCGCGGGACCGCGACCCTGGCAGCTCCTCGCCGACAGCAACATCGACTGGGGCCAGGATGTCCTCCGTCTCAGAAGAGCTCTTGCCGAAAAGAAGGCCGATCGTGTCGGCCTGGCCATCTTCGGCTGGCACCGCTGGAACGACCTCCACTTTCCACCCCACTACGACGCCTACCCCACGCTCCCAACCCAGGGGTGGGTCGCCGTCAGCGAGCATCTGTTTCAAATCAAGAACTTCACCTGGTTACGCGGACGAAAGTACGAACGCGTGGGAAAATCGATTCGCCTCTATTACATCCCGTAAACTCCGCGCCTCACGTTCATAAATGGTTGCTGGTTGCTGGTTGCT
>JBDTOZ010000258.1:0-1701 GCA_039932995.1 Acidobacteriota bacterium | reverse complement strand
GTGCCGGCGGGAAGAACTGCGGATCGAGATCGACCTTGGCCGCTTTCTGCAGCCGGTCCACTTCCTTCGCCGCGATTTCCTGTTGCACCTTCTGCAGAAGGGCCGGGCGGAGCTCGTCGAGCGTGGGCTCGGTGACGTTGAAGATGTGGATGCCGAACTGGGTCTTGACCGGGTTGCTGACTTCGCCCGGTTTGAGCTTGGTCACCGCCGCGGCGACCTCCGGAGGCAGCACGTCCGGGCGGAGAGGTCCGAGGGAACCGCCCTGCGCGCCGCTCTGCACGTCGTCGGATTCGGCACGGGCCAGCGTCGCGAAGTCTTCGCCGCCCCGCAGCCGGGTCACGAGGGTGGCGGCTTTCTGCGTGGCATCGGCGGCCGAGGGCAGCTTGCCCTGGCCACGAGCCGGCACCATGCCGCCCTCGTAGGCGATGACGATGTGGCGGAGGTTGAGCGCGCTCGCCTTCTGCTTTTGGTACTCGGCCTGAATCTGCTTCTCCGCTTCCTTCTCCACGATCTTCTGCAACGCCTGCTGCGCGGTGAACTGTGAGCGGAGGAGCTCGAGCTGGCGCTGGAACTGCGGATCGTCTTCCAAGCCCAGGCGTCGGGCTTCCTGCTCCAGGGTCTTCATCCGCACGAGCTCGTTGGCGAGCTCGCGGCGTCCCGCGGGCGTCATGTACGTCGCGCGCTGCTGTTCCGGCAGCGCCGACAGGAATCCATTGAACTCCCCCTCGGTGATCTCATCGCCATTCACACGAATGACCACCTTGCCGCTCTTGGCGGCGGACGCTCCCCCCTCTTTCGAGGAGCCGAACGGGCGGGACGGGGTCGCAGGTCCGTCGGGTCGCATCTGAGCGAGGCCAAAGGTGACGGCAAGGACGACCAGGACGGCGGCAATGGCAATGACGATGTCTTTTTTCACGCGCTCAATACGGTATCACCACCCGTCGTTCTTCCGGTAAGCGCCTCTCCTGGTTGCTGGTTGCTGGTTGCTGGTTGGCGGCGGTCTTCTCGTCGTCGGTCTTCTTGTCGTCGAGTCGTCGAGTCCTCCAGTCGTCAAGTCGTCGAGTCGTCAAGTCGTCGAGTCCTCCAGTCGTCGACAGGTGACCCCTCGGAGACGCGACCCCTCGGAGACTCGACGACTCGAAGACTCGACGACTTGACGACCCGACGACTGGACGACAAGAACCCGACACCGCAAACAACCAGCAACCAGCAACCAGCAACATGACAAGCGGAGTCACGGACAAGCGCAGAACATTGACGCTCCGCATCGTCACCACTATGATCCGCCCTTGTGAAATCTTTCACGCGACCTGGTCCGTGAGAGACGGCACACTGCCCTCACCCGACCGCCCTCTTGGGCGCTCAATCTGCATCGATCAAGCACCTTATGGCTAAAGTCACCATCGACGGAATCGAAGTCGACGTCCAGGAAGGCATCAACGCCATCGAGGCCGCCAAGGCGGCCGACGTTCACGTTCCTCACTTCTGCTATCACCCCTCCCTGAGCATCGTCGGCCAGTGCCGGATGTGCCTGGTCGAGGTGGAAGGGATGCCGAAGCTGCAGGCCGGCTGCGCCACCCCGGTCAAGGACGGGATGAAGATCCACGTCTGGAGCGAGAAAGTGGACAAGGCCCGCAAGGGTCAGATGGAGTTCCTGCTCATCAACCACCCGCTGGACTGTCCGATCTGCGACAAGGCCGG
>JBDTOZ010000257.1:0-8779 GCA_039932995.1 Acidobacteriota bacterium | reverse complement strand
TCCAGCCCACCGGCGCTCGCAAATCACCCACGTTTTTAGGCATGACACGACACTAGCTTCTTCGACAGCAGCTCTTGCTCGCGAACGTTGTCTGTCATCGCCAGAGCGCGTTGAAGCTCTTCTCGCGCTTCGGCATGTCGTCCCAGCTTCGCGAGCAGATCTCCCCTGACGCTGGGGAGCAGGTGATAGTTGGCCAGCGCGGGCTCGGCCGCGAGAGCATCCAGCGCGTGCAGTCCAGCGGCCGGTCCCTGTGCCATTCCGACGGCCACCGCGCGGTTCAGCGCCACGATCGGAGAGGGGCTGACCGCGAGCAGTGCGTCGTAGAAGAGCACGATCCGCTCCCAGTCGGTCTCCGCCGCGGTGTGGGCTCGCACATGACAAGCTGCGATGGCCGCCTGCAGGGTGTAACTGCGGGCGCCCCCGCCGAGCTCCTGAGCGCGAGCAAGCGCACCCAGTCCTCGCTGGATTTGCGCGTGGTCCCACAGAGAACGGTTTTGCTTGGAGAGGAGGACGGCTGCGCCGTCGGGTCCGCGACGCGCCGCCGTGCGCGACGCCTGCAACTCCATCAGCGCCAGCAGACCATGCACCTCAGGTTCCTCGGGCAGCAACTGCGCCAGCATGCGCCCAAGGCGGAGCGCGTCCTCGCACAGCGTCGCCCGCATCCACTCCTCGCCGGCGGTTGCGGTGTATCCCTCGTTGAAGATCAGGTAGACCACGGACAGCACGGATTCGACCCGTCTCCTCAACTCGTCACCACGCGGAGTCTCGAAGGGAACGTGAGCGTCGGACAAAGTCTTCTTCGCCCGAAAAATGCGTTGGCCCAGCGTCTTCTCCGGCACCAGGAAAGAGCGCGCGATCTCGGCCGTCGTGAGGCCGCAGGCCAGGCGCAGGGTCAGCGCAACGCGCCCCTCGACGGCCAGCACCGGATGGCAGGCGGTAAAGATCAGGCGGAGGACGTCATCATCAATGACCTTGTCTAAAGCCTGATCCATTGCTTCACCCAGCCGCTCCTGCTGGAATTCCAGCTCGCGGGCAATCTCTCCATGCTTGACCTCCAGCATCCGCCCGCGGCGCAGCGCGTCGATGGCGCGCTGCTTTGCCACGGTCATCAGCCACGCGCCAGGTCTTTCCGGGATGCCTTCGTCCGGCCATCGTTCGAGAGCGGTAACGAGCGCATCCTGAGCGAGCTCCTCCGCGATGCCGATGTCGCGGGTGACGCGGGCAATCCCGGCGATGAGTCGCGCGGACTCGATCCTCCACACGGCTTCGATCACTCTGTGTGTGTCGCTCATGCCTTGACGCGCGTCCGACGGGGCTCCCAATGAATTGGATCACGCCGCCAGCTTCTTCGCCAGGCGCAGAGGATCCCGTCGTCCGCAAGCTCGCAAGCGGAGGATTCCGGACGCTCACCGAGATCGATGTAGCCGTGCTTCATCTCCCGGCGGGGAGCCGGACGACGGGCGCGATCCCGAGTGCGTGCGGGATGAAAAATCACTGACGCGGTACACTCCGCCCTTCCGCAACAAAGGAGAGAGGTTCCATGAGAAAAAAGCTGGTGTTGTCTCTGTTGGTGTTCGTGTGTCTGGCCGCATCCGCGCAGGCGGCGGAGCCGTTCGTTGTGCTGGTCGACGAGGAGCATGGTCTGCTGCTGATCCCGGAAGGGACGGCGATCCCGAGGGGCGTGGAGTTCTCTCTCTCGCCACGTGCCAACCAGCCGCGGTTCCGGCATGAAGCGAATGCCGTCGCTGAAGAGGGCGCGGCGCCGCGGCGTTTCGTCTACGCGTATGCGGCGCCGGAAAAGTTCGTGGAGGCGCGCCGGCGGATCGCTGAAGTCGAGGCCAAGTACCCGCAACCAGCGGCCGAGGAGCTGGCCGTGGACGGACGCCCGGCCGCGGGGATTCCTGCCGTAGGCGCGCCCCGTCTCAGGCGGATCGTGTCGAACATCGTGGATTCCGACGAGACCTTCTACTACTACTTCTGGGACGGCAGCTTCCACGCCGTCCGCAGGATGATCTATAACGTGAGCCAGGGAGTGAGCAGAAAGGCGTACGGGTATGTGTACGCCGAAACCGGCGACTGGGACACGAAGGTCACGGTGAACAACACCTCGCCGCAGGTCCCCGCCTGGAACCAGAGCAAGACCTGCGACAGATACGCCCTCCCCTTCACCTGCACGCCCATCTACTATATCTACAGCACCTATCCCTACTACCCAGTCGTCGCGACCATGACCTCGTACGGATCCGTGGCCCGCTTCCTCTATCCACCGTGCGACCTCCCGTGCAAGAGCAACTCGTCGAGCACGATCTCGGTCGGCTTCCCGTAAAACGCGCGCTTTGCCGCGAGGCGCAATCGGCCACGATTGCGCCCCGCGGAACGGGTGCAGTGGCGAGCACGCGCGCGTATCCCGCTACTCGAGGTTTTTGGCCGTGTTCTCAATGATTCGCGGGTTCAGGACGCAAATCCTGCGGGAATCCTGCGGCGAACACAACTTTCGTCGAGTTGGATGAAGCTGCGGAACGAGGAACATCATTTCTACGCAAGCTTGGCTGAGGGTGCACTACGTCATGTGTGTTCCTCACGCCTTACCATGACGGCGAGAGCCGCCGTATCCAGACGCTCCCGACGATCTGCACGGCGATCATCGCCAGATGGGCGGTGCTGTACAGCCACGCCGGTAGACCGAGCGTCAGCGGCACGCAGAGGATGGCGCTGCTCGCAACCTCGGCGAAGCTGATGTGCCGCTTGGCCAGCCGGTGATGCAGGAGGTGGGCGGTCTGCACGACGAGGAGGGCGATGTAGGTGGCTTGCGGTGTAAGGCTCATGCTGAGGTGGATTGTGGCCGGTTTCCGTCTGATTCGTGGAAGAAACAAATCACACCGGAGCCGAAGTGTCGCCTGGGCATGTGGTACAACTCCCGGCCGATGCGCCGCCGTGGCCTCTCCGTGACGCTGCTCGTCCTGATCGCCGTGCAACTGCTCGGCTCGATGGTGTTCGCGTCCGTTTGTCTGGAGCCTTGCCCAGACGGCACGGCAGGCACGAACTGCCCGCCTGTCTGCGCTCTCTGCACGACCTGCACGCATGCGCAGACCGCAATCGTGCGGCATGCCGCGAGCGAAACGCCGCTCACGTCGACACACCGGTTTGTCGCGCACCCACGGACCTTCCCGTCCTCGAAGCTCGCGGCCGACATTTTCCACGTCCCGCTTCTCGGCTGATCGACGTCTCTTTCGTCGTCCGCGTGGCCATGCGCCGCGCGTCGTGGAGCCGAGGTGTTCATGAATCGGATCATTGGCCTTGCGGGACTCGTCCTGCTCGCCGGCCTGCCTGCAACCGCACAGCAGCCGCCGGCCGTACTCACATTGCAAGAGGCGCTCGAACGCGCACGCCAGGCCGCGCCGGCAGTCGTCGCGGCACGCATGCGGATCGAAGAAGCGCGCGGTCGTGTCGTCGGTGCATCCCTCCCGTTCGCCAGTAACCCGACCGTCGAAGTCGAAGCCGGTCGGCGCAGTGGCGAGATCTCCTCGACGGACTACGGCCTGGAGGTGGGACTGGATCTCGAGCTCCCGCAACGGCGGCGCGCGCGGATCGACGCTGCGCAAGCGGGAGTGACGCAGGAAGAGCAGCGCGCACGGGAGGCCGAGCGCGAGGCGTTGCGTGAAGTGGCGATCACGTTTCTGCGCGCGATCGAGTCACGCGAACGCGCCGAGGCCGCGACAAGCGGAAAGTGGCTCGCCGATGAAGCACTGCGGATCGCAGAGCGGCGATACGCCGCGGGCGACGTCGCACAGCTTGACGTGAATCTCGCACTCACCTCCGTAGCGCGCGCTGATGCGGAAGTGCGGATCGCGAACGCCACGCTGACGGGCCACGCCACGCAACTGCAAGTGCTGCTCGCGATGACGGAGCCGGTGAGCGTCGGCGGCTCCTTGCATGATGCGCTGATCCCTGCGACGAACGATCTCGCTGCACGTGCGGCCGATCGGCCGGACGTTCGCGTGCTCGATGCCGAGATCGCCGAAAAGGAAGCGGAGCAGCGGCTCGCGCGGATGCTGCGCCGGCCGGACTTCGGCGTGCGCGCGTCATACGCGAAAGAGGAAGGCGATCGCGTCGTCCTCGGCGGCATCGGTCTCACACTGCCGGTCTTCAATCGCGGTCAGGAAGCAACGGCGATCACCAGCGCACGGCTCGCCCGCCTGCGCGCACAACGCGACGCGCTGACACGGACGATTCAAGCGGAGGTGAGCGGTGCCGCCGCCACGCGCGACGCCTTGCGCGCTGCTGCGTCCGAATACGAACGAACGGTATTGCCGCTGGTCGAAGAGAACGAACGGCTGGCACTGGAGAGCTACGAGGTTGGGCAAATCGGCCTTGGCGATCTGCTGCTCGTGCGGCGCGAAGCACTCGACGCGCGCCGCGCTTTGATCGAGCAGCTCATCGAGACGCGGCTCGCGGAAGTCGAGCTGCGCACTAAGGCCGGAGTATGGCCAGGAGTCTGGAAATGAACGGTCGAATCATCATCACGGCGGCGCTCGTCGCCGCGCTCATGGCGGGATGTAAAAAGGGTGAAGCCGAAGGCGAGCACCACGAAGAAGAAGGACACGCGACCGAGACGCACGCGGAGCGGCCCGCAAACATCCTCGAAGTCGAGGAGACGATGCTGCGCGATCTGCGGCTGACCACGACGAAAGTCGAGCAGCGGCCGGGCGGCGAAGGCGTGAGCGTCGTTGGCGAGCTGCAGGCCGACCAGGCGCGCTATGCCGAAGTCGGAGCACCCGTCACTGCACGCGTCGTTCGTCTCCTCGCCGTACCGGGACAAAGCGTGCGCGCCGGACAGGTGCTCGCAGAAGCGCAGAGCGTCGAGCTTGGACGAGCGCGGGCGGACTACGACGCCGCGCAGGCGCGGGTAACGCTCGCGCGCTCAGCGCTGGAGCGTAAGCGCGCTCTCGCCGACCGGATCGTGCCACGGCGTGAGGTGCAGGAAGCCGAAGCCGAGCTCGGCGTCGCGCAAGCGGAGCTGCGCGCGGCCGGTGCCACGTTGCAGGCGCTCGGTGCCTCACCGACGCGAGGCGGCGACGCGTCGCGGCTCCCGCTCGTTGCGCCGATCGCCGGTACCGTGATCGAGCGAAACATCGCCCTCGGTCAGATGATCGATCCCGAGCACGTCGCGTTTCGCGTCGGCGATCTCTCCGGCTTGTGGCTCGTCGCTCATGCATTCGAGCGCGATGCGGTTCGCGTCGCAGTCGGCGCACCTGCACGCGTGACGCTGGCTGCTTTCCCGGGCCAGACCTTGACCGGACGCGTGACCTACGTGGGGCGGCAAGTCGAAGCGGCGTCGCGCACGATCCCGGTGCGTGTCGAGCTGGCGAACCCGCAGGGACTGTTGCGACCGGGCATGTCCGCGAGCGCGTGGCTTCAGGTCTCGACCGCGGGCCAGAACGTCGTGACCGTGCCGGTCGCGGCATTGCAGCGCGTGCGCGATCAGTGGGTCGTGTTCATTCCGAAGAACGACCGGACTTTCGAGATCCGCAACGTCGGACGCGGGCGCGATCTGCAGGGCGAAGTCGAAGTGCTGACCGGATTGCAGCCGGGCCAGACCGTCGTCATCGATGGCGCCTTTCTGCTGAAAGCCGAAGCGGAGAAAGCCGAAGGCGGAGGCGATCACCATGAGCACTAGCTCGCCTTCTCTCATCGAACGGATCATCACCCGCTCGTTCGCCAAGCCCGTCGTGGCGCTGCTGCTCGTGCTCGCCGGCGCGGCAATCGGTGCAGTGTGGCTCACGGAGCTTCGCCGCGACGTCTTCCCGGACCTCTCCGCGCCCGTCTTCAACGTCATCGTGCAGAACGCGTCGATGGGCGCGGAGGAGTTGGAGACGTCCATCGCCATCCCGATGGAAGTGGCGTTGAGCGGACTGCCGAGCGTACGGCGCATCCGCTCCAACTCGCAGCTCGGTGTCGCCAGCACGACCATCGAATTCGAGCCGGACGCCGACTACTACCGCTCGCGCCAGCTCGTGGCCGAACGCGTCGCGCAGGTCACCACGGAGCTTCCGGCCGGCACGGATACGCCACTCGTGTCGAGCCTGACCGGCCGGCTGAACGAGATTTTCGAGTTCACGCTGGAAGCCGACCCGGGCGTCATGGATGCGATGACCCTCCGCGATCTGGCCGAGTTCGAGGTGAAGAATCGCCTCCTTGCCGTGCCGGGAGTCGCGGCCGTCGAGCGCCTGGGCGGATATCTGCGCCAGTTCCAGGTACTGCTCGATCCGAACCGCATGTCCGCGCGCGGCGTCTCGCTCGATGAAGTGATGCACGCGGCCCAGAGTGCGAACAAGAACGCCTCGGGCGGCTTCGTGGTGCAGGGAGCGATGGAGTGGAACGTCCGCGCCATCGGCATGGCGCAGTCGATCGACGATCTGCGTTCGACGGTCGTGGCCGTGCGCGGCACCACGCCGGTGTTGCTCGGCGACGTCGCCGACGTGCGCGAAGCGCCTGCGGTGAGGCGCGGCATCGCTCACCGCCTGAAGGGTGAAGTCGTGAGCTGCCGCATCTCGAAGCAATTCGACGCCGATACGGTGAAGGTATCCGCCGGCGTCCGCCAGGCGTTCATCGAACTGCAGAAAAGCCTTCCGAAAGGCGTGCAGCTCCGCATCGTCTACGATCAATCGGAGCTGGTGCAGTCGTCGCTGTCCGGCGTCGGCCGCGCCGTCCTGATCGGCGCGTTCTTCGTCGTTCTCGTCCTGTTCACACTCCTCGGTGACATCCGCGCCGCCCTCGTGGTCACGTTTACGATCCCGCTGTCGCTCGCACTCGCCGGGATTCTCCTTCGCGAAGCGAACGTCGGCCTGAACACGATGACCCTCGGGGGTCTGGCCATTGCCGTCGGACTGCTCGTCGATGCCGCAATCATCGTCGTGGAGAACGTCGTCCATCGTCTGACGCAGCACCGCACGGCCGATCGGATTGCAACGGCGCTCGCAGCGTCGATCGAGGTGGGTCGGCCAATCACGTTCGCGACGTTGATCGTGATCGCGGTCTTCCTGCCGCTCTTCGCCATGACCGGCATCGAAGGCCGCATGTACAAGCCGCTGGCGGCGGCGGTGATCGCGGCCGTGGGAGCCTCGCTCGTTCTCGCGCTCACGCTCGTTCCGATTGCGGCTGCGTTCATCCTCCGGCCACGCCCGGAAGGAACCGAAGAGGATGTGCGGATCATTCGAAAGGTCAAACAGTGGTACGGGCCGCTGCTCGATCGATGCATGCGCCGGGCGGGCCTCGTGCAGATCGTGACGCTGGCGATCACCATTCCTGCGCTCGCGCTCGCGTCGTTCGTCGGAACCGACTTCATGCCGCAGCTCGACGAAGGCGCGTTTCTCGTGCAGACGATTCTCCCCTCCGAAGCGTCGCTCGATGAAGTGGACCGGCTCAACCATCGCGTCGAAGATCTCTTCCGCGGCATTCCTGAGGTGGAAGATGTCGTGCGACGCACCGGCCGGGCGGAGCGCACCGAAGACCCGATGCCCCATACGATCTCCGATGTTCTGGTCGTGCTCAAAAAGGACCGCACGCGCGAGCTCGACGTGATCGAGCGCGATCTGCGCAAGCGTGTCGAGCATGTGCCCGGTGTGTCGCTGCTGTTCACGACGCCGCTCGGCATGCGCATCGATGAAGGACTCGGCGGAACGCCGGCCGATCTGTCGGTGAGGATCTTCGGTCCGGACCTGAACACGCTGGCCACCGTCGGCGAGCAGGCGAAGGCGATCATGGGCCGCGTCGAAGGAATCGCCGATCTCCGGGTCGAGCGCATGACCGGCCTGCCGCAGCTCGAGATCGTCGTCGATCGCGAAGCGACAGCACGCGTGGGTCTGACGCCGGGCGATGTCATCGACGCGATCCGGATCAGCATGGTCGGCGAGGAAGCATCGAGCATCTGGATCGGGCAGCGGAACTACGACCTCGTCGTGCGGCTGCAGGACGATGCGCGGAACGACATGAACGCGATCGGCTCGCTGCTCATCGACGGACACGACGGCTCGCGCATTCCGCTCAACCAGCTCGCGACGATCACGAAGACGTTTGGACCCGGAGCGATCCGGCGCGAGGCGGGCAGCCGTCGCATCGCGGTGGAGGCGAGCGTCGAAGGGCGCGACCTCGGCGGCGCCGCACGCGATGTGCGTGAGAGTCTGGAGCGCGAGCTGAAGCTTCCCGCCGGCTACTTCCTCGATGTCGGCGGACGTGTGGAGAGTCAGGAGCGCGCTACGAGAGCGCTGCTGGTGGCGATCTGCGTCGCGGTATTCGCGGTGTTCCTCCTGTTGTATCTGGCGCTCGGTTCGACGGCGGAAGCGCTCGTGATCCTGACGACCTTGCCGACTGCCTTCGTCGGCGGAATCGTGGCGCTGCTGATCGGCGGTGAGAGCTGGAACGTGTCGTCGCTCGTTGGCCTCATCGGTCTCTTCGGAATCGCCGTGCAGAACGGTCTCGTGCTCATCTCACAGACGAAGGGCCTCCTCGCGGAGGGCCTGCCGTTCGACGCGGCGTTGCGCGAGGCGAGCATCGGACGCGTGCGGCCGAAGCTGATGACCGCTTGCACCGCGATCCTCGGCTTGCTGCCGCTGCTCGTGCTGCGCCTGCATGGGACCGAGATCGAACGGCCGCTCGCGGTGGTGATGATCGGCGGTCTCGTCACTTCGACTCTGTTCACGCTCTTTGCTCTGCCGACGTTCTACACGTTCGTGCATCGGTGGCAGGATCGGTGGAGAGGCGTGCCCGTGATGCACCCCGC
>JBDTOZ010000256.1:0-29446 GCA_039932995.1 Acidobacteriota bacterium | reverse complement strand
GACGGCTCGTACCACGACGTCGACTCGTCCGAAATGGCGTTCAAGATCGCCGGCTCGATGGCTTACCAGGAAGGCGCCAAGAAGGCCGGCCCGATCATCATGGAGCCGATCATGGACGTCGAAGTGGTGACGCCCGAGGATTACGCCGGCGACGTGATGGGCGACCTGTCGCGCCGTCGTGGAAAGATTCAGCAGATGGACGAGCGCGGCGGCGGGAAGGTCATCCGCGCACACGTTCCGCTGTCCGAGATGTTCGGTTACTCCACCAACGTACGCTCGATGTCCCAGGGGCGTGCCAGCTACACCATGCAGTTCCTGGCATACGAGCCGGCCCCGAAGAACGTGGCCGAGGAAATCATCGCCAAGAGCGGTGGCACCACACAACGAGTCTGACACCACAGCTCTCGGCTGTGCGCTCTCACTCTCGGGGAAACCGGAGAGCGCGGGCGGCGGGGCTGAGAGCTGAAAGCTAATCGCTGAGAGCTAAACAGGGAGGTTGATCTCAAATGGCCAAAGAAAAATTCGATCGCAGTAAGCCGCACGTCAACATCGGCACGATCGGTCACGTCGACCACGGCAAAACCACGCTGACGGCTGCCATCACCAAGGTGCTGGCGTCGAAGGGCATGGCCAGCTTCGTGGCCTTCGATCAGATCGACAAGGCTCCGGAAGAGCGTGAGCGCGGCATCACCATCGCCACCGCCCACGTCGAGTACTCGACCGAGAAGCGCCACTACGCGCACGTCGACTGCCCGGGTCACGCCGACTACGTCAAGAACATGATCACCGGCGCCGCGCAGATGGACGGCGCGATCCTCGTGGTCGCCGCCACCGACGGTCCCATGCCCCAGACCCGCGAGCACATCCTGCTGGCCCGTCAGGTCGGCGTGCCGTACATCGTCGTGGCCCTCAACAAGGTCGACGCGGCCGATCCGGACCTCCTCGAGCTCGTCGAGCTCGAAGTCCGCGAGCTGCTCTCCAGCTACGAGTTCCCCGGCGACGACATTCCCATCGTCCGCGTCTCGGCCCTCAAGGCGCTGCAGAGCAGCGATGCGAAGGACGAGTGGGGCCAGAAGATCATGGAGCTCATGGATGCGGTGGATGCCTACATCCCCATTCCCGAGCGCGCCATCGACAAGCCGTTCCTGATGCCGGTCGAGGACATCTTCTCGATCTCCGGCCGTGGCACGGTGGTCACGGGCCGTATCGAGCGTGGCATCGTCAAGGTCGGTGAGGAAATCGAGATCGTCGGCCTCCGTCCGACCATCAAGAAGGTCGTCACCGGCGTGGAGATGTTCCGCAAGCTGCTCGATCAGGGTCAGGCCGGCGACAACGTCGGTCTCCTGCTCCGCGGCGTGGAGCGCAAGGACGTCGAGCGTGGCCAGGTTTGCGCCAAGCCGGGCTCGATCACCCCGCACACGAAGTTCAAGGCCGAGGTCTACATTCTGACCAAGGAAGAGGGTGGACGTCACACCCCGTTCTTCAACGGCTACCGCCCGCAGTTCTACTTCCGCACCACGGACGTCACCGGAACCGCGGCGCTGGTCGAGGGCGCGGAGATGGTCATGCCGGGAGACAACACCTCCCTGACCATCAACCTCATCGCCCCGATCGCCATGGAGAAGGGTCTCCGCTTCGCCATCCGTGAGGGCGGCCGCACGGTCGGCGCCGGCACGGTGACCGAGGTCATCGAGTAGCTCTTCGCAAACATGAGGCGGGTCTCGCGGCCCGCCTCATCTGTTCTTTGTAAGGGTACGAAACCATGATGAACGAAAAGATCCGCATCCGTCTCAAGGCTTACGACTACCGCGTGCTCGACCAGTCGACGTCCGAGATCGTCGACACGGCCAAGCGCACGGGCGCCAAGGTGGCGGGACCGATCCCTCTGCCGACGCAGATCTCGAAGTACACGGTTCTCCGCTCGCCGCACGTCGACAAGAAGTCGCGGGAGCAGTTCGAGATGCGGACGCACAAGCGGCTCCTGGACATCCTGGAGCCGACCACACAGACGGTCGACGCGCTGATGAAGCTCGAACTGCCCGCCGGCGTGGACGTCGAGATCAAGGCGTTCGGGAAGTAAAAGCAGTTGGCGGTTGGCAGTTGACGGTTGGCGGGAGAGAGCCCCTCGCAAGGGATGCAAGCTCCCGCCAACCGCCAACCGTCAACCGGCAACCAATCACACGAACCCGCAAGGGTTCCAAGGTGGAAAGACAAACACAATGGCAATCGAAGGAATCATTGGCAAGAAGGTCGGGATGACCCAGGTGTTCGCCGAGGACGGCGCCCTGGTCCCTGTGACGGTCATCCAGGCCGGTCCCTGCCTCGTGGTCCAGAAGAAGACCACCGAGAAGGACGGCTACGACGCCGTGCAGATCGGTTTAGTGGAAAAGATCTCGAACCGCCGCGTCACCAGCGCGCTTCGCGGGCACTTCGAGAAGGCGGGCGTGCAGCCGGTGCGCACCCTGGCCGAGGTCCCGTACAGCGGCGAGGCCAACGTGGGCGACCGCATCACGGCGGAGATGTTCAAGCCGGGCGACGCCATCGACGTGGTGGGGCAGTCGAAGGGCAAGGGCTTCCAGGGCGTGGTCAAGCGTCACGGATTCGGCGGCGGACGGGAGAGCCACGGCTCGATGTTCCACCGCGCTCCCGGCTCGATCGGCGCTTCGGCCTTCCCCTCGCGTGTCATGAAGGGCATGCGCATGGCCGGCCGGATGGGCGGCGCGCAGGTCACGGTGAAGAACCTTCGCGTGGCGAAGGTGGACATCGAGAACAACCTTCTCTACATCCGCGGTGCCGTGCCGGGCGGTCGCAACGGTCTCGTTTACATCGGCTTTTCGAAAAACGGAAAGCGGGGTGAGTAGCCATGCCGACCATTGACATCAAAGACTGGAACAACGCCAAGGTCGGTTCTATCGACCTGCCGGACGAGATCTTCGGCTATCCGTACAAAGAGCATCTCGTCCATGAAGCTGTGCGGAATTACCTGGCCTCTCTGCGCCAGGGCACGCACAAGACCAAGACCCGGTCCGAAGTGGCCGGCTCCGGCAAGAAGCCCTTCAAGCAGAAGGGAACCGGCCGCGCCCGTCAGGGTGGCAGCCGCCCGCCGATCCACCGCCATGGTGGAACGGTCTTCGGTCCGCAGCCGCGCGACTACTCGTACAAGATGAACACCAAGGAGAAGAAGGCCGCCCTCAAGTCGGCTCTCTCCAAGCGCGTCAAAGAAGGCAAGGTCGTGGTCATCAGCGACTTCAGAGTCGAGGATGCCAAGACCAAGGCCTTTGCGCTGAAGGTGGCGGGCATGGGTGTGGAGGGGAAGGCTCTTCTCATCGACACGCTCGAGAACACGAACGTGGTGCTGGCCTCGCGCAACAACCCGAAACTGCGGTTCGTCGACGCTCTGCACGTGAACGTGTACGACGTGGTGAACAGCCGCTACGTGGTTCTGAGCCAGGCCGCGCTCGATCGTCTGACGGAGGCCCTCAGCAATGAACGCTAATCAGATCATCCGCCGGCCTCTGGTGACCGAGAAGTCCACCACCCTCCGCGAAGAGGGCAACGTCATCGCCTTCGAGGTGGACACCAACGCCAACAAGATCGAGGTCAAGAAGGCCGTCGAAGAACTGTTCAAGGTGAAGGTCGAAGAGGTCCGCATCTTCAACGTTCGCGGAAAAATGAAGCGCATGGGCCGTTGGGTGGGCAAGCGTCGCGACTGGCGCAAGGCCTACGTCCGGCTCAAGGATGGCGAGAAGGCGCCCGAGTTCGTCGAGGGCGTGTAACGCACTAGCCGACAAGAAAGAAAGACTATGGCTACCAGCAAATACAAGCCGACTTCGCCCGGCGTCCGCTTCTCCTCGCACGCGTCGTTCAAGGACATCACCAAGACGACGCCCGAGAAGTCGCTGACCAAGGGCAAGCCGAAGACCGGCGGCCGCAACAGCAAGGGCCGCATCACCTCGCGCTTCATCGGCGGGGGACACAAGCAGAAGTACCGCGAGATCGACTTCAAGCGCGACAAGCGCGGGATCCCGGCCAAGGTCGCTGCCATCGAGTACGACCCGAACCGCACGGCGCACATCGCCCTTCTGCATTACGCGGACGGCGAGAAGCGCTACATCCTGGCGCCGGGCGGCCTCACCGTCGGCACGACGGTCGTGGCCGGCGAGGAAGCCGACATCCTGGTGGGCAATGCCCTTCCGCTGTCGAAGATCCCGCTCGGCACCTCGATCCACAATGTGGAGCTGAAGGAAGGCAAGGGCGGGCAGATGGTCCGTTCGGCCGGCGTCGGCGCGCAGCTCATGGCCCGCGAGGGCGACTGGGCCACCCTCCGTCTCCCCTCGGGCGAGATGCGCAAGGTGCACGTGCGCTGCTACGCCACCATCGGCCAGGTCGGCAATCAGGACCACGAGAACGTCTCCTACGGCAAGGCCGGACGGACCCGTCACCTCGGCAAGAAGCCGCACAACCGCGGCGTCTCCATGAACCCGGTCGATCACCCGCTGGGTGGTGGTGAGGGTAAGACCTCCGGCGGCCGTCATCCGGTCAGCCCGTGGGGTCAGCCCACCAAGGGTTACAAGACCCGACGCAACAAGCAGACGAACAAGTTCATCGTCAAGCGGAGAACCAAGTAAATGCGCTCACAGAAGAAGGGACCGTTCGTGGACGACCACCTCTCCAAGAAGGTGGAGACGATGAACCGCGAGCGCGACAAGAAAGTGATCAAGACGTGGTCGCGCCGCTCGACCGTGACTCCCGATATGGTCGGGCACACCATCGCGGTGCACAACGGCCGGAAGTTCACGCCGGTGTACATCTCCGAGAACATGGTCGGCCACAAGCTGGGCGAGTTCTCTCTGACGCGGACGTTCAAGGGCCACAGCGGGAAGAAGGTCGAGAAATCGGCCAAGCCCGCCGGGAAATAGCGGAGAACAGCAATGGAAGCAACGGCAACTCTGAAGTACCTGAAGGCCTCCCCGCAGAAAGTCCGCCTGGTGGCCGACCTGGTGCGTGGCAAGAAGGTCGAGGAAGCGCTGAACATCCTGCGCTTCACCCGGAAGTCCTGCGCCAAGGACCTCGAGAAGCTTCTCCGCTCGGCAGTGGCCAACGCGGAGAACAAGGACAACGCTCCCGACGTCGACGAGCTCGTGGTCTCGAAGATTTACGTCAACGAGGGGCCGCGCGAGAAGCGCATCCAGCCTGCGCCGATGGGGCGTGCCTACCAGGTTCAGAAGCGGAAGGCGCACATCACCGTGCACGTGTCGGATGAAGTGAAAGCGGTCAACGAGCGGAGCGGCGGCAAGGGCCGCGCCCGCGCCAGAAAATAGGGGCTATCGATGGGTCAGAAGGTCAATCCTTATGGTTTCCGGCTGGGCTTCAACAAGACCTGGCACTCGCGCTGGTTCGCGGGCAAGACGTACGCAGAGACGCTGCATCGCGATCTGAAGCTGCGCCTCGATCTGAAGAAGCGTCTGAAGCACGCCGGTGTGTCGGAGATCGACATCGAGCGCACCGCGAACAAGATGCGCATCAACATCTACACCTCCCGTCCGGGCATCATCATCGGCCGCAAGGGTGCGGAAGTGGACAAGCTCCGTGACGAACTGCAGAAGATGGTCAACGGCGAGGTCTACATCAACATCCAGGAGATCCAGCGTCCGGAGCTCGACTCGCAACTGGTGGCCGAGAACATCGCCACCCAGCTCGAGCGCCGCATCGCCTTCCGCCGGGCCATGAAGAAGGCCATGGAGTCGGCCTTCCGCTTCGGCGCCAAGGGGATCAAGGTCCGCGTGGGCGGGCGCCTCAACGGCGCCGAGATCGCCCGCACGGAGTGGTACCAGGACGGCCGCCTGCCGCTGCACACGCTCAAGGCGGACATCGACTACGGCTTCGCCGAGGCCAACACCACGTACGGAAAGATCGGCGTCAAGGTGTGGCTGTTCAAGGGCGAGATGGCCAAGGCGCGCAGCCGCCGCCGCGCGCCGTAGCGCGAGCGACCGACGGGATTGAGAATTGAGAATTGAGGATTGAGGATTTGAAGATGTGGGCGATTGACGGGATGAGGGCGGCTTCGGCCAATTCTCAATCCTCAATCCTCAATCCTCAATTCTCAATCTGACGGAGTCAGAACAATGTTAATGCCCAAGAAAGTGAAGTTCAGAAAGCAGCAGCGCGGACGGCGCCGGGGTCTGGCGACGCGCGGGGCCAAGGTCTCGTTCGGGGATTACGGCCTGCAGGCGATGGAAGTGGGCTGGGTGACCGCCCGCCAGATCGAGGCTGCTCGTATCGCCATGACCCGCCACGTCAAGCGTGGGGGCAAGATCTGGATCCGTATCTTCCCGGACAAGCCGATCACCAAGAAGCCGCTCGAGACCCGCATGGGCAAGGGCAAGGGTGCGCCGGAAGAGTGGGTGTGCGTGGTCAAGCCGGCGCGCATCCTCTATGAGATGGAAGGTGTGACCCGGGAGATCGCCGAGGAGGCGTTCCGCCTGGCGGCGCACAAACTGCCCATCAAGACGCGTTTCGTGACGCGTTCGCAGACGGAGGTCGGCGAGTAATGGCCAGCAAGAAAACCCTCACCACGCTGAAGGACAAGAGCGCCGACGAGCTCCGCTCCCGCGAGCGCGACCTGCGGGAGCAGCTCTTCAAGCTCCGCTTCCAGCGCGCCACCGGACGGGTGGAGAATCCGATGAAGATGCGGCAGGTCCGCCGCGAGATCGCGCAGATCGAAACCCTGCTCCAGCAGAAGGCAACCGCCTAGTCGGCGCTCGCCGGACCAGCGCGTAAGGAAACAGACACATGGCAACGAAAGACAGCAGCGAGAAGGCGGCCGACGCCCAGAACAAGCGCACTAAGACGGGCGTGGTGGTCTCCAACAAGATGCAGAAGACCGTCGTGGTGGCCGTGGAGAACCTCGTCAAGCACGGCATGTATCAGAAGTACATCAAGCGTACGAGCAAGTTTCTCGCGCACAGCGAGCAGCCGGACATCAACGTCGGCGACCGCGTGGTGATCGAGGAGACCCGGCCGCTCTCCAAGCGGAAACGCTGGGCGGTTCGCGAAGTCCTGGATAAAGCATCGTAAGTGGCTTGCGGGTGACTGGTTGCTGGTTGCTTGCGGCTTCTCGCCAGACGCCGCGGACAACCAGCAACCAGCAACCAGCAACATCGGAGATAGTCATGATTCAGATGGGAACCATTCTGCAGGTTGCAGACAATACGGGCGCCAAGAAGATCTTCTGCATCAAGATGATCGGTGGCTCCACGGCCGGGCAGTACGCCAGCCTGGGCGACGTCATCACGGCGTCCGTCAAGGAAGCGTCGCCGGACGGCACGGTCAAGAAGGGTGCGGTGGTCAAAGCCGTCATCGTCCGGACCGTCAAGGAGAATCGCCGGCGCGACGGCTCGTACATCAAGTTCGATGACAACGCGGCCGTTCTCATCAACGACGCGCGCGAGCCGGTCGGTACGCGCGTCTTCGGACCGGTGGCCCGCGAGCTTCGTGAGCGCAAGTTCATGAAGATCATCTCGCTGGCGCCTGAAGTGATCTAAAGGAACAGGCAATGGGACTGTACGGAAGAACCAAAAAGCAGGACGTAACTCCGCATACCCCGCACCTCCGCAAGGGCGACAACGTCGTGGTCCTCTCGGGCAAGGACGCGGGCAAGCAGGGCCGCGTGCTCCGCGTGAACGCCACCAAGGGCACGGCCATCGTCGAGCGGGTGAACTTCACCAAGAAGCACACCAAGCCCAACCCCGGCAAGAACATCAAGGGCGGCATCCTCGAGCGCGAGTCCCCGATCCACGTGGCCAAGCTCCAGGTGATCTGCCCCAGCTGCAACGAGGCCGCCCGCCTCGGCTCGCACCGCGACGAAGAGGGCGTAGCCGTCCGCTTCTGCCGCAAGTGCAAGGCCGATCTGAACAAGTGAACAAGAGTGCCGCGTGCTCGTCACCGGCACGGGAAGACACATCGACCTGCCTCGTACCACGCCGAGGCACATAAGGAACCAAGATGGCAGCAAGACTCAAAGAGCAGTACCAGAATGAGGTCCGCGGCAAGATCGCGGAGGAGCTCGGGATCAAGAATCCCATGGCCATTCCCAGGATCGAGAAGGTGGTCCTGAACATGGGCATGGGCGAGGCCGTCTCGAACGCCAAGATCCTGGATGTGGCGGTGGAGGAGCTGGCCACCATCACCGGCCAGAAGCCGGTGGTCACCAAGGCCAAGAAGTCGATCGCCAGCTTCAAGCTTCGCGAGGGCCAGTCCATCGGCACGATGGTCACCCTGCGCGGCGAGAAGATGTACGAGTTTCTGGACCGTCTGCTCAACATCGCTCTCCCACGCCTGCGCGATTTCCGCGGCGTGCCGACGAAGTCGTTCGACGGACGTGGCAACTACACCCTCGGCATTCGCGACCACCTGATCTTCCCCGAGATCGACGCCGGCAAGGTCGACAAGTCCCGAGGCATGAACATCACCATCGTCACCACGGCCAAGACGGACGAACAGGCCCGGGCTCTCCTTCGTGCGCTCGGGATGCCGTTCGGCAAGTAAGGCGAGGAACAGCACATGGCTAAGATTTCAATGATCGTCAAAGCGGAGCGGAAGCCGAAATTCTCGGTGCGCAAGCGCAACCGCTGCAAGCAGTGCGGACGTCCGCGCGGGTTCCTGCGGAAGTTTCAGCTCTGCCGCATCTGCTTCCGTCAGCTCTCTCTCGGGGGTTACATCCCGGGCGTGACCAAGTCGAGCTGGTAAACGAATGAGTGCTGAGTGCTGAGTGCTGCATACCGAGTCCGCCCCGCGGATCGCTCGGTATCCAGCACCCAGCACGCAGCACCGGACACACAGGAGTTACACGAATGTCGATGACAGATCCAATCGCGGATATGCTCACCAGAATCCGCAACGGAATTCAGTCGCGCCACGATCGCGTCGAGATGCCGAGCTCGAAGCTGAAGATCGAGGTCGCGAAGATCCTCAAGTCCGAGGGTTTTATCAGCAACTTCAAAGTGGTGGCCCCCGAAGAAGGGAAGCCCCAGGCCTCGCTGCGCGTCTATCTGAAGTACTCGGAAGACGGCGAGCCGGTCATTCACGGGATCGAGCGCGTCTCGCGCCCGGGGCGCCGGGTCTACCGCGGCAAGGAAGAGATCCCGAAGGTTCTCGGCGGTCTCGGGCTGGCCATCGTCTCGACCTCCAAGGGCGTCCTTTCGGGTGCCGAGGCCGCGAAGACCGGCGTCGGTGGCGAAGTGCTCTGCCAGGTTTGGTAGGGGAGCATCTGGGAAGGAGAGCGACACATGTCTCGTATCGGAAAGAAAGAAATTCCGCTGCCGAAAGGCGTGGAAGTGAGCCAGGACGGCGATGCCGTCGTGGTCAAGGGCCCCAAGGGCTCGCTGGAGACGCCCATCATCGCCGGCATCACCATGTCGGTGGAGAACAACGTCGTCAAGTTCCAGCGGCCGGATGAAGAGAAGAAGACCCGGGCCTTCCATGGCCTGATGCGCGCGCTCGTGGCGAACAACGTCAAGGGTGTGAGCGAAGGCTTCAAGCGCGAGCTGGACATCGTCGGCGTCGGTTACCGCGCCGAGGTCAAGGGTCGCGAAGTGGTGTTCCAGCTCGGCTACTCCCATCCCGTGCGCTTCGCCATCCCCGACGGGATCGAGATCACGGTGGAGGCCAAGACCGGACACATCACCATCACCGGCATCGACCGCCAGAAGGTCGGCCAGACCGCGGCCGAGATCCGCAGTCTGCGCGAGCCCGATCCCTACAAGGGCAAGGGCATCAAGTATTCGGATGAAGTCATTCGCCGCAAGGCCGGTAAGGCCGCCGGCAAGTAGACCGGATTGAGAATTGAGGATTGAGGATGAAGAGAACGTCGATTCGAGAATGCGGCTGATCGCAGCGCCCCATCCTCAATCCTCCATTCTCAATCCTCAATCCCAACTAGTGGGCCGGGAATCAACCTCGGCACAGAGGCAACCATGGACAAGGCAAGACACAGAGTGGAAGCACGGGGGCGGATCAAGGAACGGATCCGCCGCAAGGTCACGGGAACGTCGGAGCGTCCGCGTCTGGCGGTGTTCCGGAGCCTGAAGAGCATCTACGCGCAGGTCATCGACGACGCCAGCGGCCGGACCATCGTCTCGGCTTCCAGCCTCGAGAAGGATGCCGGCACGAAGGGATCGAACGCCGCGGCGGCCAAGGCCGTCGGCGCGCTCATCGCGAAGAAGGCGAAGGACAAGGGGATCACCAGCGTCGTATTCGACCGCGGCGGTTACCTCTACCACGGAAACGTCAAGGCTCTCGCGGATGCGGCGCGCGAAGCCGGATTGGAATTCTAGGAGATCAGATGCAGCGTCCAATGCAGCGTCCAGGGCAGCGTCAGGGACAGGGTGGACCGCGCGGCGACCGCCGCGAGCCGGAACGTTCCGAAAGCGGGATGATCGACAAGGTCGTCCACATCAACCGAGTCACCAAGGTCGTCAAGGGCGGCAAGAACTTCAGCTTCAGTGCGCTGGTCGTGGTCGGTGACGGCCAGGGTCGCGTCGGCTTCGGTTCCGGCAAGGCCAAGGAAGTGCCGGCCGCCATCAAGAAGGGCATCGAGATCGCGAAGAAGAACATGATTCGCATCGCCTTGAGCGGCACGACCATTCCTCACCAGATCGTCGGTCACTACGGTGCGGGAAAGGTTCTGCTCAAGCCCGCCTCCGACGGTACGGGCGTGATCGCGGGCGGACCGGTGCGGGCCATCCTGGAGTCTGCAGGCATCCAGAACATCCTCACCAAGTCGCTCGGCACGGCCAATCCGCACAACGTGGTCAAGGCCACCTTCGAGGCCCTCAAGCTCCTCCGTACGGAAGAGCAGTACAAGGCTCTCCGCGGCGGCGCCGAGACGGTCGAAGGAGCCGAGGCGTGAGCGCGACGAAGGCCGGTTCGACCATTCGCATCAAACAGGTACGCAGCGGGATCGGTTGCCCGATCGAGATGCGGGAGACCCTCAAGGCTCTCGGCCTCGGCAAGATGCACCGTGTCGCCGAACGCGTGGATTCGAAGGAAGTGCGGGGCATGATTGCCAAGATTCCGCATCTCGTCGAAGTCGTCGAGTAACGAAAAGAACCGAAGGATGAAGGCTGAAGGATGAAGGATGCTTCGGGCGCGACCGGGATCGCGGATCGAGTCACCCTTCAGCCTTCATCCTTCATCCTTACGAGGTGAACCATGGAACTCAACAATCTCAAACCTAAAAAAGGCGCCCGCCACGCCAAGAAGCGCGTCGGCCGCGGTCCCGGCTCGGGACATGGCAAGACGTCGGCGCGTGGAGAGAAGGGACAGAAGTCCCGCTCCGGCTTCAGTCGCCAGCCCGGCTTCGAAGGCGGTCAGATGCCTCTGCATCGCCGTCTGCCGAAGCGCGGCTTCACCAACATCTTCAAGAAAGAGTACGCCGTGGTGAACCTGGCCGATCTCGAGCGTTTCGAGAGCGGTGCCACCGTCGATGAAGGCGCGCTCCGCAAGGCCGGTCTGGTCAAGGGCGCCAACGATGGCGTCAAGGTCCTCGGCAACGGGAAGCTCTCCAAGAAGCTCACCGTCTCTGCCACGAAGTTCTCGGAGTCGGCGCGCAAGCAGATCGAGGCCGCCGGCGGCACGTGCCAGGAGATCCAGTAAGTGCCTAACGTCGTCGACACAGTCCGCAACATCTGGGCGATCGAGGATCTCCGCAAGCGCGTGCTCTTCACGTTCGCGCTGCTTGCGGTCTACCGGCTCGGCGCGCACATTCCGACACCGGGAGTCGATCCCGTTGCGCTGTCGGAGTTCTTCAAAGCGGTCAACTCCGGCGTCTTCGGCTTCCTCGATCTCTTCTCCGGCGGCGCTCTGAGCCGCCTGTCGGTCTTCGCCCTGGGCATCATGCCCTACATCTCGGCGTCGATCATCCTGCAGCTCCTGACCGTGGTCTGGCCCTACCTCGAGAAGCTCTCCAAAGAGGGCGAGATGGGGCGGCGCAAGATCAACCAGTACACCCGTTACGGCACCATCGCCCTGGCCATCGTGCAGTCCCTGGGTGTGGCCTTCTGGCTCCGTGGCCAGCACTCCCCGGGCGGCGCTCCGCTGGTCCCGGCGCACGTGCAGGACTCCCTCTGGGGTCTCGGCTTCCCGATCATGACCGTGCTCACGCTGACCACGGGGACCGCCTTCGTCATGTGGCTCGGCGAGCAGATCTCCGAGCGGGGCATCGGCAACGGCATCTCCCTGATCATCTTCGCCGGCATCGTGGTCGGTCTGCCGCACGCGGTCATCACCACGCTGGGCGACATCCGCACGGGAGAGCGCAGCATCTTCGCCATGCTCTTCCTGTTGATCTTCATGATCGCCGTCACGGCGTTCGTGGTCTTCATGGAACGAGCGCAACGCAGGATTCCGGTGCAGTACGCCAAGCGCGTGGTGGGCCGCAAGGTCTACGGCGGGTCGAATACCTACCTTCCCCTGCGCGTGAACACGGCCGGCGTCATTCCGGTCATCTTCGCCTCCTCCATCCTGGTCATCCCGCAGACCATCGCCCAGATGATCCAGCAGCCGTGGGCCCAGGCCATCGGGAACCAGCTCCGGGTCGGGGAGCCGCTCTACTACCTGCTGCAGGTGGTGGGCATCATTTTCTTCTCGTACTTCTACACTTCGATCGTCTTCAATCCGGTCGACACGGCCGACAACATGCGCAAGTACGGCGGCTTCATCCCCGGCATCCGCCCGGGCAAGAGGACGTCGGACTACATCGACCGCGTGCTGACGCGCATCACCTTCGTCGGCTCGATCTACCTGGCCCTGGTGTGCATCATCCCCGAGTTCCTCATCGCGGGTGTGCACGTGGCCCAACTGCCGTTCGGCATCGGCTCCACGCTGGACCGCGTGTTGCCGGTCTGGTTCACCACCGGGATGGCGCTCAACTTCTACTTCGGCGGCACCTCGCTGCTGATCGTCGTGGGCGTGGCCATGGACACCATGAACCAGATCGAGTCGCAGCTGGTCATGCGTCATTACGACGGGTTCATGAAGAAGGGCCGCGTGCGCGGCCGTCGCGGATAAGAGGCCGATCGCTTGAAAATCATCTTCATCGGACCGCCGGGAAGCGGCAAGGGCACCCAGGCCAAGCGGCTGGCCAGCCGCTTCGCCATCCCCCACATCTCCACCGGGGACATGCTCCGTGAGGCCGTGGCCGAGGGGACGGAACTGGGGCGGGAAGCGGCGCCGATCATGGCCGCCGGCGCCCTCGTTCCGGACGATCTGATGATCGGGATCATCAACGACCGGCTGGCCCGGCCGGACGCCGCGAACGGGTTCATTCTGGACGGGTTCCCGCGGACCCTGGTGCAGGCCGAAAAGCTCGACAGTATCGTCGGGAATGGTCAGCCGGCCCTGCGGGTTCTTCAACTGCTCGTTCCTGACGATGCCATCGTCCGCCGCATTGCTCTGCGACGGACGTGTGTGCAGTGCGGGGCGATCTATCATCTCGAGAACAACCCGCCGGCGAACGACAGCGTTTGCGATCGCTGCGGGGCCGAGGTCATCGCACGTCCGGACGATACGGAAGAGGCCGTGCGGAAGCGCCTGGAGTCGTTTCACCGGCAGACGATGCCGGTCGCGACGTATTACAAGACGAAAAGCATTTTGCGAGAGGTCGACGGTGTCGGTCCTCTCGATGTGGTCTTTGAACGAATCGAAGAGTCCCTGCGTGACGACGAGGTAGCGTGAGTGCTTGATCGAATGAAGGGACCGACGCTGAAGAGTCGCGACGAGGTCGCGGTGATGGACCGGACCAACCGGATCGTCGTCGAGATCCTGGAGATGATGCGGGAGATGGTCAAGCCGGGCGCGACCACCGCACAACTCAACGCGATGGCCGAGGAAGAGCTGGCCAAGCGAGGGGCGAAGTCGCCCTTCAAAGGGTACGCTCCCATGGGTCTGCCGCCGTATCCGGCGGTGCTCTGCTCGTCGGTCAATGACGTGATCGTGCACGGCATCCCCAACCGGAACAAGCTGCAGGAGGGCGACATCGTCGGCCTCGACTTCGGCTCCATCTACGAAGGGTTCGTCGGGGATGCGGCCATCTCGGTGCCTGTGGGGAAGATCAGCGCCAGCGCGCAGAAGCTTCTCGACACCACCCGGGAGTGTCTGGAGCTGGCCATTGAAGAGATGCGGCCTCATCGGCATCTGGGCGACATCGGTGCGGCCGTGCAGGAGCATGCGGAATCCCGCGGCTTCCACGTCATCCGCACCTTCGTCGGTCACGGGATCGGCCGGCGGATGCACGAGGAGCCGCAGGTCCACAACTTCGGCAAGCGGGGCCGGGGACTGGAATTACGCGAAGGGATGGTCCTGGCCATCGAGCCGATGCTCTGCGAGATCGGGTCGAAGCTCCAGTCCCGCATCGAGCGGGCCGGAGTGAACGGGATGATTCAGGATGTAAAGACGGATGCGGACGGGTGGACGGCGCGAACGGTCGACGGATCGCTCGCGGCGCATTTCGAGAATTCGGTGGCTGTGACCGCCAACGGCCCGCAGGTCTTGGGCAAGTGATGAAGAAGAACGAGGGTGCTGAGTGATTAGAAGAACGCCGCAACGCACAGCGCCGAGGCCCGCCGAGAAGGACGTCTCGTCGAAAGAAGACGCCATCGAGGTGACGGGGACGGTCCTGGAGACCCTGCCCAATGCAATGTTTCAGGTCGAATTGGAGAACAAGCACAAGGTGCTCGCTCACATCTCCGGCAAGATGAGGAAGCATTTCATCCGCATCCTGCCGGGCGACAAGGTGCTGGTCGAGCTCTCGCCGTACGACCTGACCCGCGGTCGCATCACGTATCGATACAAGTGAGCTGTTCGCTGTCAGTGCCCGGCTCCGGACGTACCTGGGGGCCGAGACGAGAGAGTCAGACGGGTGCTCCTGACAGTGGAGAGCTGAGAACTAAAAGCTGGGGTCAACACATGAAAGTTCGTTCGTCGGTCAAAAGAATCTGCACCAAGTGCAAAATCGTCCGTCGCCAGGGTGTCATTCGGATCATCTGTGAGAATCCGAAGCACAAGCAGCGTCAAGGGTAGTTACTGGTTGCTGGTTGCTGGTTGCTCGGGGCTTTCGGCCCTGGCCGAACAGCACGAGCAGCGAGCAACCAGCCACGAGCAACATACTGGGAGCAAGGAACCAAATGGCAAGAATCGCGGGTGTGGATCTTCCACTGAACAAGCGGGTCGAAATCGGCCTGACGTACATCTACGGCATCGGCCGGACGCGCTCGAATGACATCCTGTCGCGATCGGGCGTGGACAAGAACGTGCGCATCAAAGACCTCACCGAGGACGACGTGCGCAAGATCCGCCAGATCATCACCGACGAAGGCAAGGTCGAGGGTGATCTGCGCAAGGACGTTGGCCTGGACATCAAGCGGTTGATGGAAATCAACTGCTACCGGGGCATGCGTCACCGCCGCGGTCTTCCGGTGCGCGGCCAGCGGACGCACACCAACGCGCGCACGCGCAAAGGCCCCCGCAAGGGCGCCGTCGCGGGCAAGAAGAAAGCCACCAAGAAGTAGCGAGAAACGTGCTGGGTGCTGGGTGCTCAGTGCTGAGAGGCTCCCGCCGGGATGGGCGGGCCTCAGCACTGAGGACCCAGCACTCAGCACCGGAGAATTTCAATGGCAACTGCAAGAGCACCAAAAGCGGGCGCACGTCGCGCCGGAACGAAGCGCAAAGAGCGGAAGAACGTTCCGCACGGCGTGGCTTCCATCGCGGCGACGTTCAACAACACCATCGTGGCCATCACCGACCCGATGGGGAACATCCTCTCCTGGTCCAGTGCGGGCCGGATCGGCTTCAAGGGATCGCGTAAGGGCACGCCGTTCGCGGCCCAGGTGGCGGCGCAGAATGCCGCTCAACTGGCCCAGGAGCACGGCATCCGCTCGGTGGACGTGAAGGTCAAGGGACCGGGCGCCGGCCGTGAGTCGGCCATCCGCGCCCTGGCTGCGTCCGGCCTCGACATCAAGTCGATCAAGGACGTGACCCCCATCCCGCACAACGGATGCCGGCCGCCCAAGCGGCGCCGCGTCTGAGTCAGCGCGCAGAGCGCAGGGGACGGGCCGCCGAGGCGCCGTTCTTTCCTGCGCTCCGCGTCCTGCAATTGCGAACTGAACATTACGCCGTGCAGCAGCCGGCGTAGACGGAACGCGCCATGGTGGCGCGGGTCCGAACGACAGGAGGCATAGTGGCTCGTTACACCGACCCCGTTTGCAGGCTTTGCCGTCGCGAAGGGATGAAGCTCTTTCTCAAAGGCGACCGTTGTTTCAAAGACAAGTGCGCCATTGAGCGCCGCAATTACGCGCCCGGCCAGCACGGCCGCCGCCGCTCCAAGGTCCTCGGATACGGGATCCAGCTTCGCGAGAAGCAGAAGGTCAAGCGCATCTACGGGCTGCTCGAGAAGCAGTTCCGCCTGTACTTCGAGCGCGCCGAGCGCCGCACCGGCATCACCGGTGAGAACCTGCTCCGCCAGCTCGAGATTCGGCTCGACAACGTGGTCTACTCCCTCGGCTTCGCCGCATCCCGCGCCCAGGCTCGCCAGCTCGTGCGCCACGGACACATCGAAGTCAACGGCAAGAAGATCAACATCCCGTCGTACCAGTCCCGCAAGGGCGACGTGATCCAGGTGCGTGAGAAGAGCCGTAAGAATGAACAGATCCGCCAGGCCGTCGAGACGGCCGCCGGACGTGGCGTGCCCTCCTGGCTCCAGCTCGAGCCGGACGCTTTCCGCGGCACGGTTACGGATGTCCCGAAGCGCGAAGACATCCGTCTCCCGATCCAGGAACAGCTCATCGTCGAGCTCTACTCTAAGTAACCCATCAGCTTTCCGCTCGCAGCTCCCAGCTCGCAGGACAAGACCCGCCCCCTCCGGTCTCCTGCGCGCTGCGAGCTGCGAGCGGAGAGCTTCACAACGAGGAGGCCGCTCCCATGATGTGGTCAGATTTTCAGAAACCCAAGAAGCTCGATTACGATCCCGAGACCCTTACCCCGAACTACGGGCGCTTTACGGCCCAGCCCTTCGAGCGCGGATTCGGCACTACGATCGGCAACGCGTTGCGCCGTGTCCTGCTTTCTTCCATTGAAGGCGCTGCCATCACGGCCGTCCGCGTGGAAGGCGTTCTGCACGAGTTCTCCTCCCTGCAGGGCGTGGTCGAGGACATGACCGACGTGGTCCTCAACCTCAAGCAGATTGCCTTCAAGCTCCACGGCTCCGGTCCCAAGACCCTCTACCTCGAGAAGAAGGGGCCGGGCGTCGTCACGGCCGCGGACTTCGAGGAAGACCCGGACGTCGAGATCCTCGACCCCACCGCCCACGTGGCGACGCTGTCGAAGGAAGGCTCGCTCAAGCTCGAAGCTCGTCTCAAGAAGGGACGTGGCTATGTGGTGGCCGACCGCAACGCCGACACCGACCTGCCCCTCGGCTACATCCCGGTCGACTCGATCCATTCGCCGGTCCGCCGCGTGAACTATCACGTGGAAGGCGCGCGTGTCGGTCAGATGACCGACTACGACAAGCTGATCCTCGAGGTGTGGACCAACGGCGCCGTTTCGCCGCAGGAAGGCATCAGTCTGGCCGCCGAGCTGCTGGCCGATCACCTGCGCATCTTCAGTGCTTTCGAGACTCGCGCGGAAGAGCGTGAGGAAGCGGCCGCTCCGGAAGTCGACCCGCGCCTGGCCGAGATGCTGGCCAAGCCGATCGAAGAGCTCGACCTTTCGGTTCGCTCCGCGAACTGCCTCAAGAACGCAAACATCCGCACGCTCGGCGATCTGGTGCAGCGCACCGAGCGCGAGATGCTTTCGACCAAGAACTTCGGCCGCAAGTCGCTCGACGAGATCAAGGACGTCCTGGCCAGCCTGGGCCTGTCCTTCGGCATGACCCGCGTCCCGGTCGGCTCGCGCGATCGCGATTGAGTCAGGGCGCAGTGTGTAGGGGGCAGGGCGAAAGAATCGCCCCGTCTCCTGCGCGCGGTCCGATCCGGACCAGAGAAGGGGAGAACTCAAAATGAGACACGGAATGGCAAATCGCAAGCTGGGACGGACGGCCGGACATCGTCTGGCTTTGTTCCGCAACCAGCTGGCCTCGCTCATCGAGAGCGAGCGCATCGTCACCACACTGCCCAAGGCGAAGGAGCTGCGTCCCCTGGCCGAGAAGTTGATCACGCTGGCCAAGAACGACACCGTGCACGCACGCCGTCTGGCGGCCCGCTCGGTTCCGGACGACGCGCTCATCGCGAAGCTGTTCGACACCATCGGCCCGCGCTTCTCCACGCGCCCGGGCGGTTACACGCGCATCCTGAAGCTCGGCGCCCGCCGCGGTGACGCGGCCGAGATGGCCATCATCGAGCTCGTCGAGCGCACCCCCGACCTCGAGAAGGCCGAGACGCCCGCCAAGGGCGCTTCGAAGAAGAAGGCCGAGCCGAAGCCGAAGGCCGAGTCCAAGGCCAAAGCCAAGAGCGACGACGAGGAGAAGCCGAAGAAGGCCGCCTCCAAGAAGGCCGCTCCCAAGGCCGACGCCGAAGAGAAGCCGAAGAAGAAGGCTGCTCCCAAGAAGAAGAAAGAAGAGTAGAGCGCTCTCGCTCTGTCTCTCAAAAGCCCGCCGGAAGGCGGGCTTTTTCGTTGGGAAGTGCGCCGGGCAGAATGCCCCCGCCCCATGGCTCATCGCGCCAAGGCACTCCGGTAGGGGCCGCGGGCATCCTGCCCGCGGTGGACTTCAGTCCGCGGTTACGCCCGCGGAAGCGGGCGCTGACGCGCGAAGGCGCGTTTCACAAGGTAGCCCCGGGCTCGGCCCGGGGAACCCGGGTTGTCCGTGTGGTGCGGCCGCGAAGGCGGCCGCCACAACCGCGCGTCCGGGCACTCGACGGCAGAGGGGAAGTGTCTCGCAAGAGCCCAGTGGACTAAAGTCCACCGCTCCACAGAGGCTGCTCGCCCTCTCGCCCTTCGCAGAGTAAGCGCGCGGGCAGGATGCCCGCGGCCCCTTACCGGAGTGCCTTGGCGCCTGCCCTCAGAACTTCGCTCGCGTCCGCGTGATGGTCACGTCCCCGTCCTGGATGGGGATTGCAGGAGACGTGTCGCGCGCGTTCAGGATCGGAGCCGCGAACGGGGGCAGCCCGAAGGTCATCTCGCTGGCCACGGCATCGACGGCGCCGCGCGCGATGCATTCGACCACCATTTCTTCCACTCCATTGGCGGACGCAAAGTGCCAGCCTTTGGGCATGCGCTCGCGGAAGCGCGCCGGCCGGGGCGCGGGTGCGACTCCGTTCACGCTGACGAGCGTGGCGTCGCCATGCAGCAGCAGCACCAGCCGGTTGGCTCCTCGTGAGGAGCGGATGCGCACCGTGAGGCGGTCTCCGTTGCGCGTTCCGTTCAGGGTGACGCGTGGCAGGTTGGCCTGCGGCGCTGGCGCTGCAAGAGGAGTCCACCCTCTGTACCACGGCGTGAGCGCCGGGTCGGCGGGGCGGAACCGAGCCAGTCGATCGAGCGATGCCGTGGATTCGGAGAGCACCCACATCGGGGACGGCGCCGCTGCGTCATCAACGTAGGTGATCGAGAGCGGTTGAGGATGCGCGGCGTCGTAGGCCGGTTGGGTCATGGCCACCACTCCGCAGGCGATGGCCAGGACGAGCACGGCCACGGTGCCGCGCCAGCCGACCAGCAGCGGTGCGGCCAGGGTCATCAGTAATCCGAGGAGGATCGCGGTGCCGGCCATGAGCGATCCCCCCAGCGCGTCGTACAGGATCAGCCCCATCGGGAAAACGAGAATCGCTCCGCCCGTCGATGCGACGACGCCCGTCACCGTGGCCTTGGCGCGCGAGAGTGCGCAGACCGTCACCAGGAGCGCCGGGACGATGAAGAGGAACGCTGCTCCCGGAAGAGCGATGGCCACGGCCACACCGATGGCGTGCCAGACGATGGCCACGCCGTAGAGCATCGAGAGAGGCTTGGCGCGATTGCGGAACAGCGTCGCCGCGAACAACGCCGCGGCGATGCCGGCCAGCCACATGGCCGCGACGGAGAGGGTCGGGCGGGCCACGAAGTTCACGCCGCCGGTGCGCAGACGGGTCAACATTCCGATGGCGATTCCCACGCCGGCCGACGCGAGAATGGCGGTGAAGGCGGTGAGCACTCCGAAAGTCATTTCACGCGGCGGCGTGCGCCGCGCCGCGAACAGCAGCAAGATCAGGCTGACGATGGCGATCCAGAGCGTCCACTCCTGCGGCCACCAGATGAGAAAAAAGCCGAGGACGTCGAAGTAGGTGGCGTCGGTCCGGCTGCGCGCGTCGAGGTCAGAGTCGGCAAGCGCGCGGGTGATGGCCAGCGCGTTCTCGCCGTGATGCTGCAGCGTGGACGCGTTCATGTGCGCGAGGTCGTCCAGTCGCGTGTGGTACCAGGTCACCCCGCGGCTGGCGGCGAAGTTCACCGCGGACTTCCGGGCTCTCTTGAAGATCGTGACGTCCGTGTCGTTGGGAAGGAGCTCGTACACGGCGAAGAAGAGGGAAGTGGCCTGCGGGCGGTCGAGGGAGTTGGACAGGTGGCGGATCAGCCAGCGGTTGCCGCTGCTGGTCTCGAACATGCTGCTGGGTCCGTACGTGCCGCGCATTTCCACGCAGACCACGGCGGACATCTCCGCTGCCAGGTTCGGATCCGCCACGAAGGCCTCGGCGCCCAGCAGCCCCGCTTCCTCTCCCTCGGTCAGGAGAAAGGCGATCGGATTGCGAAAGCGCTGTCCCCGCAAGGCGCGGGCGATCTCCATCAACGTGGCCACACCGGCGCCGTCGTCCGACGCGCCCATGCCCGCGCCGACCGAGTCGTAGTGCGCGATCAGGAACACCGTCTCCCGACGCGCGGCGCCGCTCTGCCGGGCGATGATGTTCTCCACCATGCCGCACGAAGCCCCCGCGTTGCACGCGAACCTGCGCTGCACCTCGGTCTCATACCCAAGGGCTCGAAACTCCGTCACGATACGGTCCCGAACCCGTTGATTGGCCGGGGTGGCCATGGGGTGGGGAACCTTTTCCGCGAGCAGACCCTGGAGCGATCGCAGAGAGCGCGCAGCGGAGAACTCCGCCGGCGGCGCCGTCTCGGGCTTCGGTTCCGGACCTCGTCCACGCCAGATGGCGAGCGCGAGCACGACAGCGAGCGGCAGAGCAACAGCAAGGGTCCGGCGCATGTGTCCGCGTAGTTTATCGCGCGGACGGAGGGCGGGACTTGTGACAACTCGGGCAGGATGCCCGCGCCCCATGCGCCAAGGCACTCCGGTAAGGGGCCGCGGGCATTCTGCCCGCGGTCTTTTGCGGCGAAGCCTGTACTCAGCCGGCGCGGGCTCGGCGGAACTGCGAGCGTCGCGACGGTGCGCACTTTTCCTGACAGACCCGGCCCCGCGCCGCGCGCAGCGTCCAGACGATGGCCGGAACGCGCAGAAAGCGGAGGATGTCGACCGAGGCCAGGGGAGTGAGGTTCATCACTGCCGTGAGGAGAGCCGCGCGCATGCGGCAGCCAGTCTATCCCGCATGTCGCCACGCAGATTGAGGATGACTCCGCCTCGTCGTGTCGCCTGCGTTACGTTCCGCCTGCGCGGCGGCCCTGGCCCGGCGCTTTGCGATATTCTCGCGCGCCCATGAAGCGCCTGATTGCCCTCCTCGCCCTGGCCGCGGTCCTCGCTTGCAACAAAGAGAAACCGGCGACAAACGCGGTTACCGGCTCCCAGTCCACCCCCGCCGCGGTGGCGCGCGATCCTCATTCGTACTCACGGCCCGATGAGGTGCGCGTCGAGCATCTCGGTCTCGACCTGACGGTCGACTTCGCGAAGAAGGAGCTCTCGGGCACGGCCACCTTGAAGATCCGCAACGAGGCCAACGCGAAGGTGCTCGTTCTCGACACGCACACCCTCGACATCAAGCGCGTCACGCTGCAGCCGGCCGCGGGTGGCCCCGGCACCGACGTGCAGTTCAAGCTCGGCGCGGCCGACCCGATCATGGGCAGCGCCCTGGAGATTCCGATCCAGCCGGACACGCAATTCGTGGCCATCCAATACGTGACCAGCCCCGGCGCGAAAGCGCTGCAGTGGCTGGAGCCGTCCATGACCGCGGGCAAGAAGCATCCCTTCCTCCTCTCCCAGTCGGAGGCCATCCTGGCCCGGACCTGGGTCCCGCTGCAGGACTCGCCCGGCGTGCGCTTCACGTATGACGCGACGGTCCGTGTGCCGAAGGAATTGCTGGCGGTGATGAGCGCGGAGAACCCGCAGGCCAAGACGGAAGATGGCGTCTATCAGTTCCGCATGGCGCACCCGATTCCGTCCTATCTCATGGCCCTGGCGGTGGGCGACCTCGAGTTCCGTCCGTTCGACACGCGCAGCGGCGTCTACGCGGAGCCGGAAGTCATCGAGGCCGCGGCCGGTGAATTCAGCGACACCCCCAAGATGATCAAGGCCGCCGAGGAGTTGTACGGACCGTATCGGTGGGACCGGTACGACATGCTCGTCCTGCCGCCCAGCTTTCCGTACGGCGGCATGGAGAACCCGCGGCTCACGTTCCTCACCCCCACGGTGCTGGCCGGCGACAAATCGCTGGTGTCGCTCATCGCACACGAGCTGGCGCATTCGTGGTCGGGCAACCTGGTCACCAACGCCACCTGGAACGACTTCTGGTTGAACGAAGGCTTCACGACGTACTTCGAGCATCGCATCACCGAGAAGCTGTATGGGCGCGAGTACTCCGAGATGCTCTGGGGTCTCGGCGTCACGGAAGTGAAGGAGGAGCTGCCCACGCTTCCTCCGGGCGACCAGTCTCTCTACGTGAAGCTCGACGGCCGCGATCCGGACAGCGCACCGGGCCAGGTGTATGAGAAAGGCGCGCTGTTCCTCCGCCTGCTCGAAGAGACAGCAGGTCGCGAGCGCTGGGACCAGTTCCTGCGCGCCTACTTCGACAAGTTTGCTTTCCAGCCGATGACCACGGACGCGTTTGTCGATCATCTGAAATCGGCGCTGCCGGACGTCGTCCAGAAGGTGAAGATCGACGAGTGGATCCACGGCCCCGGCCTTCCGGCCAACGCGCCGCAGCCGCAGTCTGCCGCGTTCACGAAAGTGGAGGCGCAGGCCAAAGCGTTCGCGGACAGTGGTCCGGCGTCGGCCATTCAGGTGGAGGGGTGGTCGTCGCACGAGCGGGTGCATTTCATCCAGTCATTGCCCGTTCTCCCCCCGGCGCGCATGGCGGAGCTCGACCGGCGGTTCCACCTCAGCGACAGCGGGAACAGCGAGGTGCTTTCGGCCTGGCTCGAGAAGTCGATCGACGCGGGCTACAAGGACGCGAATCCGGCCATCGAGCGCTTCCTCACCTCGCAGGGCCGCCGCAAGTTCCTCCTGCCCCTCTATGAAAAGCTGAAGAAAACGCCCGAGGGTTTGACCTTCGCCAAGCAGATCTACACCAAGGCCCGCCCGACGTACCACCCGGTGTCCCGTGATTCCGTGGATCAGATCCTCGGTGTGACGGGGGTCGCACTTCAGTAGGCCCGTGGACGTGTAGGGTGACGGCTGCGGTAGGCCGCGACATTCGCGGCAGGTCCCCAACCTTCAAAATAAAAGTGGCGCGGAATTCCCGGTATTCAAGATAAAATGCGGCCACTTCCCCAAATGGATGGGTGTTCGAGATATGACGGATCGTGATCGGGAAGCCCTGCAGCTCTGCGAAAGCGGCTTGCAGCACATGTGGAAGGGCGACGTCGAGTCCGCGCTGGCGGAGTACGACCGCGCGGCCACGCTCGCTGCCTCTGAGGAAGTTCGAGAACTGGCCACCATCCGCAAAGCGGAGGCGCTCGTGGCCGCGGATCGGGAAGGGCCGGAAGTATCCGCTCTGGCGGGCATCGTCATGCGGCGGCGCTCCCACCGGCATGTCTACCTGGCGGCCGGTACTCTGATGCGCCGCTATTGCGAGGTCGACGACCGGCGGCGGGCCATCTCCTACGGTGAGATTGCCTGCACGGCGGCCGCGGAGCTGAAGGAGCCGTTCGTTCGCGCGTCGATCCTCAACCACTTCGGGATCACCCTGGTCGCGGACACGCAGTACGCGCGAGGGCTGGACGCGTTCCAGACCGCGCTGTTCGAGGCCGAGCACATCCCCGATCCCCCGGTTTACGTCCGCTCGTTCATCTCGGGCGTCTCGGCAAACCTGGGCGGGACGCAGATCCTCTGCGGCGACGTCGACGAAGGCATCCACACGATCGAGACGGTCATCGATGATCTTGATGACGCCACCGAGCGCGCCGAGGCCTGCCTCGATCTCTGCATCGGCTACGTGGAGAACGAAGACTACGAGACAGCCGAGGATCTGGCGCGCGAAGGGCTCTCGCTCGCGTCCACCCGCCGGCAGATTCGAAATGCGAACCATCTCCTCGGCGAGATCTGCATCCGCATGGGCCGGCAGGCCGAGTCGGAGGTCTACTTCGACGTCGTGGCCGGCTTCTACCCTGGATTCAACAACGTCAAACAACTCCTGACCGAGGTCAACCTCTGCTCGGTCGTCAATTGGAAAGCCTGATCATCATGAAGCGTCCACTCAATGCAGTTCTCCTGACCACCGCGCTGCTCGCCGGAGCGCTCCCGCTCTTTGGGGCGAGCTCGCTGCTCACCCCGGCCGGGGTGCGCTATGCAATCGTTTCGGATCCGGACGTTTCTCAGGTCCAGATCGCGCGTGCCGAAGGCGAAGCCCGCGCCACCCTGGTTGCTCCCTCCACGCAGGATGCCGCGCCGGAGTCTCAGGCACAGCTTGCCTACGACGCCGCCACCGACACGCTGTACGCGGCGTGGGTTCGCGAGGTTGAAGGCAACGCCGAGATCCGCTTTGCGTCGCTGAATTCCGTAGGGCAGTGGTCTACCCCGCGCATGGTGGCCGCCGGAAGCGCCTCCTATCGCAACCTGCAGTTCGTCATCTCGCACGCGATGGACGACGTGGCCACGACCACTCTCGTGCATCTGGCCTGGTGGAGCAACGACGGCGCGCTGCGCGAGCCGGATTACGCGATGTTCGCGTACGAGCAGGGTGATCTCGTCTCGGCGCAGGTGGCCAACCTGAACGACATGGCCGGCCTGAACAACTCGGTGCAGACCACCGCCTACGAAATCAACGTTGGGCAGCCGCCGCTGGCTATGGCTCGCGCCGCCGACGGCGTCGACATCGCCTTCGGTGCGCTCGACTCCACCACGCTGACGCGCCTCAATGTGACTCCGCGCAAGGTGATCGGCGACGTCCGCATCTGGAAGCCGCTGGGCCGCAACGCCACGCGCACTCCGCGCTCCGGCCTGACCCTGGCCGAGGGTGCAGGCGTGCAGGGGATCATCGTCGAAGGCCGCCTGGCGCTCTACTCGGTCAGCGACGACTTCCGCTTCGTCGTCCTGCGCAGCGATGGCACCTGGTCGGAGATGCACTCGGTTCGCGTGGACGATGACAACACAGGCGAAGACCTCGTGCGCGACCTCCGCCACACGGTGCAGGAGCTCCTCGCCGAGGAAGCCGCCGCGGAACCGGCAGCGGCCGCCGAGAAATAGGAATCACGACAGCAAGTGTCCTTCGGGGCGGGCTTCGGTCCGCCCCTTTTCGTTTCCGCGTTCGCCGCAAGAAACGATAGGGGGCCCCGGGCATCCTGCCCGGAGCGGTCCTGCATCGAGAGATCCAGGAGGGACGAGCCCGATCCCGGGCCAGCCACTACCGCTGAATCGTCTCTTCGCGTCGAGGGCCGGTGGAGATGATGCCTGCCCGCGTCTCGGTCTCGTCTTCGATGAACTTCACGTAATCGCGCGCTTCCTGGGGGAGGTCATCGAAGGACGTGATGCCGACCGTAGAGGTCTTCCAGCCTTTGAAGGTGCGGTACTGCGGCCGGTAGTCATCGTGAGCGAGGGTGAAGGCGGGGAAGGTCTTCCAGATTGCGCCGCGCACCTTGTAGGAGACACAGACCGGGATCTCGTCGAACTCGTCGAGGACGTCGAGCTTGGTCACGGCGATCTCATCGAGGCCGTTGAGCATGGCCGCGGTGCGCAGCACGGGGAGGTCCAGCCAGCCGGTGCGGCGGGGGCGGCCCGTGACGGTGCCGAACTCGTTGCCGCGCTTGCGGAGATGCTCTCCGTGCTCGTTCTCGAGCTCCGTGGGGAAAGCGCCGCCACCGACGCGGGTGGTGTAGGCCTTGCCGACGCCGATCACTTTGTGGATGTGCTTGGGCGCGACGCCCAGGCCGGAGCAGATGCCGCCCACGATCGTGCTCGACGAGGTGACGTACGGGTAGGTGCCGTGGTCGATGTCCAGCATCGTTCCCTGTGCGCCTTCGAACATGACCCGTTTCTTCGCGCGCATCTGGTCGTTGATCCAGACCGTGCCGTTGACGATACGCGAGGCCAGGATCTCGCCGAAGCAGCGGTACTGCTCGTAGAGCTGCGCGGGGTCGTAGCTCTCGCGGTGGTAGACGCCCGAAAGCACGGCGTTCCGCTCCGCGCAGGTGAATTCAATCTTCTGTTTGAGCACGGCTGGATCGAGGAGGTCGGCGATGCGGATGCCGTAGCGGCCCACCTTCGACTCGTAGGCCGGGCCGATGCCGCGGCCGGTCGTGCCGATCTTGGCCACGCCCGCCGCTTCCTCGCGGGCCAGGTCGAGCGCTTTGTGGTACGGCAGGATGCAGTGCGCGCCGTCGCTGATGAGGAGGTTCTCTTCGATGCGGATGCCCCCGGTGCGAAGGCCCTCGATCTCATCGAGCAGGGCCTGCGGGTCGATGACCATACCGTTGCCCAGGAGACAGAGCTTGTCGGGGTGGATGATGCCGGAGGGGATGAGGCGCAGGGCGAAGTGCTTGTCCGCGAATTTGACGGTATGCCCCGCGTTGTGGCCACCCTGGTAACGGGCCACAACGTCGAAATTCTCACAGAGAAGATCGACGATCTTCCCCTTTCCCTCGTCTCCCCACTGGGCACCGATGACCGCAACGTTCTGTATGTGTTCTCTCATCTCGAAACCGGGGCGGAGCCTAGCACAGAGGGGGTTCGGTTGGCAGGGCGGTTGGCGGTTGACGGTTGGCGGTTGACGGGAGCCGAGCGTTCGCGATGATGCGAGTTCGAATTGCTCGGGCCCGGATCATTCATGCGCTCGGCCCGAGCAACTCGCCCCTTGCAACACGCAACCGCGCTAGGTACCCCCGCAAGCGCCAACCGCACCGGCCAACCCCACGGCTTGCAATTTGCTCTATATTCCACAGATCGGAGGGCAGCATGGACACGCAGAACATCACCGCCGTTCCGGAGGCGATCTACTCGCCGGCCGCCGTGAGCGCGGAGCAGTTCGTGGATGGCATCCGCAGACTCTCCGAGGGACTGATCACCAAGCAGAAGATCTACGACTACCTGGTTGCTTATGAGATCCGGCCGGACGAGCTGGAACGTTACAAGACCTGGATGCCGGACCGGCACACCCGCAACAAGATCCTCCGCAACGACATGATCGAGGTCATGTTGATCTGCTGGCCCATCGGCGCGGTCACTCCGCTGCACACCCACAACGGCCAGCTGGGCTGGATGACCATGATCGAGGGGAAGCTCAAGGTCGAGAACTACCGGAAGCTGGACTGCAACCGTCCGGAGAACCAGCAGGTCGTGGGCATGGACTGTCTGGCCGGCGCCACGCGCATCGAAATGGAGCACATCGAGAACGAGCTGGCCGTCCCCGGGGGGCCGCTGAACACGGTCGACAAGACCCAGACCATCCACCGCATCCGCAACCTCGCGGAGTGGAACGAGCGCGCCGTGAGCATGCACGTCTACTCCCGTCCCATCGATTCCTGCGTCGTCTTCGACATGGAAGCCCAAAGCTGCTACCGGCGCGATCTGAAATACGAGAACGAGTGATTCCAACGCAACACCCTCCCTCCCCGCACGCGTGAGATGTACGGAGGAACGCCGGCGTCTCGCCGGCTGGCCCGTGGGCGTCTCGCCCGCGAGTCCCCCATCGTTCGATATGATCCTCCCATGACGCTACTCAGCACGCTCGAACAGGAGCTCGACCAGATGTCCACCGCCGGCACGCTCAAACGCGAGTTGGCCCTCAAGGGACCGCAGGGAGCGGTCGTGGACGTGGAAGGGATCGGCGAGGTGATCATGCTCACCTCGAACAACTACCTCGGGCTGGCCAACCACCCGGTCATCGTCGAGGCAGCCGAGAAGGCGGAGCGCGATTACGGCTACGGCCTGGCCTCGGTGCGCTTCATCTGCGGCACCCAGACCATCCACCGCGAGCTCGAGGAAAAGATCGCCGGCTTCTTCGGCACCGAGGACACCATCCTCTACGGCTCCTGCTGGAACGCCAATGAGGGGTTGTTCCAGACCGTCACCACCGAGGAAGACGCGATCATCTCCGACGAGCTCAATCACGCCTCGATCATCGACGGCGTGCGCCTGGCCAAATCGCGCAAGGAACGCTACAAGAACCGTGACCTGGATGATTTGCGCCGGGCCCTCGAAGCGACCAAGGACGCGCGCAACAAACTGATCATGACCGACGGCGTCTTCTCCATGGAAGGCTCGTTGGCGCCGTTGCCGGACCTGATCGAGCTCGCCCGCGAATACGGCGCCTTCCTGGTCGTCGACGAATCCCACGGCACCGGCGTCCTCGGCAAGACCGGCCGCGGCACCGCCGAAGAGCAGGGCGTCTTCGGCAAGATCGACGCGTACACCTCCACCCTCGGCAAAGCCCTGGGAGGTTCTCACGGCGGCTTCACCACCGGACCGAAAGTGCTCGTCGAGTACCTGCGCCAGAAATCACGCCCCTACCTCTTCTCCAACACCCTCCCTCCGGCGGTGGTCATGGGCTCCCTGGCCGCGATCGACCTCGTCCAGAACGACCCCAGCTTCGTCATCCGCCTGCAGGAAAACACGCGCTATTTCCGCGAGCAGCTCACGGCCAAGGGCGTGCCGGTGCGCGAAGGCATCCACCCCATCGTCCCCATCCTCATCGGCGACACCGCCAAAGCGATCGCCATGTCGAAGGAGCTCCTCCGCCGCGGCGTCTACGTCTCCGGCTTCGGCTTCCCGGTCGTGCCCCAGGGGAAAGCGCGCCTGCGCTGCCAGATCAGCGCCGCCCACACCCGCGACCACCTCGACCGCGCCATCGCCGCGATCGTGGAAGTGACGCAGGGATAGAGGGGCCGACCGAAGACCTAGCCTTGGGCACGTGCGGTCGCTCCGTCGGTGCGTCCTTGCGAAGACTTTCAATCTTGACGCGACACTAGGCCAACCAGCGCTGCCGGACGTGCCGACCCGATGGCAAGGCGGGAGTCTCATTCAAACTCAGCACCCCGTACGCAGCACGCGGTGTCGGTGGCGCTTCATCAAACGCCGGAGGCGTGTCGTAGATGAGCCGGGGGCGAGCGCCGATCA
>JBDTOZ010000255.1:0-8497 GCA_039932995.1 Acidobacteriota bacterium | reverse complement strand
GGGGCGCGGGCATCCTGCCCGGCGCACTTCCCGCGTCAAATGGCCAAACTCCAGAGCCGGCGAGACGCCGGCGCTCCTGGTATCTTCTGCATAGCGGAGCGCTGGCGTCCCGCCGGCTGGCCCGCAGGCGTCCTCGCCTGCGCCGCGCGACGGTCGCGAGGAACGCGCATTCAACGAAAAGCCGACGTCCTTCCCTACCTCCGGCGCCGGTTCAGGCGTAAGCTGAACGTTCGCAGGAGGGACTCATGCGCCGGATCGTCCTGATGGTGTTCGTTCTGGAAGCACTCGCGCCCGCGTATCTGTTCGCGCGCCCGCCGATGAATCGCGTCGCCGTCGCCGGACTGGCACCGGGTCAATTCCTGGAAGGAAACGCCGGCGTCACTCCCGTCACCGCCTTCGTCCGCCTGCCCGCTCCCGTCAATACCCCGACCAACGGGACCTATCAGACGGTCGACGGGACGGCCCTGGCCGCGGACAACGACTACCAGCCGGCCAGTGGCGACTTCACCATTCCGGCGGGCCAGACCGAGACCTCCGTCACGGTGAACATCCGCGGCGACACGAAGGTCGAATCCAATGAGACCTTCTCGATCGCCTTCACCAACGTCACCAATCCCCCGCTGATCGTCACCATCGTCAACGACGATGTCCCGGTGCTGGCTGTCGCCGATGCCCGTCGGGCGGAAGGCAACGTGGGAACGAGCGCATTGACGTTCACCGTCACGTTGGCCGCCCCGGCAGGCATCGTCGTCCAGGCCGGCTACACGACCGCCGACGGCACGGCCACGGCCGGCGCCGACTATCAGGCCGCATCCGGAACCGTGGCCTTCGCCGCCGGCGAAACGCAGCGCTCCGTCGTCGTCAACCTCATCGGCGACACGGCCTTCGAGCCCGACGAGACGTTCACGCTCAATGTGTCCGGCGGCGGCGCGGCACCGGTCAGCGCGACCGGCACCATCCTCAACGACGACACGCAAACGCCATCCGGCCTGAGGGTCGAGAGCGGCAACACCCAGAACGGCATCATCGGGCGGCAGCTGTTGGAGCCGCTGGTGGTGCGGGTGCTCGACGAGAGCGGCTCCCCCATTCAGGGCGTGACCGTGCAGTGGCGCGTCACTCGTGGCTCCGCGATCCTCGATCCCGCCACCGCGGTCACCGGCTCCGTTGGGCGCGCGGCCACCAATGTGACCGTGGAGAGTCTTGGAGTCATCGAGGTGGAGGCCAGCGTGGCCGGGCTGGCCCCCGTCACATTCACCATCAACGCCGTGACCTCCCTGGCCAGCCGCGCCACCGGTCCGGTGGCCGTCCCCATCGCCCAGGTGCTCGACAACGTGTGCGCGGACGCGCGCCAGGCCGTCTTCGCGGTGGCCTGCGCGGCGCTGGGACGCCTGGCCGACAAGGACGTCACCCCATCGCTGGAACGGGTCGCGCCGCAGCAGTCGGGCGCGCAGTCGAAGGTGGCCAGTGAGGTCACCTCCATCGTCACCGCCGGGATCGGAGCCCGGCTGTCCGCCCTCCGCAGCGGAACGCAACGCTTCTCTCTGGGGCAATTCTCACTCCGTACGAAGAGCGGGGACATCCCGGTGACGCTGCTGGCCAAGGCGATCTTCTCTGCCGTCCAGGACCCGCAGTCGGATGCCGGCGGGGTCCCCGAGGATGATTACAACGGATGGTCTGCTTACCTCAGTGGCGACCTCGGATCGGGCGAGAGGCGCGTGAGCGAAGGGCAGACCGGATTCGACCTGAACACGCGCGGGATCATGGCCGGAGTGGACCGTCAATTCGGCGACGCCGTCTTCGGCGCCTCCATCCACTTCATGCAGCTGGACTCGACGTTGGACGATGCCGTCGGCTCGCTCGACGCCAACGGCTACGCGCTGTCGGTCTACGGCAGCCGCGGCGGCCTGCTGGACGGGGATACGAGCGCCGGCACGGGCACTGGAACCCGCTACGACGGCCTTCACGTCGACGGCAGCATCACCGTCGGGCGCAACAACTACGAGGCCGAGCACACGGTTGCCTTCGGGCCGTTGTCCTTCGGCCCGGCCCGCAGCGAAAACGACGCGACGGTCTTCGCGCTGGCCGCCGGAACCGGGATCGATGCCCACCACGGGCGGACGGACTTCGACGCCTCGCTGAGTGGCTCGTGGTCGCGGGCCAGCATCGATGAATTCTCCGAGGAAGGCAGCGGACCGCTGATCCTCTTCGTGGAGGGACAGGACGTCGAATCGCTGGTGGCCACCGCCGGCTTGAACGTGCGCAGCGCTTTCCCCGTGACGTTCGGCGTGCTCCTGCCGTCATTCCGCGGGGAAATGATCCACGAGTTCAAGAGTGGGGCGCGTCTGGTCACGGCGCGGTTCCTCAGAGACTTCGACGGCAATTCCTTCACCATTCCGCTGGACCGCCCCGATGCGAATTACGCCCGGCTCGCGGCCGGCCTGCAAGCCGTTTTCCCGCGCGGGATCTCCGCGTTCGTCGAGGTGTCGCAGGACGTGCTCCGCTCCGACTTGCGCTATCGCAACATTCAGTTCAACGTATCCAAATCGTTCTGAGGACAGTCATGACCCCATCCCGGTACGCATTCGCGCTCCTCCTGCTGGCCGGCGCCTTCGTGGCCACGGCGGCACAACCGAGTGCGGACGACCTCCTGCTCGTCGATTGCCGGCTGCCTCCGAAGATGAAACGGATCGGCGGTCGCACCTACCCGATGGCTTCGCGGCCCATCCGCACCACCGCCGTCGATTGCCGCATCCGCGGCGGCGAGTACACCACGTACGACCGCGCGAACTACCAGACTTCTCTGAAGATCTGGCTGGCCGAAGCGGAGAAAGGGAACGCCGACGCGCAGTACTACGTGGGAAAGATCTACGAAGGAGGCCTGGGCACTGAGCCCGATTACACGGCCGCGGCGAAGTGGTACGAGAAGGCCGCGGCCTCGGGACACAGCCCCTCCCAATTCGAGCTGGCCTCCATGTACGAAAAGGGAGAAGGCGTTCCGAAGGACGGCGCCCGGGCGTTGACCCTCTATCGCAGCGCGGCCGGACTCCCCGCCAACGTGGTCATCATCGACAGCGCCAGATACGAAGCACTGGAGCAGGCCGCGAACGATCTGGCCCTCCGTGAGGAAGAGATCGAGAGCCTGCAGCGCGAGCTCGACAAAGCAAAGCAGCAACAGAAACGCGACGACGCGAAGGAGCGCTCGCTGCTGCAGAAACTCGAAGAACAGAAACGCGGCTCGGACACGCAGAAGAAGGAGCTGGCCCGCCTGCAGGGATTGCTCCGTGACGCCCAGTCCTCGACGCCGGCGGCCCCGGTCAAGGCCCTTCCCACTCCGAAGAAGGGAAGCCTGGGCCGCTTCTTCGCGGTGGTCATCGGCAACGGCCAGTACCAGCATCTGCCGCGCGTGGCCACGGCCGAGAGCGACGCCAAGGCCATGGCCACCTTGCTGCGCGACTCCTACGGGTTCGAGGTCACGCTGCTCTTGAATGCGCCCAACGCGCAGATCCTCTCGACGCTCTACTCGCTGAGCCAGAACCTGGCCGAGAACGACAACCTGGTGGTGTTCTACACGGGCCACGGGAAGCGCGACCTGCGCAACCGGCGGGGCTGGTGGCTGCCGGTCGATGCCGTGGCCGACGACGACGCCCGGACGAACTGGCTGCCCAACCAGGAAGTGAGCGACCGCCTGGCGCTCATTCCGGCCCGGCACATCCTGGTCATGGCCGACGCGTCGTACGTCGGCGACATCACCCGCGGCACGCCTCAGCCGGAGCCGCGCAGTCTCACGCCGGCGCAGTGGAACAAATACATCGACACAACGAAACGCAAGCGGGCCCGCCTGGCGCTCTCCTCCGGTGCGGACGCGCCGCTGCCCGCCGCCTCGGGGAGCAGCTCCCGCTTCACCGCAACGCTCCTGAACGTCCTCCGCTCCGAACGGGGAGTGGTCCCGGCGTCACGAATCCACCGCGAGGTCGTCGACGCGCTCACCTCCGGAAGCGGAAGCACCTCCGTGCCCACGTTCGCGCCTCTCCAGTCGGCCTTTCATGACGGAGTGGATTTCCTGTTCGAGCACCGATGAGCGTTCTGCCTGAGATCGACAGCCGCTTCGACGTCCTCGAAAAGCTCGGCGAGGGAGGGATGGGCTGCGTCTACAAAGTGCGCCATCGCGACCTGGATGAGATCCAGATCGTCAAGACGCTGCAAGCTCACTTGAGCGCCAACGAAGGTCTGCGCAACCGTTTCATCAACGAAGCGCGACGCGGCATGCGCCTCCGCCATCCACACATCGCCGGGGTACACGACTTCGCCGTCTGCGCGGACGGCACCGGCTACATCGTCATGGAGTTCGTGCAGGGCCACAATCTCCGTGACATCCTCCACGCGCGCGGACCGCTGCCGGTCTCGATGGTCGGGCAGATCGCCATCCAGGCCCTCGACGCGCTGTCGTATCTGCACAGCGAGAAGTTCGTACACCGCGACATCTCCCCCGACAACTTGATGATGACCACCACGCCCGACGGGCGGCTGTTCGTCAAGCTCATCGACCTGGGCATCTCCAAGTCGATGGAGTCCGGCCAGACCATGACCGGCACCGGCCAGTTCCTGGGCAAAGTCAGTTACGCCTCGCCCGAACAATTCGGTGGCGAACTGGATGGACGCAGCGACCTGTACTCGCTGGGCGTGGTCCTCTACAACCTGCTCACCAACGCCTTCCCCTTCACCGGTGCGAACAACCGCGAGCTGATGACGGCGCTGCTCTTCAAGACGCCTCGCACGTTCGCCGAGGCCGCGCCCAACGTGAAGATCCCCGAGGCCGTGCAACGGGTGGTGATGCGCGCACTGGAGAAGGATCCGAACGCGCGCTACCGCGATGCCTCGGAATTCTGTGCCGCCGTCGAAGATGCCTTCGCGATCCACGACGTGCGCACCATCAGCACCGCCACGCGTCCCGCGCGCACGATGGACGGCGCGCAGGTCCCCGTTGGTGCCGGCGATCCGACGCAGGTGGACGTGACGGAGGCCGGGACGGTGGATTCGACGGTGGGAGCGATGGTGGGGGCGACCGGGCCGTTCCGTCCCACGCTCCTCACCGGCGGCGGTGGTGCGCCAACCATGCCCGGCACCACCGTCGCGGCAAAAACCGCGGTCAACGACAGGACCGAGATCAGCATCCCCACCACTCCTCCTGCTCCGGACACGGTGCCGCACCGCGGCCCGATTGCCTCACCCCTCTCCTCACGGTGGCTGCTGATCACGGCCGTGCTGGCGATTCTCGTAGCTGCCGCGCTCGTCGTGCTGTGGCAGCGCAAACAGGCCGCCGACCTGGCCGGCTTCGGTTCGTTCCACGCGGTCGTGATCGGTGAGGGAAGCTATCGCAAGCTCGAATCGCTGCCCTCGGCGGTGCCCGACGCCCGTGCCGTCGCCGAGCTCCTTCGGCGCGATTACGGATTCGAGGTCACGCTCCTGGAGAACGCCGGCAAGCAACAGGTGCTCGACGCCATCCGCGCCACGGGCAAGAAAATGACGGCGCGTGACAACCTGGTCGTCTACTACGCCGGACACGGAAGTATCCGCAACGACCTCGGCTACTGGCAGCCGGTCGACGCCGATCTGGAGATGGGGAACTGGATCTCTCCGGCGAACATCAAGGACGTGCTCGTCGACTATCCGGCGCTGCGCATGTTGATCCTCGCGGACTCCTGCCAGTCCGGTGCGCTGGCGAAAGTGGCTGTGGCCAACGAGGACACCTCCTTGAAAGAGAAGCGCGCCCGGCTCGTGCTCAGCTCGGGCGGCGACGCCCCCGTCCTCGACTCCGCGGACGGAAAACACTCGTTGTTCACGATCGCTCTCCTCGAAGCCCTGGCCAATCCGAGCCGCGGCGCCGTCGACGTGCAGACTCTCTTCCCCCGCATCCAGGAGCGCGTCTCCGACGCCGCCAAACGCGCGGGCCGCGAACAGATCCCGCAACTCGCCGTCATGGCCGAGGTCGGCGACGAGGGCGGGTCGTTTTTCTTCGTGAAGAGGTAATCGAAGCGCTCACTGGCCGGCCGCGGCCCTGTTCTCCTCATGGCAAGCCTTGCGCATTGCTTGCGACACGCATCGCGTTTCCAGGAGAGCTCATGGCGAAATCGAAGACCGCAGGAACGAAGAAGAAGTCCGCCCCCTCCCCCGCCTCTGCCCCGAAAGCCCGCACGGACGCGGACACGTTCCGCGATGCACCGCCGAAGAACGGCGGCACGAGCGCCACTCCAAGCAATGCGAAGCTCGATGAGCTGGAGCGCGATCGCGAGAACGCCCATCAGCAGTACCTGACCACGAACCAGGGCCTGCGCATGGAGGACGACCAGAACTCCCTGCGCGCGGGAAGACGCGGACCGTCCCTCCTCGAAGACTTCCATCTCCGCGAAAAGCTCACGCACTTCGACCATGAGCGCATCCCCGAGCGCATCGTCCACGCACGCGGCTCGGCGGCGCACGGCGTGTTCCGGGTCTACGACGACTCGCTCCGCCGCTTTACGAAAGCGGGCTTCCTCACCGACGCCGCGCGCGAGACTCCGGTCTTCGTCCGCTTTTCCACGGTGGCGGGGTCGCGCGGCTCGAGCGATCTGGCCCGCGACGTCCGCGGCTTCGCCGTGAAGTTCTACACCGAGGAAGGCAACTTCGACCTGGTCGGCAACAACATCCCGGTCTTCTTCATCCAGGACGCCGTCAAGTTTCCCGACCTCATCCACGCGGTGAAGCCGGAGCCGAACAACGAGATCCCGCAGGCGGCCTCGGCTCACGACACGTTCTGGGACTTCATCTCGCTCATGCCCGAGGCCATGCACATGATCATGTGGGTCATGTCCGACCGCGCCATCCCGCGCAGCCTGCGCATGATGGAGGGCTTCGGCGTACACACGTTCCGCTTCGTCAATGAAGCGGGGCGTTCCGTGTTCGTGAAGTTCCACTGGAAACCGCTGCAGGGCATCCACTCGGTGGTCTGGGACGAGGCCCAGAAGATCTCCGGCAAGGATCCCGATTTTCACCGGCGCGATCTGTGGGATGCCATCGCCTCCGGCGATTTCCCCGAGTGGGAGCTGGGCGTGCAGATCGTCCCCGAGGCCGATGAGCACAAGTTCGAGTTCGACCTGCTCGATCCGACCAAGCTCATTCCGGAAGAACTGGTCCCGGTGCGACGCATCGGAAAGATGACCCTCAACCGCAACCCTGACAACTTTTTCGCCGAGACCGAGCAGGTGGCCTTTCACGTCGGTCACGTCGTGCCGGGCATCGACTTCAGCAACGATCCGCTGATGCAGGGACGCCTGTTCTCCTACCTGGACACGCAGCTCAAGCGGCTGGGTGGCCCGAACTTCCACGAGATCCCGATCAACCGCCCGATCGCTCCTGTCCACAATGCGCAGCGCGACGGTCACATGCGCCAGGTCATCAACGAAGGGCGCGTGGCCTACGAGCCCAACACCCTCGGCGGAGGCTGCCCGTTCCAGGCCGGCTCCAAGGCCGGCGGCTTCGTCTCCTATCCCGAGCCGATGGAGGGAGCGAAAGTGCGCGGCGCGCGCGGCGAGAAGTTCTTCGACCACTTCACCCAGGCCCTGCAGTTCTTCCGCAGCCAGTCCGCGCCCGAGCAGGAGCACATCGTTCAGGCGTTGCAGTTCGAGCTCGGCCACTGCGCGACCGCGGCCGTGCGCGAGCGGATGGTGTTCATGCTCTCCCAGGTGGATCCAGGGCTCGCTCAGCGCGTGGCCGGCGGACTGGGGATGAAGAAGATCCCGAAGATCACGGGCCCGCTCAACTTCAGCTTCCCTGCCGACGCGAACCCGCGGCAGTGGCAGCCAATGCCCGCGAATCGAGCGGTCGAGCCGTCGTCCGCGCTGAGCATTCTCGAGAGTCCGAATCAGCCTCCACCGAACATCCGCACGCGCACGGTGGCCATCCTCGTGTCGGAAGGAAGCGATCCGGCGGACATTGACGCCATGAAGAAGGCTCTGGCGGCGCAGGGGGCGGTTCCCCGGCTGGTCGGCCGTCACGTGGGACCGTTCCAGACCTTCGGTGGCGGAGCGATGGAAGCGGAACAGAGCATCCTCACCACGAGCTCGGTGCTCTTCGACGCGGTCTATGTTCCGGGCGGCGAGCCCGCCATCGACGCGCTGAAGAACGAGCCGGCCGCGATCGAGTTCCTGCAGGACGCGTACAAGCACTACAAGCCGATCGCCGCCAGCGCCGCCGGCACGACGCTCCTCGACGTCGCCGGCATCACCAACGCCAGGCGCCACCCCGAGGCCGGACCCGACGCCGATCCGCAGGCCGGCGTGATCACGGCGAAGGCGCGCGCGCCGAAGTTCTCCAACGCCTTCATCGCCGCAATCGCCGCGCACCGACACTGGAACCGCGGACTGAAGCCGCCGGTGTTGAAGCCGGTATAGGAGGGTGGTTCGGAGTCCACCGCGGGCAGGATGCCCGCGGCCCCTCACGGGAGTGTCTTGGCGCGATGAGC
>JBDTOZ010000254.1:0-25404 GCA_039932995.1 Acidobacteriota bacterium | reverse complement strand
GTGCCTCTGTGGTGAACGTCCCCTCGCGCAAGAACCCATCAGCGATGCGCTCCACGAGAGTGTCGATGATCTTCACGGCGTCGCTGCCGTCGCCAATGTGGTGATTGACGACGATGGAGAAATAGCGGAAGTGTCCGTTGGGCATGGCCACGATGCCGCTCAAGGCGGCCACGCCGTTGATCGTGCCGGTCTTGGCGCGCACACGGGACTCCAGCGCGACCAGACGGCGGCGCAGCGTGCCGTCCTGGTTCGGCGTCGAGAGCGTGGCCCACCAGTACGCGCGGCGTGAGGGATCGTTCATCCAGCGGAGCATGCTCACGGCCGTGCGCGCGGTCATCAGGTCGTCGGGGGCCAGGCCGGAGCCGTCGACGAAACGGAACGTGTTGCCGTCGAGATGCACGTCCGAGGTCAGGAAGGCGCGCTCGCGGGCGAAGGCAGCGTCGTACGTCCCATCGGCAGATCGTTTGAGCAGCATCTCCGCGTAGAGGTTGTGACTGTTCTTGAGCACCGTCTGCAGTAGCTGCCCGATGAAAGGCGACGGAAGATCGGCGATGGGCTCTTCCCACGCGTGCGGCTCGCTGTTCACCCGCACCCCCTCCACCGCGATGCCGTGCAGAGTGAGAGCGTCGCGCAGCACGTTCCCGGCATACGAGGCGGGATCGGGAGTGGCGCGGTCGCCGGGGAGCTCGTTCTCTCCCCAGGCGATGGCGTCGACCGGCGCGGAGTAGTCGCTGCCGAGGTTGCCGAACTTCCAGCCGCCGGGGATGGTGTTGCGGTCGAAGGCGGAGACGTCGACGACCACGTCACGCACGCGCGTGATTCCGCGCGCGCGCAGCGTTTCCGCGAGGCGATCGAAGTCGCCGTCGCGCTCATACCGCCACGAGCCGAGAGAGGGATCGCCGTCTCCGCGAATCACGAGATCCTCGCCGTCCCGAAAGATCGCGGTGTGCAGTTGCGCGTCCAGCCCGAGACAGGTGGCCACCGTGGCGGAGGCAAAGAGCTTCCGGTTGGACGCGGGAATGACCAGCTTGTCCGCATTCAGCGACAGCAGGACCCGGCCGTCGTCTTCTTCGACGTGCACCGCCCAGAAGGCACGATCGAACGGCGGCTGCGCGAGCTCGCGCTCCAGGGAGAACGGAGCGGCGGGCTTGGTCGTGGCACACGCGGACGACAGCAACGCGACGGCAAGCAGCAGTTTCAGGCGAACGACCATGCGGCGAAGTTTTCTCCCTCTGCGAGATTCTGATGGACGACGTCGAGAAGCCTCTTGGCCTGCTCCGGCATGAGTCTGTCCGCGAACGCGTGAGCCAGGAGCGTCTGCGCGTAGTCACGCGCCAGCGGATACGGATCGAGCTGCCGGAACGTGCCGGAACTGCGTGCCCCCTCTTGCTTCGCCAGCGCCACCAGCAGTGGCTGGACCGCATCGGGCGAGCCCTTCCCTACCTCGGCACGAACCAGCAGCGACTCGAGATCCGTCACATCCTCGGCAACCGAGGGACTGGCCACCAATTCCCAGAGAGGCATGCGCAGCAGCGCGTAACGGCCCTTCTCGCCGAGTGCGGGAAGCAGCGCCAAAGCTGCTTCGAGCAGGAGCACGGCATCTCCGCGGGCCACCTCACGCAACGGTCCCGCGGCGTCGGAGAGACGCGCGGAGAGCCAGCGCTCCGCGCGGACCAGATCCCCCTCCGCCATGGCGGCCCGCAGCTCTGCAAGGTCTCCCACTCCGGGCTCCGGCGGCTCGAGGATGGGCGGCTCGCTCCACGGCTGACGACTGGCAGCCGCGTACTGCGCGCAAGCCACGATCAGGTCGGGCCAGCGCACGCCCAGCTCCTCGCGAACCGCGAAGGCCGCCCGGCACGCCAGCACCGCGCGCTTCGCGTGCTGGGAGGGAGCGAAGGCCAGCACCGCGAACCGCGTGACGGAGACCCACAGCGCCTCGGCACCATGCGTGGCGAGAAACGCCTGCGCCGCGGCGGGGATCGCATCGAGATCGCGCTCGATGAGGGTCTCGTAGTTCAACGTGTCGTCGTGGTCGGTAGAGGCACGGTCGTCGTCGTGGTGGTCGTGGCCACGGCCGTGTCCGTCGCGGTGGCGGTCCCGCTCTCGCCGTCGGTGCGGCTGTCCTCGATGTCCACCGTCTGGGTCATGGCATCGGTTTCAGTCGGCTGCGGTTGCGGCTGGGCCGGGGCGATCGTTTCGGTGTTCTCGCCGGTCGCGACCTTCTCCCTCCCCTTGCACGCCCCCAGGACGAACAGCAGAGACAGGACGACGACCAGACTGCGCATGGCTGAGCTCTTCACGAAAAACCCTCTCTTTTCAGGCGCTGGGCGCCGCAACCCGTTCGAAGGAAAGCGCGTTCCCCCGACTGCGGGTCCGGCGTCCGTTCCCCATGGACGGATGCGGGTTGGCTCTCTGCAATTTCGATACAATGCACCGCCTATGTCGCATCGCAAGAGAGTCGGCGTGTTCGGATGGGGCGTGGTCGCGCCAAAATCGCCGAACATCGACGTCTTTGAGCAAAACCTGCGCACAACCGGAACCTGGCTCACCCCCTACGCCGGGTATGGCCAGTCCAACTTCCTCGTCGGGACCCCCGACTTCGATTTCGAAACATACCACGCGTGGTTCGACGAGCGCTTTCCACCGGCGAAGTTCGCGCAGCTCAAGGACAAGATGGGTCCGATGGTGCAATTCGCCATCGGAGCGTTCATCCAATCACTGACCCAGAACCCCGGCATCGAGGCGCACCTTCAATCCCTCGGCACCCGCTGTCACATCTACGTCGGCACCGGCATCGGCGACATCACCGTCACTCAGCGGGAAGCTCTCGTGTACGAGCGCGTGCTGCGCCGCTGGAACGAGTTCTGGGCCGCGCCCGAGCGTTGCGCCCCACTGCGCCGCCACCAGGACGGAGAGATCGATCCCTCCGCCCCGCGGGAGTCCTCCGCGCTGCAGCTCGGCTCCGAATCGTGGATCGAAGCCAAGTACGACTGGGAAGCTCACTGGGCCGCACAGAGCGATGCCCTGACGGAATACCTGGCCGAGGCCCGCGAGATTCACGCCGAGCCCGTGCCGGCCTCCTCGGGGTCGGCCAAGCTTTCGTCGATCCGTCAGAAACTGAGCCGCATTCGTGCGCTGAACCGCAAGTGGGGCGCGCCGGAAGAACCGTGGGCGGCCGTCTCTCCCAACCTGCTCTGGAACATCGCCAACATCCCCGCTGCACAGATTTCGATGCTCGGAAAAATCGTCGGGACGACCATCGCCCCGGTGGCGGCCTGCGCGTCGTTCGGCGTGGCCACGAAGATGGCCGTGGATGCCATCAAGCGCGGCGAAGCGGAGGCGGTGGTGATCGGGATGACCGATCCGCCGCCCCACCAGATGGTGATCTCCGCGTTCTACAACGCGAACGTGCTCTCCGCGGACGCCGACGTCTCCCGGCCGCTGACCGGCCTGAAGGGAACCCACGTGGCGGGCGGGTCCTGTGTGTGGATCGTCGGCGACGCCGAGGCGTTGATGGCCCGCGGGTTCACCCCCATCGGCATGGAGATCGTCGGCGTCGGCACCTCGGCCGATGCACATCACATCATCACGCCATCCAAAGGCGGACCGCAGTTGGCCATCAAGGCGGCACTCCAGGAGATCCAGGCCGAAGACGTGACCACCTGGGACATGCACGCCACGGCCACGCCGGGCGACGCCACGGAGATCGAGAACTCGCTGGAGATGCTCCATCCGGACGTCATCTTCACAGCACGCAAAGGAACCTTCGGGCACGGCATGTCGGTCGGCGGCGGATGGGAGCTCACCGCGCAGCATCTGGGCATGTCCCGCGGCAAGCTTTATCCGATGCCGCTCACCGAGGGCGAGCTGCACGCCGACGTGGAAGTGCACAGTGCCAAATTCGTCGACGAGAGCGGCTGCGAGATCGCCCACGGCTACAGCGGAAAGCTGAGCATGGGAGTGGGCGGCATCAACTCCTGCGTGATCTCCCGTCCCTGGGACGCGGAAGACGTGAAACGGATGGTGCACGAAGCTCCCTCCGAGACCACGGTGGGATGAACCGGATTGAGGATTGAGGATTGAGGATTGAGGATGACCAGGCGCTTCGCGCCCAGGCTCCGCAATTCTTAATCCCTCAATTCTTAATCCTCAATTCTCAATCCTCAATCCTCAATCCTCAATTTGCTCCCACCACGTTTTCACGTTCTTCGTCGCGAGCGGCGCGGCGGCGATGATGTTCGCCGTCGCTTTCTCCGTGAGATTCCACGTGAGCGGCGCGGTTCCGTTCGGGAGCTCCACTTCGATCGACTGGAGGAACTTGTCGGGAAACTGATTGGCGAGCGTCGCCAGGTCGAAATCGCTGCGGAAATTCATGGCCGAGCCTCGCGTCGCGAAGACGCCTTCGATCGGTGCAATCCATTCGCTGAAGCCCCGGCTGACGCGCGTCGATTCTCCTGCCGAGGCGACGTTGCGCACGCCGTGGCTGAACGTGCTGTCGCGAACCTGCACGACGAGAATTCCGGAGGTGTTGTGGGCGAGCCACTGGCGGTTCTTCTCGATCCACGCGGACGTGATGAAGCCGCCGTAATTGTCGAAGTAGCCCGCGTCGCCAATCCGGCGAAGCTCCTCCGTCGGCAGCTCCGACGCCGGAGTGACCCACGGGAACGACGCGCTCATACGCGAGGCCGTGGCCACGCTGATCACCGCGTTCGGATAGAGCTCGTAAAACTGCACCGCCGACACGGAGTAGTCGCGATGATGCGTCAGCGCCGAAAGCTGCAGATTGCTCACCAGCAGACGCCGTCCGTCATCGAGACTCGACGGCGAATAGATCAGCGACGGTATAGCGCCGCTGCGCTCGCTCGCGCGCAACGCGTCGAGCCGTTCGGCCATCGGTCTCGCGTTGCGGCGCCAGGCCTGCTCGAGCGCGAATCCGCGATCGCGATACCGCCACGGCGCGAACTGACCGGGAAGGTCGCGAAGCACCAGGCTCTTCGCGACGTCGTCCAGCGAATCGAGCGCGACGAGCTTCGGGTCCATGGCCTGCCGGGTCGCATGCGCGGCCACGTAGTAGCCCGCGCCCACCATTCCGCCGGACGCTCCGGCGATGATCCGAATGTGATCGCGCAGCGCGCACGGAGTATTCAATTGGTCGAGCTGCTCCAGCACGGCCGCGGTCCAAACCGCGGCGCGGATTCCGCCGCCGCTGGTCATGATCAGCACGATCTTCGGGTTCGCGGAGCACGGAGCGACGCGCGCATGCCAGGCCGTAAGCGCGTCGTCGTCTGAAACGAGGTCTTTGTTGCGCTCGATCAGGCCGTTGTTCGTCTCAACCGCATACCGCTTCAGCGACAGCGAATCGAATGCGCGCAGATCCTGATACTGGTGCTTTCGCGGGAGCTGATTGGCCAGGAAGATCCATACGACGAGCAGCACGATCACGAGCAGCATCGCGCGCGGCAGGAAGAATCGCAGTGCTCCATATCCGAGGACGATCAGTGCCAGCACGATGCAGATGGAGACCGCGGCGTTGATCATCAACCGCGTCGCAAACAGGGCCATGAACGTATAGAGCGCGCCGAGAATGACTACCAGCAGAAATGCATACGCGTGCAGCCAGTAGCTGACGACGCCGGTCTGATTCCCGATCCGCATCAGCCAGGCCACGAATTTCTGAAACCACGGTTTCAACGCAAGCGGATCGGCCAGGCGATCGAGAGACGGCAGGACGAACCGGATGATGAGCATGCCCATCACGTAGCCGAGGATGACGATCCATTCATTGCCGCACGATGCGGTGGTGCATTGCCGCCACACGCCGCGCACGATCACGAGAATCGTCGGCAGCCAGAAAGTCCGCGCGAAATACTGCCGCATGCCCGGCGCGGTTGCCGGAAGGCCCAGCTTCACGTGATCGAGCAGAAATCCGGTGAAGCTGCATAGCGCGAAGAATCCGGCAACGGCTGCCCCGATCATCAGATTGCCGTACCACTCGCGGCACCAGAAGAGCGCCGGCAGACCGAGACCGGCCACCCCTTCGAAACAGATGATGACCACGGCGATCAGCCATGTGAAAGCGAGAACCTGATAACGGCTGAACCAGCGGATCAAATATCCAAACGCTTTCCCGAGCATGCCATCCCCCAACGAATTGGAGGGATGCCATCCGGACTTTTCCCGGTCCGGCGTCGCGAACCGGTCTACGCCGGAGGCGTGTCGGAGATGAGCCGGGGGCGAGCGCCTTTGGCGCGCTGCCCCCGGATTCGACGGGCCAAAACGTTGCACCCTGAAAGGGTGCCGCAGCTTTCATTCTCCAGAGCACCCCTTCAGGATGCAATTCCAAACTCACGTCGGTCCGGTGGCAGCGCGTTCATTACGGGGATTGAAAAATTGTTGCGTCGGCCTGCTTATGGACCTATCTATATATCTCTACCTGTCTATCGTTTTACCCCGCGGTCCATGATGTACTTCACATAAGGGAGAATGAGCAATGGCCGAGAAACAGCAAGACCCAAAGGCTACGCGCACGGCGGGCGCCACCCTCGCGGCGGGCGCCACCCTCGCGGCAACAAAGCAATGGTACGTATACAACCGGCCCGATGCCGCGGCAGCGGTTACGTGGCTGAACACTGCTCCAGCGCAACAAGCCGGTGAGGGGTTCGCGTCCAATCGGCCGGATGGATCGGTCGATGTATATGGCTTCTTTTGATCTGTAACGCCCGCCACGACCCGGAAAGCCCGGCGGCATGAGCAGTCCAGAGCATCCAATGCCTGCCTGCTCATGCCCCGGGACCGTGCCAGGAATTCCTGGTTTCACGGACCATTCTCTGGTCATAGCTTTGGTCCGAGTCGCGGGCCAGGCCGGACAAGTGGCCATCGAGTACATCGCCCATTCTTGTTTTCGCATTCACCCCGCAAACGGAACGCGCCACGCGAGCGGCTCATGGATCGCCGCCAGCAGCGATTCGGCGAGGTTCATCGCGTCATCGGCACTGTGCACTTGTCCACGACGATGCAGAATTCGTCGCCGCCGAGGCGCGCGGCAGTATCCTCTTCGCGAATCCTGGCCCGTATGCGCGATGCCGCCTCGCGCAGGACGAAATCGCCGGCGGCATGCCCGAAACGGTCGTTCACCGGTTTGAATCCATCGAGGTCGAGGTAGAGCAGCCCGATGATGGCTGGCATCTTCGCCGCGAGCTCTGGCGCGCTGCGCACGGGCGATTGCGCCATGGAGATGGTCGAAGAAAAGGCATACAGCGTGCCGTCCAGAGCTGCTGACACGACCAGGCCAGCCGCTTGTAGTCTCCGGCCTTCGTGCGAAAGCGGGTCTCGAAGTAGATCATCGGAACGCCGGCGGCAAGCTTGTTCACTTCGAGGAGTGTTGCGGCGACATCGTCCGTCGTGCTGCTTTGGGCAGCTTTCCGGCTCAGCCCGGGAACGGTCGCGAATCCGAGCGGCTCGTTGCCGAGACGCGCGCGAAAAAGAAATCCGGCCATGAGCGCGGCTGTAACGAGCCGGCACGCCAGAGCGCAGCTCCTTCCAGGACCTTCGCCCTCGTCCATTGCACGCACTCGCCCGCGCTCCACGCCAGCAGGAAAGGGTGAACAGCAGCGCGCCCATGGCATCGCCGAACCACCACGTCAGCTACACCGAACCGAAGGCACTCCACGGGACCGAGAGCGACGACACCGATCGTTGCACTGGCCGTCGCGGCCGCAAGCGCGCCGAAGTCGACGAAACGAGAGATGGCGGAGTTGAAGCGCATGTACGCGGAACGCACCGGCGCGCCGGTTTTGGAGCCACGCCGCACCGGCAATGGGTCCATTCCGGCCGATCAAACAGGGGCCCTGTAACGATCTCGCGCTTCTCGTCACTACTCCAGTGAGAAGGAGGTCCAACGTGAAACGCATCTCGATTTTGCTCGGCATATTCATCGGCTGTCTACTCATTCCATTGACGGCCTTCGCACAAGAAGCGCAGCCGTGTAGTACCGGTGCGAACGCCGCGGCCCCCGTGGACGGGAGCGGTGGCGGCGGGATTCCGCCATTCAATGGTCATCCGCTGTGCAGCGCGAGCGCCGGCGAGATCGTGTGCAACAAGAACGGCGGCTACCTGTATACGTTCACCGTGACCAACAACACCGGCAGCGACGTGACCAGCGTCCTCGCGACGCCGCCGCTCAACGGCGGATATGCGATCACGCCGCAGATACCGTTGATACCCGGCGGCGTGATTCACCACGGATCGTCTGCGACATTGCAGGTGACGATTACCGGCGGCCAGCCGGGACAGAAGATCTGTTTCCCCGTGACGCTGATGACTGGGGGCCGGTGCTGCACGATCGAAGTCTGCGTCACGCTGCCGAATTGTTGTGCGGCCTTCAATCAGATCAAGCTCGAGTGTAACAAGGATGGTTCCTACAGCTTCACGTTCACGATCACGAACAAGACGGCCAATGACGTCCAGCACATTTACTTCCACGCTCCGGCTGGCACGACCATCACGCCGTCGTATTTCCCCGTGAACCTGAACCCGAACGCGACTTCGCAGCCCCTGACGGTCCTCATCACCGGCGCAAAGCCCGGCCGGTTCTGCTTCGGCGTCAGCCTGCATACCGAGGGGATGAAGACGTGCTGCATATTCGAACAGTGCATCGACTTGCCGGAGTGCGTGCCGCCGTTCGAGTGCGCGAACGGCATCTGCTGTTCCCGCGCGCCCATGTATGACGGCACGAGGTTCATTGGCCAGAAAGTCGCGGTCGTGACGGGGAAACTCGTTCCTCCGAATTCGCCGGATTACGTCGTGACCGCATTCGACGTCAGCGGCGCCAACGGCTGGGGAGTGAATTCCGCAACGCCTCCTCCGGGCAATCAACCGCCCAAGTACAACGGACCGGCCGGCGCACCGTGGGATTCGGCGCATCTCGGCTCGGTCTTCGGCGTCGACATGGACCATCTCGGTAACATTTACGTCAGCGCGAGCGTGGCATTCATCTCCGACGCGGTGGCATCCGGCGGCTGGGGCGCAGTCTACAAGATCGACACCGGCAGCGGAGCCATCAGTACGTTTGCGCAATTACCGAACACGCCCGATTCGTCGGGTCAATATCCCGCGCTCGGCGACATCGCGTTCAACTGCCGGCGCAAAGAGTTCTATGTGACGGACATGGACGACGGCCGCATATACCGGATCGACATGAATCGCAACAAATTGAGCGCTTACGATCACACCACGAACACGGTGACGAACAACACCAATGCAGAGCCGAACGATCCGCAGGGCGTGGCCCCCCTCGGTGAGCGTCTGTGGGCCGTACAGGTTCACGACAACCGCGTTTATTACAGCCTCTGGAACGAGGACTGCGGCCATAAGGACCCAAACCGCAATAATGAAATCTGGTCGGTCGGCCTCGATCCCATCACAGGGGATTTCGTTCCGGGCACGCGCAAGCTCGAGATCAAAGTCCCCGACCTACCGACCGGCAATTTCTCCAACCCGGTGTCGGATATCGCTTTTCATCGCGACGGCAGGATGCTCATTGCCGAGCGCTCGATGCAGGACGTGTCGAACGTCCAATATCACTCGTCACGTGTCCTGGAATACACCTGCACGAAGGACGGCTGGGTGCTGACGCCGCCGAACTCGGGCCTCCCTTACAAGTACAACATCGGCGAGGGATTCAGCGCCTGCGGGATACCAACCGCCGCGCAGCCTTCGAACGCCGCGGGTGGCATCGATTTTGACTTTGACGTGAACGCGACGTACTCCGTCTACGCCACGGGCGACGCGCTCCAGTACAATTCGTCGCCGCAGATCTACGGATTCCAGTTATTCAAGCTCACCGGCGGCAGCAAGATCACCAGTCCCCTGCTCGCGGTCTATGGTCACGGCAATTTCAAGACCGAGATCGGCGACATCGAGGTCTCCTGCCCGCCCATCGACAACCTCTACTGACGCTCCGGCGTGCCCTCTCCCGCGCCCGCGGGAGAGGGACGCTGGCATCCAGACTGTTGCGCTCGTCTCGACCTTTGACGAGGAAGACTCGCGAAGTTCCTTCCGAAGTGACCTCGGTGGTGGCCAGTTGCTCGCTCGAAAAAGCCGGGGGATGACCTTGTGAGGTTTGTGAAGCTCACAAGTTGCCTCACAGGATCGGCCTTTCCCGGCGCTAACGCTAAGAACTGTGCACATCGCGAATGTTCCACACGAACACGGCGCGAGGATGGGAGCCGCGGCGGCGACACCGTTTGGCGGCGAAGTACGGCCGTTTTATCGCGGTACGAGGGTGCAAGGGGCGTGACGCGTTACGGTGAGTGGGCGTGCCGCGCTGCCGTTCTTCCTTAAGCGCTCGCGCCACGCGGATCTGATTGCGGAGATTGATCTCGACGATGTTGTTGGTGCGTGCCAAGTGACGACGTCAGTCGTGCAGCCCGGTATTCGCTGAATCCCACGGCCTCGCCGTTCCCCGAAAGGTTCCCGGCGCCATTCGACCGGCTCGAGGTGCTGACGAAGCGAACGGTTGCATCGCAGCTGGTCCGGACGCAGGCGAACAGAAGGCAGGGAATCAACGCAACACGTCTGTTCATGAACTGAGTAGTGTCGAAGGCGTCAAAGGGTTTCATTTCGTGAAAGCGATGTCCGCGCAAGCCGGAGCGATCCCCCCGCCACCCGAGGCGGCGGAGCAGGCGCGATCTCGACACCGCGGGGGATCCCCAGTTCGGCAATTGCCGGTGTATAACCCTCTGCAGGTATGACGCCCGGAAAACGGAACATCGAGGGCATCACCTTTCAGGTCCTGCGCACCGCCCAGTGGGCGTTGTGGATCCACATCGCTCCGTCGACGACGTCGGCCAATGCGGTCCGGATCACGGCAGAGCCCCTCGGCGGTGACGTGCAGGTCGAAGGGACCGGGCCTCTGATCGTCCAGCAATTCAAGACCCGCGACGGCAATCGGACATGGAGCCTTCGCGAGATCGTCAACGAGGTGCTGCCGGACCTCTATCTCGCCGTTCCGAAGTCTCTGGACCAGCCGGTGCGATACCAGTTTGTGACCAATGGCCGGATGGGGTCCTGGCGTGAGGCGCAAACGTTCTTCGCCAGCTTGGCCGATCGCCCGATTCCGCCCGGGCCACTGGCGAGACTGGACGACAAAACGCCCGTTCGTTTCTTCGGGCGGGGGCTCTGTACGCGCCGCGCACTCTTTGCCGAAATCTGCGACGCAGTTCGCGCCCATGGCGAGGTAAAGAAGCTCAAAGACACGGTGCTCCAGACGCGCAAGAAGGTCTGGCATCTCCTCGGCCGCTTGTCGTTCGTCCAGACGCTGGGTGTGGAGGAGTCGCGCGCAGCGCTGCGGGAGATGCTCCGCACCTTTGCGCCGAGCGACAAGGAGGCGGAAAAGCTGGTACACGAAGTCACCGGGCGTGTTCTCGACCTTTCTCGCAAACCCGACTCGACGTTCTCACCGCAACAGCTTCTTCTCGGGCTCGGGATCGACGTTGACCGATTCGCCGGCGTTCATCCGTTCCGCGAGGCCATGCGGCGGCGCGCGGCCGAGAACGCGGCGCGGCTGGTGAAGTATCGTCCGGAGCTTGCGGTCCGCCGCCGGATTGCCGCACCGACGAAGCGCTTCGCCGCATTCCGCGGGGTCAGCGGTACGGGAAAGTCGTGGGAGCTGGCGACGCTTGCTCACAAGCTCGGAGATGCCGCCGACGGACCTCTGCCCGTTTTTCTACGTGTGTCGAACGATGTTCGAGCAGACGTGGAAAAGGCGGCCGTAGCATTCGTGCACGATCTCCTGGCCGAAGCCGCAGCCGATGCGTTAGACGCGCGGGCTCGCGTCCGCGACCGCGTCCCGGACCTCGGCGGCGACTGGCTCATGACGTGTCTCGATGACGTCCGAACGATCGAGCAGATCCACGAGCTGGCCGCGTTACCGCTGGAGTCGTGGGGGATTCGCGTCGCCATCACCGTGCCTGACAATGCCGCGACGGTGGCCGCACTCGCTGACATCGGGGTGGAGGTCGTCGATGTTGGCGATTTCGACGAGGACGAGCTCGCGGAGTTTCTGACGCGGCATCGCCGGAACACGCGCGCGCCGCGGCTGGACATGCTCGACGTCATGCGCCGCCCGCTCCACGCGGAGCTCTACGTCCATGCGAGCAGCGAATCCTGGCAGCCGTCGAACGAATACCTGCTTTACGACGCATGCTGGAATCGGATTGCGCCCGCGGACGCGCGAGCCCTGCTGCGCCTCGTCCGTGCGATGCTCGATGGCGCCCCATACCCATGGACCAACGACGTCATCGACTCCGTCGGCGCCACGGTCGCCGAACTAGAACGCCTGGAAGTGGCTGGTTGGGTGCTGCAGGGCGCCGACGGCGTGGCCATCTGGCACGAGCGCTTGCTGAATTGGGCCGTGGCCGAGACGGTTGCGGACGAACATCGCCGCAGCGGCGCAGACCCCGGCGCGCTCGCCGCGCAAATCGAATTCTTCGCGCGATCCGCGGGCGAATCCAAAGGACCGTTTGGATACGTGCCGATGGATCTCGTGTGGCTGGCGATCCATCGCTTGGCGTTCACGCCTGACGAGACCGGCGAGATGCTGCAGGAGATCGAGAATCGCCACGTCTTCCAACGCGACATCTACCACGACGACCTGCTGTCGTCACTCGACATGACAATCGCACAGCCGCTTCTGGTACACGCGCGGCTGGCCGAGGAGAGCGGCGACCGGTTCGGAGTGGAACTGCAGGTGTGGCGAACCTGCCGGCAACTCCTCGGGAAACACCGCACGGAGGCTGAAGGGTTCATCGCGGGCGCACTCGCAAGCGAAAGCACGATCGTGAAAGGGATCGGCGTCAGGTTGGCCGTCGATTTTCCGCACGGCTCGTTCGCGCCAGCGCTGTGGCGAGTCAAATGCGATTGGGATGCGACGCCGGAAAAGGAGGGGGAGGACCTGGACACGGGCATCGCCATGGAAAACCAGGAGTTGCACTTTGCCCGCTGGCGCGTGACGGCTGCGCTCTCGGCAGCGGTTCAAAGGAATTCCGGCTGGCTCCGCGACGAGATCCGCGCACAGGCAGCAAATCAAGAGACTTTGATCAAGCTGCTGTGGACCCTCTCCGAATTGGATGGAGGAACAGAGCGCGATCTGTGGCTGGAGTTGAAAGTGGAAGTGCTCGCGTCGGTTCCGGCGGACGAAGACGGATCGGCTGCACTGATCGCGTGTATCGACAACGCCGGTGATGGCGAGGAGGTCCCGCGTCTGCGGGAGCTGGCGCGGCACCAATCACGTTCCGTTGCCGGCTCCGCGCTTTCGGCTCTCGCCGCGCTCAATCCGGACATTGCCATCATCGAGATGGAGGTGATCTCCATCGAGGTGCTCGCTTGGACAGGGTGGAGACTCTTCCCGCGGTTGATGTTCGAGCGTGAGGAGGCAACGGCCGCCGCGCTGCGGATGAAGGCCGCAGGCGATCTGACGGCGGTGCCGCGACTGGCGGACCTCTTTTCCACCCTGCAGGTGCGGCTCGACGGCGAGACCGCGAAGTTGTTCGCGGAGTGGCTGGAGTCCAGGATCGGGGCGTTCCTTCAGAACCCGGAAGGCGTGAAAATCGTTTGGCTTCACTCGGTCCTGCGTCTATTGTCCGCAGCCGGGCGCCCGGACGTTCTGGCGGCCCTCGCCGAGCGGCCCGCGCTCGGGCTGCGTCTGTCGGAGTTGTACGTTGCCCTCTCGACGGTCAAAGGAAGTGAAGCGGCCGTCGTTCGGGCGACGCTGCCACAGCTCATCCGGAGAACGGGAGCCGGGGCGTTTACGAACTACGTGACGCGTGCAATCCTGAGCTCCGGAAAGCTTCCTCGCGAGTTCATCATCTGGTGCGTAGCCGTACGGGACAGCGAGACCGTGCATGAGGCTTTGTACGCACACCTCGAAAATGCCTCTGGAGCCAGCCGGCGCATCGCGGTGGCGGCGCTCGCCGCAATGGGAGACGACGCGGCAATGGTCCGCGGAGTGATGGAGGGGAGCGGTGGGGAAATTCGCGACACTCTCATCGACGACTATCCGCCAGCCGGCGATGACGTTCTGGCCGAAGCGCTTGCAGCGCTGGATGCGACTAATGTCGACCAGCGCACACGCGCGATCATGGCGGTCGGCTTCAGTCGGCGTGCCGACCTGTTTCCCCGCGTCACCGCTGTTGCGGCAGCGGCGACGCTCGGGTCGGCGCTGCGGCGTGCTGCCGTGAGCGCCGCGGCGCGTCTCATGCCGCCGGGTGCGCCGGTCGAGTCGATGCTCGGATCGGTCGATGATTCCGGGGATCTCCGCGAGGTGATCGTCTGGATGCTACGTCGGTCCGGATCGACGGCGGCTCTCGATCGGGCCGAGGAGCACGTCTGTACCTACGCGTTTCATCCGCTATCCGATCCCGAGCGGTTCGCCTGGCTTCTCGGCGACGACGAGCGTGGACGCCGCGTCGGCATGTGGCTACTCGAGCGCATCGCCGACTTGCCGTTCCGGTACTGGCGCGACGAGTGGATCGAGTACGTACTTCCGCTCGGCGCCGCCGCCGCGTTTCGCCGCCGCGCGTTGCGCGAGTCGCGGCCCGATCAGGAAGAGCCGCTGCAAGCGATCCGAGCGCTCGAGCACTTCGATCGCGGCGCTGCATTCGACGCTGCGGCAGACCTGCTCCGATCGCACGAGCGAGGCAGGGAAGCAACCGTCGCAAAGCTGATTACGTTCGATGAAGAAAGAGCCCTGCCGCTCCTCGTCGGACACTTTACCGAGGAGCCATCAGCAGCCGTGCGCTGGACGATCGGTCGCCACCTGCGTGTAGCGAATGATCAGCACCGGGTCCGCACGCTCGTCGAAGACCTCCTGAACAGCGGGGATTCGGATCGACGGGCTGCCGGATGTGACCTCGCTGGATGGCTGCCCTGCGTGCCGGAGTGGACGCTGAAGAATCTCGCCCGCACCTCGACGTCGTCCCGCGTCAAACGCCGTGCACTCGATGCCTGGCAGCGGCGGCGGCAACTGGACGTGACCGCCCGGCTTCGTAGCGCACTACAGGTAGCAAGTGGTTTCGAGATGTGGACGCTGACTGAGGCTCTCATACGCACCGGCGATGCGGAAATCCTGGAGAGCGAACGCGATCCGCTCTCGATCCTGCCGTTCGTGGATGCGTTTCCGGCTGCGCTGCGGGAGCTCGCGGTGTCCTGGCTGAAGGAACAGAGGAAGGAGAACGCCAGCGAGGCACGCTCGGAGGACCGGCGCCAGTCGCCCGTGTGACGTGAGGAGATGACGATCACGGAGCGCGCGCCGAGGCTGGGAATCGATAACTTCGGGTCGATGCGGAGCAACGAAAGCAACGGCGACGCGTACATCGCGCGGATCCGGAAGAGCGAGCAGGCTCTGAAGTGGAGGTTGGTAACCATGATCTTTGTGGAGCCACGTCGGTCTCGTCGATCGGCAGCGCGGTGAACGGAAAAGCACCATCTTGTGCCGACTGCCCTGCCTCAGGCCCTCTCATAGAACGCGAACGTCCCTTCCTGCGGATCTGCGAGCACGGCGAAGCGGCCGGTGGGGGGATGTCGGCTGGGGGAGAGACCGGGGCGCCGAGGGACTGGGCTTTCTCCACTGACGCATCGCACTGTTCGACGGCAACTTGCGGGCAGCGTCCAAGTCGCGCGCCCGCAGCTCATCCAGCAGAGGGATCCCGGCTCGTCGCGGATGCCGCTGCGGATCGGTGATCACGCTCATCCGTCGATGCTCCACGACGTCGAACGGTCCCATCAACACCGTGGCGCCCAGAGATTTGGCTTTGCTCGGTGGCCGCGTCCGCGTCGGCGACGGCGATGTACCCGCGAGGCCCACTTCGGGGGAACGCCCTGCTGATCCTGCTTGGTGGTCGTGTAGAGGCTGGCGCTCCGCTTCACCACGAAAGCTGGACGGGCTTCGTCATGGACTCGCGAAAGGAGAGTGTTCTCTTATGGCCGTGCCTGCACGCGGCGTCCGGCGAAGGTGTCGGAGGCGATGGGGTCACCGGTGTCGGTTGCGGGATCGAGCGGATCCTCGCCGTCCTCCAACGTGCGGACCACGAGCGATCCGGCGATCTGGTCGCAACCCTGGCCGGCGGTCTGGACGGCGATGTCGATACGGGCCGTGGTCATGAGGGTGTTGTCGTCGTTGTACACGAAGGCGAAGAGCACGCCTCGGGCGCCATCGCTCCCGGCCTTCACCCAACTCCCTGCTGGTTCGAGAAGTGGAAGAGCGGCTGCGTCGACGTCGTGCCGAAGAAGGCTCCGTCCGCCGCGAAGGTCCAGAAGTCTTTCGCGCCTCCCCCTTCCTGGATCAGGTAAGTGCCGGCGCACCTCGCAGGGACGCTGTCGGCGAAGAGCGGAGCGGACGAGATCGCCAGCAGGAACGGCGGGAGAATAGCGAAGATCAGGGCGCGCACAATCTTGTTTCGCATACGGATCCTCCAATTCGTCCCAGCATAGACCATCTCGGGAGATGCCTGACTGTCCTCAAAGGCAATAGACCATCTTTTCGAGACCCTCAACGCGCCGTTCCGAATCTACCCGGCCGGTTGCAGTGAACTCGCGATCAACGGGCCTCGATCTTGTCGATTGAAAGCCTCGACGTTGCCGATGAGGGATTTCCAGCGGTCGATCACCTTCCCTTCGCGGACCGCCTTCATGGACGATCTGCTCTGGGCAGGTTCCACATTTAGGGGTCATCGCCTTAATTAGGGCGGACCCGCTTTCCGCGCATAGAATGGCGTGCTCTCCGGAGGTCCCCCCATGAGAATGCGCCGTCCCATTGCGCCGATCGTTCTCGTCTGCGCCACGCTACTTTCTCCCCATCCAGCGCTCGCACAGTCCGACAGCAACGCGGGTGCCGAGTCGGTCGTTGCCGCGCCAGCAGCCGCTCTCGCGATTCCGACGCTCCTCGGGCCGGCTACCACGCCGGCGGCCATCACCACAGACGGTTCGAATCTTTACATCGGAAGCGGGAACAATGTCCTTTCGATGCCGATTGCCGGAGGATTGGCGACCACGCTCTATGCTTCCGCAACGACCTGTTGCGTTGTGGCCATCACGCAGAGTGGCGGCAATCTGTACTGGATCGACCCCAATGGCGATCCTGACGCAACTGCGATCTTCGGCGGGCGGACCAGTGGCGGTTCGCGGACCAAGGTCTACTCCGGGTTCGCGACCGGACAGCCGATCGTCGACGGCAGCGGGTTGACCACCGACGGATCGCGGCTCTACGCGGTCGACGAGGTCAGCGGCAGTTTGGTCAGTATGAACCTCGATGGCAGCGCGATCACGACGTTAGGATCTCGTTACGCCGGCAGCTTCTCCACGGAGCACCTCAATCGCGTCACGGTGAGTAACGGCATGCTCTACATCGCCGATGAGGGCTGCACCTGTCCAGGTGGAACGGTCACGCCAAAAATCGTGAGGACGCCAACGGCAGGCGGCAGCTTCACGACGCTGTTCGATGCCGGCGCGGCACTCACGATCCGGCCCCATGACCTCGCGGTCGCCGGCAGCACCATCTTCTTCACCGACAGCGTGAACAACACCATCTGGAAAATGCCGACCGGCGGCGGCACGCCTGCGCCGTTCATCGCCGGAGCGCCGTTTTCCCGGGTAGACGGGATCACCGCGCTCGGCGATGCCCTCTACGCCACCGATTCCGGAGCCGGTCGGGTATACAAAATATCTCTTAGCCAAGCGACCGCGCCCGCGATTAAACGGCGAGCGGTGGCTTCGACGCGAAGTCCTCACATCACGTCCTTCGGCGCGATGCAGGCAGATCCCTTCTCGTTGCTGACGGTCAATGGTTCTGGTTTCGATGCGGCTGCAAAGGTGAGCGTCCGTTTCACGCTGTCCACAGGAACGGTGGACATCCCCTCCATCACGGTAACTGCGACCGAGGTGCGCGTCTCCGTTCCGCCCGTCATCAATTTCAACGACCGGACCATCGGCGCGGGAATGGCCACCATCCAAGTGATCCAGACATATGGAACTGCCAGCACATCGTCCAATACCATTTCGGGGCTGCAGATCCACGATCTCCTGCCGCTCACTCTGCCTTTGGGCACGATTGCGTCAGCGTTCGCCGATGCGGAAATTCAGTTGAACAAAGACGCCGAGGCATATCTCGGATTTGTGCAGGCCGGGTCAGGGGGGCAGATTCAAACCACGGCATGGCGGTCAAAGCTGGAGAACGCGAATGCTGCTTTCAGCACGTTGAAGCAACAGATCAAAGCGATTGCCGCCGGCACGATCTCCTCGTATCCACTTGGCACGCTCGGAAGCACGCCGATCGCTCTCGATGCCGGCAGTCTTGCGCTTTACGAGCGGATCCTCGTTACGCTGCTCGCGCAGATCAACAGCGTGTCGGTTTCGACTCTGACACCGGCGGCCAGTGCAACGGCGACGGATTCGCTCACGGACTGTCCGCCGCCGCCACCGTGCTACACGCCTGACTGTGTGCAGGGCTCACTGTTCGAGGAAGGCAAACGGACGAATGGCGTAGCCGATGTCATCGAGCGGCTGCTCGGCGCCGGCAACGTCGCCGGGCACCTATTGGAATTGCTCGAAGTGACCGGCGCGCGCGGTTCTGCCGCCGTCGCTCTATTCATGGCCTCACTGCATATGCTCGTTGCCGGAGAAGTGCTGCTGCCCGACAAGTTGCTGCAGGCTCTGCCCAACGGGAAGCAGGCATATCTTGATCGACAGAGCGGAGAGGACATCAAGAGGCTCGAGAAGAAAGAGCCGGAGCTCGTCGCCGAATTCCTGCTTCTGGGGGTGACACTCGTACCGGGTCTCGGCCAGGCGCCTGCCGCCATCGGTTTAGCGCAAGCACTCGTCGCCTGGCAATTGGAAAAACGGGACATGCACTCGCAGATCTTGCGGGGCAGCGTGAGCGACGATCTCACTCAAAATCCGATCTACGGGGCGTTTTTCCAAGCTCCAGAATCCCCCGACTGGAACGATTCATTGGCGGTGTCGCGCCGCGGAGGCTGTTTCAGCGCGCGGATCGTGCCCGGCGTACCCTTCGATTCCACCCTTCGGGTCATCGCCCCTGGCTACGACCAGAAAAGCATCCCGATCGATTCCAACAGTCTCCAGCAGCCGATCCTCGTCACGTTGACTCCTTCCTCGCCCGCGCCGGGGCTTTCGTATGTCCTCCCCAACCCGCTGCCGAATGCCTGCCTCGGTATCCCCTACTCCTTCAATCTCGACCGCGCGGCCGGAGGGACTCCGCCCTATTACTACGTGAAGCAGACGGGAAGCCAGTTCCCGCCCATCGGCCTCGTGATCCAGCCTGCGGGTCTCTTGACCGGCACTCCGACGCTTGAAGAAACGCGCACGTTCACGGTAGATGCGGTCGACTTGGGAGGGCATGTCGCCAGCAGCACGACATCGCTCACCGTTCTTGTATGCTCACCAACAGTGGTTTCGTTCATAGCGAGTCCGTCGGCCATTACCGCCGGCCAGACGTCCGTACTGAGCTGGACCACTACGTACGCCGCATCGGTTTCGATTAGCGGCGTTGCAGGAACACAACCGGTGAACGGGTCGGTCGTCGTGTCTCCAGCGGCAACGACCACTTACGAACTGACTGCAACCGGACCTGGAGGAGCATCGCATGCGACGACAACATTGGCCGTCGGTTCGGCCGGCGGGGTCACCGGAATTGCGTTTTCTGGCGGTGTTGGTGGGTTTGGCGCGTTTCTTAACGGCGCGATCACGCCGCCTGGTCTTTCCGGGATCTCAATAACGTGCGGTTGGCTGGGAAATCTCGGCCGCAACGCGACCACAACGACGACAACCTTAAGTAGTAAATTTACGTGTGCCGATGCGGACGTTGCGTCGTGGCCTGACCCCTCACTCGTTATTTCCGCCACTGTAACAGGGACTACATTGACGACGAGCAGACAATATCCGTAAAACGAACGTTAGCGGACGACGCGGTGTGGTTTCGCGTCAATCGCTTTGCCGATTCGGCATCATGATCACGAGCGGACTTTATTGAACGATCGCGAATTCATCACTTAGGGGACTCGGTCCACGCTTCCACATGTGCACGGTCGTTCGCTGGGTATCGTGTCTCTGCGACATCCGACCGCCCGAGGCGGCGACGATAACTTCCGTGATGGCGCAATCGATCGTAGTGCGCTCGTTCGCGGAAAGCCAAAAGCATGACAAGAGTCGCCATCTGTTCGACCTCCGGCCTGTCACGCCGGAGGTCGCGGGTTCGAGCCCCCTCGGTCTCGCCAATCAGCTGCGCGATAAACGGATGCCTCACGCCTTTTGATAGAACGCGAACGTTGCTCCCTGCGGGTCTGCGAGCACGGCGAAGCGGCCGGTGTGGGGGATGTCGGTTGGGGGGAGGAAGACTGCGGCGCCGAGGGACTGGGCTTTCTCCACTGACGCATCGCACTGTTCGACGGCAAAGTACGGCAGCCAATAGGAAGGCACCGGGGGTGGCGCTTGGGAGGTGAGCATTCCTCCGATGGGCTGGGGGCCGCCCGCGGAGAATTCCGTGTATTCGGGACTGACCTTCATGGTCCAGCCGAAGAAGGCGGTGTAGAACTTCCGGGCAGCGTCCAGGTCGCGCGCCTGCAGCTCATTCCAACAGAGGGAGCCCGGCTCGTCGCGGATGCCGACGCCGATGTTGGTCTTCGGCTGCCAGATGGCGAAGGTGGCACCCTGCGGATCGGTGATTACGCTCATCCGTCCGTGCTCCATGACGTCGAACGGTCCCATCATTACCGTGGCTCCCAGAGACTTGGCTTGCTCGGTGGCCGCGTCCGCGTCGGCGACGGCGATGTACGAGGCCCAGTTCGGAGGCACGCCCTGCTGATCCTGTTTGTACATCGCCGCGACGTCCGCGCCGTCCTTCTGGAAGATGGAGTAGAGCTGGCCTTCTCCGATCGGCGTTTGGTTGACACTCCAGTCGAACAGTCGCGTGTAGAAATCCTTCGCCGCCCCGGGATCGCTGGTGGCCAGCTCGATCCAGCAGAACGTCCCCGGCGGGTGAGCCGTCACGTGAGCCATCTGAGTGTTCCTCCTCGAGCGCGCATTCTAAGCGACCGCTCAGAACGTATACGCGACGCGCGTGTACACGAACCGCCCGTTCATGCCGTAGGGCGATTGGCTCGGATACGGGAAGATGCCGAAGTTCGCCTGCGGCGTGCCCAGGCGGTTCCGGTCCGGGAACCGGTCGAAGAGATTCTCCGCACCGACGGAGAGCGTGTAGTTGCGCCAGTCGTACGCCAGCTCGAAATCGGCCAGCCAGGCCGCGTCATAGATCTGGTCGTCGATCGGCAGGAGCGTGAAGCTGCAGAACTCTCCGTAGCGGCTCTCGCGCGTGGTCGCGGTGAGCCCTCCCCGGTTCCAGCTCTGCATCAGACGAAGGTTGTCCTTCGGTTGTCCGCACTCCACGCGCCGCCGTTCGATGCGATCGAAGAGCACTTCGGACAGACCCGCGAGCTGCGGAGGCGTGGCCACTTCGGAGACGATCTTCGTCTCGTTGTTGCTGTACGCCGCCGAAAAATCGAGCCGGCCCCACCCTCCCGCGCCGAGCTGGTAGTTGGCCACCAGGTCGTAGCCTTTCGTCTCCGTGTCGATGGCGTTGGTGAAGAAGCGCGCGCCGGTCACACCGAAGGGCTGGATCAGCGGCAGGACCTGCGGTCCGGTGAAGTTTCCGGAGAAGACGATGCGGTCCTCGATGTCGATGTTGAAGTAGTCGGCCGTGACTTCGAAGTTGGCCAGCGGCTGAAAGACCAGGCCCGCGCTGAGATTGCGCGAGGTCTCCGGACGGAGAGCCGTGGCCCCCAGGGCACGGGCGATGTCGCTGCTGACCGGATAGGTGCCGACTTCGAACGGAGCCAGTTGTCCGGTGGCGGGATCGCGCAGGAAGTTCGTGCTCACGGCCGAAAAGTAGGACTGGTTCAAGGACGGCGCGCGGAAGCCGGTGCTGGCCGCGCCGCGGAAGATCAGTTGCCGCAAGGGCGAGTAGCGCACCGTGATCTTGCCGTTGCTGGTGTTGCCGAAGTCGGAGAAGTCTTCGAGGCGCCCCGCCAGCCCGACGCGCAGTTTGGCCAGCACGTCGCCTTCCAGATCGAGGTAGACGGCTTTGCTGTTCCGCGAGGTATCGACCTCGTTCGACGGGCGGAAGCCGGGAAACACTTGCGCGCCCGCCGGCGCCCGGTTCCCGAACTGGTCGGGGAAGCCGCCGTCGCGATAGGAGTTCGGCTCCCCGGCCTCGATGGCATACCCCTCGCGGCGGTACTCGACGCCGCCGGCCACATTCAGCGGTCCGGCCAGGCCGACTTTGTACTCCTTGGAGAGATCGAGGTTCACGGTGAAGAGCTTGTCGCCGAGCGTGCCGGCGTAGAAACGGGTCTGGTTAGTTTGGAGCGTCGGACCGAGAGAGGTGTTGAGCGAGTCGGTGACGTAGAAGTCGAAGTCGTTCTTCCCGTAGCCCGCGCTGAAATCGTAGAACCAGGTGGCCAGCTCGCCGCGGGCGCCCGCGGTCAGGGATGTGTCGACGACACGGGGCTCGATGAGCGGGAGAAAGCCGAGGGGATAGATCTGCGGTTGGTTCTGGGCCTGCAAGGCGCGGCGGAAGAAGCCGCCATGCGAGCCGTGCCGATTGCTGTACCCGCCGAATGCATAGAAGACCTGCTTGCCATCCTCGGTGAGCGGCAGGTTCAGGTTGCTGAAGAGCATCACGTCGCGCGCATACGAGTCGCCCCAGTGATGATTGGGCTGCGCCACGGCGTTGTTCCCCGCATCTCCGGCCCTGATCTGATCGCGCGGGTCGGCTTCGGCACGATTGGTCTCGTAGCGATCGCGGTATTCGCCGGTGGCGAAGATCGCTCCCCGCCCCAGCCGGAAGCCGCCACTGACGCTCGTGTCGATGACCTGCCCGTCGCCGTGTGTGGTCATGCCCGCCTTCGCGGAGACGGACAGCGGCTCGGCGTCGGACTTGAGAACCAGGTTGATGACTCCGGCGATGGCGTCGGAGCCGTACTGGGCGGAGGCGCCGTCGCGAAGGATCTCGATGCTCTGGATGGCCGATGCGGGAATGGCGTTGAGATCGACGCCGCTGGAGCCGCGGCCGACGGAGTTGTTCGCATTCACGAGGGCGCTGGCGTGCCGGCGTTTGCCGTTCACCATCACCAGCAACTGGTCGGGACCCAATCCACGTAGCGTGGCCGGACGCACCGTGTCGGTGCCGTCGGTGATGGTCGGACGAGGGAAGTTGAAGGACGGCGCAATCTTCTGGATGATCTGCGCCGTCTCGGTCGAAGGCGACGACCTGATCTGCTCTTCCGGGATGATGTCCACCGGAACCGCCTTCTCCGCCTCGGCACCGATGGCGCGCGAGCCGACCGTGATCTCCTGCCCGTACGACACGTGAAGCGTGAAGTCCTGGGTCGCGTCTCCGCCCCCATCGACGGTGGCCGCGCGCGTCTGGAATCCCTGCAGAGCCGCCGTCACGCGCACCGAGCCCCCATCCGGAAGCACCAGCTCGTAACGGCCGTCCGGATCCGTCACCGCGGTGACCGAGCCGGCGGAGACTGTGACCCCCGGCAACGGCGAGCCATCGGAGAGCGTGACCCGTCCACGAACGGTCATGGCCTGCGCGGCAAGGGGAAGGACAAGAAGAATCAGGATCGTCAGGAAGACACGGCGGGGCTTCGGCATTCGAATGCTCCTTTTCGCGATCTTAGGAAGTGGCTTTCCTGAAGTATACCTGTCCTGTTTGCTATTTTGCCTGCCGCAAATTTCGCCCGTGGCGCAGCGGTTACGAAGGCGCCATCTCGTCCGCGATCGTCAGCAGGCGGGTGACGGTGTTCCAGTTCCTGGCCGTGGCGGACACGCCGAGCCGGCGCTCGAGGAGAGCGTTGGAAAGCTTCGATCGGGCCATCTCCTGGCCGTAATGGAGGTACAACTCCGCGCCGTGGAGTTGCATCTTCTCGGGCCCGTCGTAAGAGTCGACCAGGGACTTCATGGCCTCAGCAGAAGGCGCGCCGGAGAGAAACACGACCACGTAGTGGCTCGGATCCGATTGCGATTCTTCGGTCATCGGATTGGCCGCGATCACGTTCCGCAACTCTTCCGCGCTGCGCAGGATCACCTTGGCCTGAATGGCCAGCGCACTCTCCAGCTCTCTCGTCAGTTTCGCGCGGTCCGAACGGGTCGTGCGAAAGACCACATTGCCGCTCTGCAGGTGCGTGCGGACGTCGCGCAGACCCAGCGACTGGCAGAGCTTCTCGAGCTCCGCCATCACCACTTTCTGATGGCCGCCGACGTTGATGCCGCGCAGCAGTGCGATGAACACCGGCATGAGGCCAGCAGCGTACCGCAACGAGCGGGAGGTAAGGAGCCGGCCGCCGGGTTACCGCGTCCGGGTCAGACCCAGGGGCATGGCCTTGACCAGGGCGTTGGTGCGCTCGATGCCGTGGCGCTTGTCGAGCATGCACTGGCGGATGTAGTCGAGCAGTCCGTCGAATTCGACGTTGCCGTCGTGCATCATCCGGGCGAGCTGCAGGACCACTTCGACTCCAGCCAGGTTCACGCCCAGGTCACGCGTGAGGGTGAGGATCATCTCCAGCTTGTGGATCTCGTCCTCACCGTACAGACGCGTGTTCCCTGAGGTGCGCACGGGCTTGATCAGCCCCTCGCGCTCGTAGAGACGGAGCGTCTGGGGATGGATGTTGTACCGCTCCGCGATGATGGAGATCATCACGTAGCCGTCTGATCTGCGTTTACCCATGGGTGTCGGTTGGCGGTTGACAGTGCGCGCTTGGCGGTAGGTCCCGCCAACCTCGAACTGCAGCCACATTCCTTCTCGGTCGATCCAAAAAGCGACTGACGGTGGCGGCGCGGAGATCTCCCGCCAACCGCCGACCGTCAACCGCCAACTCGGATTTACTTCTCGTCCACGACTTCCGCTTCGATGACGTCGTCCTTATTCGACGCGTCTCCGGCGGGGCCGCCCGCTCCGGCGCCTGCATCGTCGCCGCCCTGTGCGGACGACTGCTGGTACATGAGCTCCGCCAGCTTGTGCGAGGCCTTCTGCAGGTTGTCGGTGGCCGTCTTGAGGTTGTCCAGGCCACCCTGCTCCATGGCCTTACGCGCTTCGCTGATGGCGTTCTCGAGGGTCTGCACGTCCGAGCCGCCCAGCTTCTCGCGGTTCTCGTTGAGCATCTTCTCGACGCTGTACAACAGGTTGTCGAGCTGGTTCTTGGCCTCGATCTCCTCGCGGCGTTTCCGATCTTCATCGGCGTGCGCCTCGGCGTCCTTGACCAGCTTGTCGACGTCGTCCTTCGACAGACCGGAGGAGCTGGTGATGGTGATCTTCTGCTCCTTGCCGGTGCCGAG
>JBDTOZ010000253.1:0-4297 GCA_039932995.1 Acidobacteriota bacterium | reverse complement strand
TCACTTCCAGTCCACTCCCTCCGCGATCATGAGTCCTGAGGCTTCATCGATGATGGAGAGAACGGCCCGTTGTCCGTCGGGGGAGATGGCGAAGCTCTCCGCGGCGGAGTCGGGGTCGGCGGGGATGAGCTGGCGTCGCGTGGCAATCGTGTCGGTCATGGGGACCACGTCCTGTGCAAAGAGAGTGATCCGCCCGCCGGCGTCGGCGGCGCGGAAGGCGAGGGTGTGGGTTGTGCCGATCCAGTGCGCGCGCACGGAGGTCGTGCCGAGGCTGGACTGTGTGCTGAAGACTTCTCCGCCGGTGGCACGGACGACGACGATCGTACTGCCGCGTCCGGAGTCCGGACGTTGGAAAGCCACATATTGACCATCCGCGGAGACGGCCGGATGGAGCGTCTCGCCGGCCACGACGAGCTGGGCCGGACCTCCTCCACGGGGGACGCGCCAGACTCCGTCACTCTTCGGATTGCTGGAGTCGTAGTAGATCCACTCTCCGTTCGCCGGGAGTGAGGGGTTCTCGGCATCGACGCCATCGCGCGTGACTTGCTGCGGGTTGGCGCCGTCGAGCGCGGCCGTCCAGATCTCGAAGTGTCCGCCGCGGTCCGAGCTCCAGAAGAGTGACGTGTCATCGGGTGCGGGGTGCGGGTCCCAGTCGATGGCGTCGTGATCGGTGAGGCGTTGCACGCGGCCACTGCTGACCGCGACCTCCCAAAGGTCGACGTTGCCTCCGCGGTCCGAAGTGAAGACCACGCTCGCGCCGCCCCTCGCGTACGCGGGCTGGCGGTCGACGCTCATCCCGCGCGACAGCCATCGGGGAGCGGTCCTGCCATCGAGGGCCACCTCCTGCAGGCTCTGGCGGGTCACGTCCTCGGTGAAGACGAGGCGATCGTTCCCGACCACGTCGACCGTGTCCGCCGCGCTGTGGGGATTGCGCAGCAGGACGCGCGCGCGTCCGTCGATCTGGTGCAGCACGATGGAACTGCTGCCGCGCCGTCGGGGCAGGCTGCTGCCGGCCAGGGCCTCCAGCTCGGCGTAGAGGACGGCCCGGCCATCGGGTGTCCAGGCCGGGGCCGAGAGTGCTCCGTGTGGCGTGGTGCGCATGAGCACTCGGCGGGTTTCGGATTCGGGGTCGAGGAGGAGGATGGCGCCGGCCGAGGTGTTGTGAGGTCCGCGCGTGACGGCGATCCAGTCCGCCGATGGGGACCATCGCGGCGTATTGAAGTCTTCGGCGGTGGAGGCGGCCAGCTCACGCACCGCGCCTCCTTCGACGCTGGCCACGCAGACGGTCGAGAACCGTCCCGCGGTGTCGCGGTTCCGAATGAAGGCCACGCGTTTTCCGTCCGGAGAGAAGTCGCCCTCGAACGCGTTGTCGAGCAGCTTGCGCGGTTCGCCTCCCACGACCGCGACGCGGTACAGAGAGCTCTTGCCGTTCGCGCTGCGTGTGAAGAGCAGTTGCGCTCCGTCGGGACTGAAGCGTGGCGCCTCGTCGTCCGGTCCGGAGGTGATCGGAGCCTCCGTTCCATCGGAGAGTTGTTTGAGCCAGATGCGGTTCACGCCGTCGCGCGAGGAGACGTACGCGATCAGGCGTCCGTCGGGTGAAGCCGCGGGAGCGCTGTCCCGGCCGGAGTAGGTGAGCATGCGCATGCGCGGCGGATCGGGCGGGGAAGTGTCGCGGGAGAGGACGGCGAAGGTGATGATGCCCGCGGCGAGCAGCGCCAGAAGGAGAATGCGCGGCAACATCCGCGGCGTGCGCCGCTCTCCGGTTCGCGAGACGTGTGTCACGGAGCGCGGTGCGGAGGGAGTGGCCGATCTGGCGGCGCTCTCCAGTGCGAAGGCGAGGTCGCGCGCGGAGCTGAAGCGTTGCGCGGGATCTTTTTCGAGACAGCGCCCCACCAGCGTCTCCACGGACTCGGGCACCGCAGGGACGAGTGAGGTCAGCTCAGGCGGCTCCTCGGTGAGGATGGCGCTCATCGTCTCCACGGCACTGCGCGCCTGAAACGGAGCGCGGCCGGTGAGCATCTCGAAGAGCACGATGCCGAGGGAGAAGATGTCCGAGCGCGCGTCGAGATGTTCGCCGCGCACCTGCTCGGGGGACATGTATTGCGCGGTGCCCATGACCATGCCGGGCTCGGTGCGCAGCAGCGTGGAGGTGTCGGTGGGACCGGGCTCGGTGAGGGCCAGACCGAAATCGAGGATCTTCAGCAGTTCGTCAGACGACTCGCCGCGGGTGACGAAGATGTTGTCGGGCTTGAGATCGCGGTGGATGACGCCCTTCTGATGTGCGGCCGCGAGGCCGGACGCGATTTGCGCGGCCCACGAGAGGGCCTTGCGCATGCTCAAACGTCCTGCCGCCAGTCGCTCGCGAAGGGTGTCGCCTTCGAGAAGCTCCATGACCAGATAGGGAACGGGTGCCCCTGACTGTGCGATTTCGCCGACGTCGTAGAGAGCGCAGAGATTCGGATGGCTCAGCGACGAAAGCGCGCGCGCCTCGCGCTCGAAACGAAGGCGCAACTGCGGATCACTCCATCGGTGCTGGGGCAGGATCTTGATGGCCACAGCCCTGTCCAGACGGGTGTCCGTCGCACGGAATACATGCCCCATCCCACCGGCGCCGATCTCAGCGTCGATTCTGTAGGGCCCGAGGCGCGCACCGGTGGCAAGAGGCATGAGGGAAAAACTCGCGCAGTTTATCCCGCTAAAGCCGGGGGACGTTCACCACAGAGGCACAGAGGCAGGGAGAAGAACCCTTACAGCTTTTTGATTTCTCTGTGCCTCTGTGCCTCTGTGGTGAACGTCCCCGGGGGTGAGCAAGCTCACGCGGAGGTCGGTTCGTCCCACCACTTCGACAGATTCTGGGTCGGGACGCGCGGCCGTTCGGAGTAGTGCGAGGTGTCGTTGAAGAGGGTCAGGCGCGCGTGGGCGGCGTCGCGGAAATCGAGGACGTTCATGCAGGCGGGTGCCTGGTCGAGCCGGTCGCGATAGCCGCGTACGTCGAAGCCGAGGAGGCTGCCGATGATGAGGCGGATGGTGGCTTTGTGCGAGACCACCAGCACCCGTTCGCCGGGATGCCGCGTCACGATGGTGCGAATCTCCGGCAGCGACCGCGCCAGCACCGCCAGTCCCGACTCGCCCCCCTCGGGGGCGAACGTGAACGGATCCTCTTCCCACGCCTCGTACTCGCCGACGAAGCGATCTTCCACTTCCTGCCGCGTCAGCCCTTCCCAGCGGCCATGGCTGATCTCACGCAGGCCGTCGACGGTCGTATATCCGAGACCGCAACGGCTCCCGATGATCGTGGCCGTCTCCACGGTGCGCGAGAGCGGGCTGCAGTAAATGGCGTTGAGGCCCTGCCTGTGCAATCGCTCCCCCAACCGCGCGCACTGCCAGCGTCCGTCGTCCGAGAGGTCGACTCCGATCTCACCGGAGAAACGGTTCTCCGCCGTGAGCTGCGTCGCGCCGTGGCGCACGAGGTAGATGCGCGTCGTATTCATGGGAGTGGCCATTGTAGTGGCTTCGCGTCGCCCGTTTTCATCGTTTCGCCCATCGGGTTCACTGTGAAACTACAGACCAGGCCGCGAACGCACGGAGCAAGCGAAGCTCAAGGCTTCCGAGCCACCAACTCCCGCACCACTTCGCTCACATCGCGCTTCTTGCCGTCGACCTCGTGGTTGAGGTGGCGCATGGTGGCGTCGTCGAGGGTGTTGCGGAGGGACTCGAGCGCGGCGGAGGCGCCCTTGCAGCGCTGATCGAGGTCGGTGCGCTGCACGACCACCGCGTCGTAGGGGGGGAAGTAGTGACGGTCGTCGGTGAGGATCACCAGGCCGAGGGGCTCGATCAGGCCGTCCGTGACCGCGCCGGCGATGAGGTCCACCTCGTTGCTGGTGAGCGCCTTGTACATGAGCCCGAGGTCCATCGAGCGCGGTGCGGCGTCGACGTGGAGGTCGTAGGCTTTCTGGAGACCGGTCCAGCCGTCGGAGCGTTCGGTGAACTCGTAGCCGAAGCCGGGACGGAAGCTGCTTGCCACGCGCCTGAGATCGGAGATGGTGCGCAGCCCCAAACGCTCCGCGTCGGCCTTGCGCACGATCATGGCGAACGTGTTGTCGAAGCCCAGGGGCGGCGACCAGCGCAGTCCGCGATTGCCGTAAGCGGATCCGACGATCGCATTCACGGCGGCGCGGTCGTTCATCGTGGGACGCTTGAGGATCGCGGCCAGCGCGGTGCCGGAGTACTCGACGTAGGCGTCGATGGCCCCCGACTGAATCGCGGAGTCGGCCACGAGCGTGCCGCCCATGTTCAG
>JBDTOZ010000252.1:0-1648 GCA_039932995.1 Acidobacteriota bacterium | reverse complement strand
CCGGAGCCATTCGTCGACACGCGCGGCGTCGAGCTCTTCGCCTGCGCGGACGGCGCCTTCGTTCATGACCACCCCGTGTTGCGGGTGACTGGTGGCTGGTTCTCTGCGGTGTTTCGCCTGAACGTCGTTCGCGGAGCCTGGGGCGCATGACGAGACGCCCCCAGCAACCAGCAACCAACGACCAGCAACCCCCGCGCCCCGATCGTCACGCCCGGTACTTTCTCACTTCACGCCGTGCGATCAACCCGAGGTGGACCTCATCGGGTCCGTCGGCGATGCGGAGTGAGCGGGCCGTGGCGAAGAGGCTGGTGAGGGGGACGTCCTGGGACATGCCGGCGCCGCCGTGCATCTGGATGGCGTCGTCGACGACGTTCTGGAGGACATTCGGCGCGATGACCTTGATCGCGGAGATTTCGGTCATGGCGGACTGCACGCCGGCCGTGTCGATGCGCCAGGCCGCGTAGAGGGTCAGCAGGCGGGCCTGATCGATGGCGATGCGATGTCGGGCGATGCGCTCGCGGTTGCCGCCGAGGTCGAGGATTGGTTTGCCGAAGGCCACGCGGGCCAGACCGCGCTTCACCATCAGCTCCAGCGCGCGTTCCGCGGCGCCGATGCAGCGCATGCAGTGATGAATGCGCCCCGGTCCGAGGCGTCCCTGGGCGATCTCGAACCCGCGACCGGAGCCGGCGATCAGATTCGCTTTCGGCACGCGCACGTTGGTGAAGGAAGCCTCCCCGTGTCCATACGGCTCGTCATACTCGCCGAAGGCGGGGAGCATGCGCTCGATGGTCACGCCTGCAGTCTCGAGCGGGACCAGGACCATGCTCTGCTGCTGGTGCCGCTCGTTCTGCGGATCGGAGCGGCCCATGAAGATGGCGATCCTGGCCTTGGGATGACCCAGGCCGGTCGACCACCACTTGCGGCCGTTGAGGACCAGCTCGTCGCCGTCCGTCTCGATGGTGGCGCTGATGTTCGTGGCATCGCTGGAGGCCACTTCGGGCTCGGTCATGAAAAACACCGAGCGGATCTCGCCGGCGAGCAGAGGGGTGAGCCACTGCTCCTTCTGGGCCTCGTTGCCGTAGTGATAGAGCACTTCCATGTTGCCGGTGTCGGGCGCGTTGCAGTTGAAAATCTCCGGCGCGATGACGCTCTGTCCCATGGCCTCCGCGAGAGGCGCGTACTCGAGTGTGCTCAATCCGGCACCGAGCTTCGCATCGGGTAGGAAGAGGTTCCAGAGCCCTGCCGCCCGGGCCTTGGCCTTCAGCTCCTCCACGACCGGCGAGAGCGTCCACTTTCGCCAATCCGGCCCATGGTTCTGCCTGTGGATCTCCCCCAACACGGAAGCCTCGGCGGGCAGGACGTGCTCCCGGATGAACGTGCGGACGCGGCCGAGCATCTCCTGAGAATGAGCGGAAGGTGTGAAGTCCATGGCTGGGTATTCTGCACGCGCGAACGCCTTTTCACCACGGCGACGTCGCGAAGCGAAGCGAACATCGTTCGTCAAAGACAATCATTTCTCTGTGTGGCCCTCCGTGCCTCCGTACTACGAACCACGAGTTTCTTCGCGCGACGCGAAGATTTTCAGGCGGAGCCTTGGAGCGCCGGCGTCTCGCCGGCTGGCCCGTGGGCGTCTCGCCCGCGAGCCTTT
>JBDTOZ010000251.1:0-7501 GCA_039932995.1 Acidobacteriota bacterium | reverse complement strand
CGTCTCGTCTTCGAGTCGTCAGGTCGTCTCGTCTTCGAGCCGTCAAGTCGTCGAGGACGCTGACGGGATCGGCTTGTCCACTCCTGAAGGGGAGACCGCATGTTGAGTCCGACTCGACGACTCGAAGACCCGACGACTCGACGACTGGAAGAGGCGGCTGGAGAACAGTCGTGATCGCCACCCTTCGAAAGGAGCTCCTCCTCCAGTGGCGGACGCGCGGACAGCTCATGGCCGTCTTCGTTTTCGGCGCGGCGGCGCTGCTCCTGTTCAGCTTCGCCATCGGGCCGAATGCCCAGATGCTGCGCCTGTTCTCGGGTGGATTCCTCTGGCTGGGACTGCTGCTCTCCTCGACGCTGACCCTCAGCGAGTCGTTCCACGCGGAGATGGAGAACCGGGCCATGGAGGGACTGCTGCTCCTCCCTTCCAGCCCCATTGCCATGTACTACGGGAAGGCCATCGCGAACTGGCTGCAGCTCGCGCTGCTCGGCGTGGCCCTGGTGCCGGTCATGGTCGTGCTGTACGACGCCGGAACGACGAGCCTCCTCCCCCTGCTCCTGGTGATCCTGCTGGGTACGGCCGGCCTCTCCGCTCCCGGCACTCTGTACGGGGCCATGACCGCGCAGCTCAAAGCGAAACAGACTCTCCTGCCCTTGCTGTTGTTTCCGTTGATCGTTCCGGCACTCCTCGCATCCGTCAAGGCGACGTCGCTGATCATTCAGGGAGATCCCATGAATCAGCGCACCTCGTGGATCGTGCTGCTGGCCGCGTTCGATCTCATCTACTGGTCTCTGTGCGGCCTACTCTACGGACGAGTGATCGAGGATTGATAATGAATAAAGGGTTCTGGTTCATCGCCCTCGGCGTCGTGTTGTTTCTGATCGGTTCCTACCTCGGCCTCTTCGTCGCACCGGCCGAGCAGTACATGGGGCAGGTCCAGCGGATCATGTACGTCCACGTGCCGACGGCCTGGAACTGGATGCTGGCCATCCTCTTCGCCTTCGGCGCGGCCATCGCCTTCCTCTTCAACAACGATTTCAAGTGGGACGCTCGTCTGGAGGCCGGACTGGAAGTCTCGGCGCTGCTGGCCGCGCTGCTGTGTTGTCAGGGGTCGATCTGGGCCAAGCCGACCTGGGGCGTCTGGTGGGATTGGGATCCCCGGCTGACCTCGGTGGCCGTCCTTCTGTTCGCGACGCTGGGCATCATCGCCCTCCGTCAATTCGTCGACGATCCCCGCCGCCGCGCGGTCTGGTCCGCCGTGGCCACGATCATCGCTTCCGTCGACCTTCCCATCGTCTACTATTCAGTGAAATGGTGGAATTCACTCCACCAGCAACAGTCCACGCCACAGACCGTGTCCTCTCAATTCCATCTGCCGTTGCGCATGAACGCTTTCGCGGTGTTGTTCCTGATGATCGGATTCATCATGGTGCGTACGGAGATCGCCAGGCGCCGTCAAGCGTATGAAATGGCCGAGTGGAAGGGCCAGGAAGCAGGAGAGCTCGCATGAACGGAGTCGTCGTCGGAGGCTGGGAATTCGTCTGGGCCGCATACGGAGTCACCGCGGCCGGCTTTGCCATCTACCTCACATCGCTGTACTGGCGTCTGCGGGAGGCCAAGAGTCATGAGTGAAGCCCCCTCATCGAGGATTCCGCCTCCGGGCGGAACGGAATCGGACCGGATGCGTCGCAGGACGCGCCTGTTCATGGTCGGCGCCTTCGCCGTGGCCGCCATCGCCTTCGCCGTCATCGCCATGAGCGGCATCAGTGACAACCTGGTCTACTACTGGACGCCCTCCGACCTGCGCGCCAACGGACAGAAGGCGTACGGCGCAACGATCCGCCTGGGGGGGATGGTCGCCAAAGGATCCATCCACAAGCTGGGTGGCTCGGCCGTCGAGTTCGTCGTTCATGACGGAAAACAGCGGGTGCAGGTCAAGACCACCAGCGTCCCGCCGCAGATGTTCCGCGAGAACATCGGCGTGGTCGTGGAAGGGACCATGGTGCCGGGCGGCTACTTCCAATCCAGCCGGCTCATGGTCTCGCACAGCAACGAATACAAGGCACCGGCCAAAGGTCATCCTGTCGACCGTAAAGAGCTCGAGCGGATGATGAAGTCGGTGGAGCAAGGGAACACATGATCGCGCCCCTCGGACGAATTCTCATTCTCGCTTCTCTATTGGCCGCCAGTGCCGGCGCCGTGCTCGGATTCGTGGCGGGCAAAACGCGCTCCGCGGACGGCCTGAAATGGACGCGCCGCTTTGCCTATCTCTTCTCGGTTCTGATCATCGGCTCCGCGCTGCTGATGGTCTATGCCCTGCTGGTGCACGACTTCTCGGTCGGCTACGTCGCGCAGGTCGGCTCGAAACAGGTTCCGACCTGGGTGACGATCGTCAGCCTCTGGTCTTCGCTGGAGGGCTCCATTCTTTTCTGGGGCCTGGTTCTCGGCGCCTACATCGGCGTCGCCACGCTGTTCACGCGCGGTCGTTACGAGGAGTACCAGCCCTACGCCATCGGCGTCTGGCTCTCGTGCGCCGCGTTCTTCAGCTTCCTCCTGGCCGGACCCGCCAATCCGTTCCATACCGTGCTCAGCCCTCCGCTGGACGGTCCGGGACCGAACCCGCTGCTGCAGAACCATGTGCTGATGGCCATTCACCCGCCATTCCTCTACCTCGGCTACGTGGGCATGACCATCCCCTTCGGTTTCGCCTGCGCGGCCTTGCTGAAAGGACGGCTCGGTCACAACGTGCTCAAGCCGATCCGCGAGTCGCTGATGCTGCCGTGGATCTTCCAGTCCGTGGCCATCATGCTCGGTGGCTGGTGGGCCTATGAAGTGCTCGGCTGGGGCGGCTACTGGGCCTGGGACCCGGTGGAGAATGCGTCGCTGCTGCCGTGGTTGACGGCCACGGCCGCACTGCACTCGATCATGGTCGTGGAGCGTCGGGGCATCCTCAAAGGGTGGACGGTCACGCTCATCCAGTCGACGTTCCTGCTGGTGCTGCTGGGCACGTTCATGACGCGCTCCGGCGTATTCAACTCCGTTCACTCGTTCACCCAAAGCGCCATCGGCCCGACCATTCTGGTCTTCCTGGCCGCGTCGCTGTTGTTCACGATCGGCCTCTTGGCCTTGCGCATCGACAAGCTCGAGGCCGAGGGACGCATCGAAGGGACGGCCAGCCGCGAGGCGATGTTCCTCGTCAACAATCTGATCTTCGTGCTGATCACGTTCACCGTGTTGATCGGCACCGTCTTTCCGCTCGTGGTGGAGGCGCTCAACGGCAAGCAGATGTCGGTCGGACGCCCGTTCTTCGACAGCATGGCCGTGCCCCTGGGCGCGCTCCTGCTGTTCATCCTCGGCATCGGCCCTGCGCTTCCGTGGGGACGCGCCAATGCCCAGCAGGTGCGCAAGGCGCTCCTGCCCCCGCTCATCGGCGCGGCGCTCTTCACGCTCATCGGCTACGCCATCGGCGCACGTGCGCCGTGGACGCTGCTCACCATCGCCTTCGGCGGTTACGCGGCACAGGTCACGCTCGGCCAGATGTTCCTGCCGATGGTGCAGCGGATGCGGAACGGCCAGTCCCTCGGCACGGCGTTCGTGGAAGGCCAGCTCCGCCGCGGACGGCGCCGCTTCGGCTCCTACATCGTGCACGCGGCCGTGATCGTGGCCTTCATCGCCATCGCCATCAGCAGCTCCATGCGCCAGTCCTACGAGGTGCAGTTCGTGAAGGGGCAGACCCAGAAGGTGGCCGCTTACGACGTCACCTTCGTGGGCGTGGAGGAGCGGCAGGAGCCTCACCGGACCTCCACCATCGCCACGTTCGACATCACCCGCGACGGCAAGCCGTACGCGCGCCTCGCGCCACGCATGAATCACTATCAGATGATGCGTGAGCCGATCGGCACCCCCGCGGTGCACAGCACGGCCATGGGGGACTTTTACATTTCCCTCAGCAACATCGACTCGGGCGGACAGTCGGCCAGCATCAACGTCTTCATCGCCCCGTTCGTCGCCTGGATCTGGATCGCTGTGATCACGATGGCCCTGGGCGGCTTGTTCGCGCTCATCCCGCCGAAGCGCGTGGTCATCTCCACGGCCAAACAGCCCGTGCCCGAGGGAGCCACGGAGAGCGCATGAACCGCACCGTCCTCATCGTCGGCGCCATCATCGCCGCGGCCGTCCTCGGCATCCTCTTCGTCGGGCTGGGAAAAAACCCGGCGGAGATCCGCACTCCTCTCATCGGCAAGACCGCGCCCACGTTCGCCCTGCGCGAGGTGGGCACGGGCCGTACCATCGACATCGCCTCCCTGAAAGGCAAGCCGGTGGTCCTCAACTTCTGGGCGACCTGGTGCGGGCCGTGTTGGGAAGAGCACCCGGTGCTCGTGGCCAACGCCCGCCTGCAACCCAACGTGCAGTTCCTGGGCGTCGTCTTTCAGGATGAGGAAAAGAAGATTCTCGACTTCCTCGAACAGCGCGGCTACAGCTATCCCACGGTCGTCGACGAACGCGGCAAAACCGCCATCGCCTACGGTGTCGGAGGCGTTCCGGAGACCTACTTCATCGACGCGAACGGCGTCATCCGGGCCAAATACAATGGACCGATGTCCACCGACATCCTCCAGGAAAATCTAAAGAAGGTGCTGCAGTGACCACGGTCGTCTTTCTGCTTCTCCTGACCCTGAAAGTTCCGGATGCCGAGCAGTTCGTCGGCCCTCCGCAAGGCACGCCCATCAGCGGCGACGCGCTGTATCAGCGCACGCACGAAGTGGGCGGTCTTTTGCGCTGCCCCGTCTGCCAGGGCATGGCCGTATCCGACTCCCCCTCGGAAATGGCCATCAACATGAAGGGGCAGGTCCGCGAGCTGCTCGCGCGCGGCTACACCGAGGAGCAGATCCTCCGCTACTTCGAGCTCTCCTATGGGCAGTTCGTGCTGCTGCGGCCGAAGATGGAGGGCGTGACCAGCATGGTCTGGATCCTTCCGATTCTGGCGCTCGTCCTGGGAGCCGGCGTCGTGTTCTTCAAGATCCGTAAGCTCGAGAAGCTGCCGCCGCCTGCCGCGTCCCCCGTGCCCGCCACGGACGATCCCTATCTCAACCGCGTCCGTGATCTCGTGGGTGGAGGAAAACCTTGAACGCACCAACGGATTGGACGAGTGCCATTGCCATTCTCCTGGGCGGCCTCGTGCTCGGAGCCCTCTTCGTCTACCTGTTCTCCAAGCGCAAGTCGATCCTGCGCGACGATCTCGCGCAGAAGGACCTCGAAGGGCGGCGCGATGCACTCGTGCAGCAGTTGCGCGACACAGGAATCAGCGATGACGAGCGGCAGCGCCTGGAAAGCGAAACCGCCGAAGTGCTCCGCAAGCTCGATCAGTTCCAGTCGGCGCCTGCCTCCGCGAAAGTGGAGAGCGCGCCGGCCAGCGCTGCTTCCATGACCTTGAATCCGACCGTAAAGGGATTCCTTTACGGCGCGTTGTCAGTGGCCGCACTGGCCACGCTGGGCTACTTCGTCATGCGCGAGGCCAAACCGCGCGAGGAAGGAGGAACGGTCACAGGCAACCTCCCCCCCGAGGCGCAACAGCAGGCCCAGACCCAGACCGGCCAGCCCGACGCCATGCTCACGCAACTCGTCGCGGCCGTACAACGGGACCCGGCGAACCTCCAGCTCCGCAACGATCTGGCCCAGGCCTACTTCGAGCGCGACAACATGATGGCCGTGTTCGAGCAGACCAAGATCGTCCTCGAGCAGACGCCCAACGACGCTCGCGCGCTGACCCTGCAAGCGCTCGTGCGCATGTCCATGGGCGAAGCCGACACCGCCGAGAAGATGCTGTTGCAGGCTTCGAAGAACGATCCGACGAACCTCGACAGTTGGGTGGCGCTGGCCTGGGTGTACACGCAACAGAAGCGGACGAAGGAAGCGGACGCCATGATCGCCCAGGCGGCCAAGCAGTCGCCCTCCGATAAGCCGCGGCTCGAAGAGCTCTACACGCAGATGAAGGCCCAGGCCGCGGGTGTGGGTGCCGCACCGATGCAAAGCGCCGCGGGCGGCGAGTTGCCCCCCGGCCACCCGCCCGTCGACGGCATGCCCGTCCCGGCAGCGGCCCCCACGCCACCCCCCGCCGCCACCGCCGACGCACGCGCGGTCACGGTCACGCTCGACCTCGATCCGGCCGCGCGCGGCAAGCAGGGCGTGCTCTTCGTCATGGCCCGCAATCCCAATGGCGGTCCGCCTTACGCGGTGAAACGCATGATGGTGACGTCGTTCCCCACGACGTTCACGTTCGGCCAGGCCGACTCCATGATGGGACAACCTCTCCCCGATTCCTTCCGGCTCGAAGCCCGCCTCGACGGCGACGGCAACGCTGCCACGAAAGGCCCGGAAGATCCGAAGGCCATGCAGGAAGGAGTGGCCCTCGGTTCCACCGTGCGCCTGGCGTTGAAGTAGGCCCCTCAGGCAGTCCTGGAAACTCTTCACGTCCGCGAGGCCTCCGGCACCGCGCATCCGCGCAGTAGACTGCGGGGATGCGCTCCGTTCTCCTTGCCCTCGCCCTCGCTGGTGCGTCGCTGTTGGGGGCGCAGGAACGGACGCTCTCCTGGAAATCGCTCGACGTCACGGCGAAGCTCCAGAACGACGGCACGCTAAAGGTCTCGGAGCGCCACCGCATCCTTTTCGACGGGGACTGGAACGGCGGCCAGCGTGACTTCCGCGTCGATCCCGGCCAGCAACTCTCGCTCCTCGGCATGAGTCGCGTCGATGACGACGGCGACTCGCACAGGATGGAAGAGGCAGGCGGCAACGGGATCGATCTGCACCAGTACCGCTTCGACGGAAAGGTCCTCCGCTGGCGGGCGCGCGAAGCCTCCGATCCGCCCTTCCAAAACGACGTGCGGGCCTACGTCATCGACTACGAGCTCCGCAACATCGTGGCGCGTAGCGGCGACCACTACCTCCTCGACCACGACTTTGTTTTTCCCAATCGAGCCGGAACGATCGAGTCGCTCACCGCAAAGCTGGAGCTCGACTCCGCATGGCAGGCGCCTCCCGAGTTCGTGGCCACGTTCGAACGGGCGAACGTGCCGCCGGGAGAGAGCGCGATCCTGAAGGTGTCGTTGAACTGGACGGGAGCGGGACAGCCGGAGTACCTGGCGCCGGCCGCGCTGCCCAGCCGTCCCGCAGTGCGAACGCGGCTGCCCGCGCCGGCACCTACGGTGCCCCCCGCCTCGCTGCTGTCGAAGCTGGCCGCGCTGGCCGTGTTCGCGATCGCGGCCATGGCCCTGATGATCCTGTTTCTCCGCCGCGAGGAAGCGCTGGGACGCTTCGCGCCGCGGCCGCAGGTGACGCCGGAGTGGCTCGAAGAATACCTGCTCGTGCACCGCGCGGAAGTCGTCGGCGCGGCATGGGACGGGGTCACGGGCCCGGGTGAAGTGGCGGCGTTGATCGCCATCATGACCTCTGAAGGAAAGATCGAGAACGTGGCCGGCGCGCCGAAGCTGCGTCTGCTCGTGCC
>JBDTOZ010000250.1:0-2853 GCA_039932995.1 Acidobacteriota bacterium | reverse complement strand
ACACGAGCGCGATGCGACTTCGACGGTGGGATCAGGAGACCGTCAAGTACCTCACAAAAGAGGAGGTCGAACGCCTCTTCGACCAGATCGATGACCCGCGCGATCTACTCCTCTTCGACCTCGTCTATCGCCACGGGTTGCGTCGAAAGGAAGCCGCACTCCTCACTCTCGACGACTTCCGCGAAGGGCGGATCTGGATCTGGCGGGTCAAGCACGGGAAATCACAGGGGTACCGGCTGCATGAGCGAACGCTCCTGCTCTATGCGCGCTACCTCGCGGTCAGGCCGGATGACGGTACCCGCTACCTGTTCCGATCCCGCCGCAAATCAGCACGGCCGCTCTCGGGTGCCGAGATCAACCGGCTGTTCCACAAGTACGCCGCCGTCGCGGGCCTTCCGCGGGATCGTGCGCATGTCCACAGCCTTCGACATTCCATCGCCGTCCATCTCGCGGAGATCGGCTGGACGCCGGGCGACGTGCAGTACTGGCTCGGCCACCGCGACATCAAGTCCACGATGGTCTACTTCCGCATCACGGATAAGCGCGCCGAGATACTGCACGAAGCGATGCGCCAGTCAGACGGCATCGCCCGCACGGGCCGCTGAGCAACTGGATTGCCGCGAACGCACGTTTTCTCGCAAAAACGTCAATCTTCTTCAAGTCGGGCAAGGACCACTGATACGAGGAAGAGAGACGCCGAACGCGATTGCAAGGCAACGCGGAGGGCCTTCGGCCACGCTGCAACTTCGTCGAGCAGGGGGCGGAGCTTGCACCGTGCACTCACGCGCGGAGGCCAAGCGCCCTCGTGCTGCCACGCGCCGTTCTCCTCCTCTTCGTTCAAGCTCAGAACCGACAAAGACGAGAACAGCCAGTATGGGAACCGTTTCGCGCGCTAGATGGCCGGGGTTATCCGCAATCGGAAGCTATTAGCAGATCAGAGCTTGCGGCGAACTGACGTGGAAACGATTCCACATCCCGAATCCACAGCGTGAGTATCAGCGCGACCGACCGTGATGCGCACACCGTTCCGCCCCGGTACAAGGCGCAAGATTAGTGACGGACGGCCCTCCTCCGGCCGGACACCTGCACAGTGATCGTTACCTGTGCTTGGCGCACACCGCCCGGCCCAGTCGCCGTGAGCAAGTACGTGGTCGTGTCCGTGGGGCGGATGTCGAGCGCGCCGTTAGGCGGCTGCGGCCCCACGCCGTTGTCGATCACCACCGACGTCGCCTCCGTTACGATCCACGTAAGGGTAGTGGCGCTGCCGCGCGTGATCGTGCTTGGAGTTGCGGTGAAGATGATGACGGGTGCTTGGAGGACAGTGATAGTGACCTGCGCTGTCGAGGAGCCGCCTGGACCTGTCGCGGTCAACCGATAGGTCGTCGTTGCAGTCGGTGATACGGAGACGGAGCCGGAAGCGGGCCGAGTCCCGATGCCGTGATCGATCGACACTCCTGTGGCATTGAGCACGTTCCACGAGACTGTGGAGCTTTCACCCTCCGCGATCGTGCGAGGAGAAGCGGTAAAGCTGATTTGCGGCTTTGGTGGCGTCACGGTGACCGAGACCTGCTTGGTCGTGCTGCCGCCGATGCCGTTTGCCGTGAGCATGTAGGTGGTGGTGGCCGAGGGCGAGACAGACGCCGTGCCGCTCGCGGATACAGAGCCCACGCCGTTATCAATGGAAACGGTCGTCGCATTCGTCGTCGTCCACGAGAGGCTTGCCACTTCACCGTCGCTGATGCTCGTTGGCGTCGCGGTGAAGGTCGCGGTCGGTGGAGGGACCACGGTGATCGTGGCTTGCCTCGTCGTGCTGCCCGTCGGACCCGATACCGTGAGCGTGTAGGTGGTGGTCGTCTGCGGGCAGAGGTTCGGCGTGAGCCACTGGGCGTTGAAGCTCTCCGGAAAGGCCCCGACTCCCTGATCGATGCTGAGGGACGTGGCGCTCGATGCTTCGAAAGAGATGCGGGTGCACTGACCTTGCGCGATCGAGGAAGACCACGGGGTGAAGCTTCGAATGGCGGTCGGCAACTCGACGACACTCACGTCATCAAAAAAAGCCGTCGCGGTGCCATCAGCGTACTTCAGCCCAAGGAGGACGGTTCCCGTTGTCACGCCCGGAACTGCATGGAGCACGTCTGCATCCGATCCCCAACTACCGTGGGGAACGGCGTAGGTAACGCGGTATGGCGGTTGAAAGCCAAACTCAATGGAGCCGGCGAACGGAGTACCGCGCCTGCTGGCTTTGAATTCATAGGAATACCCACTTGTCACCGGGAAGCTCTGTCGGAGCACGCCGGCAGGCTTGCTTGCGGACGTAACGAGCTTCGCGGAGCCTGATGTCGGAGAACCACCCGCGTCACCGCTGTCCCACGTGGCGGTGATGTCTGCGCCCTCCTGCTGCCATCCAGCGAGGCTGGAATTGAATCCGCCGTTTTGGATGAGGTTCTGCCCGAGCATTACCCGCGTCGCAAGGACGGACAGGAAGGCCAGGCCGAGAGCCCGGCGGAGCACCGATGACGGTGGCACAGCGAGCGGACGGAGTGGCCGATTCGTCTCGGATTCCTTGCCTCTAACCCTCGAACTAATGAAAACCCGGATTTCCAGCAGAATCGCCGTTCATGCCGAGAGGAAGCGCCCAGCACCGCGACGCCGGCGACGCCGCGGACGGTCCCGCCGTCCGCGCGAGCAACGACCCGTCAAGCACTACTCGGTTGAACAGGCCGAATGCTTCTTCGCCGCGATTCCCGAAGACAACGCTCGCGACTTGCTCCTCTTCGATCTCATGTATCGACACGGCCTCCGTCGCGGTGAAGCGGTGCTCCTCGAGCTGGAAGATTTCAAAGGCGATCAGAT
>JBDTOZ010000249.1:0-13270 GCA_039932995.1 Acidobacteriota bacterium | reverse complement strand
CCCGCTCAGTCGAACAGGCTTCCGATGACGACTTCCTCGGAGTCCAGGCCGATGGTTTGGGCGGTGTGGAGGCAGCCGCCTTTGGCTTCCTGGCTGACGTGGTGGGTGGGGCAGGTCACGGTGATCAGGACGCACTGTCCGCCGCGTGTCCAGCCGGTGTGAAAGACCGGGTAGCTGATCTCGCGGACCTGGGCGGTGTTGTTGGGGTCCTTGTAGTAGAGGACGTTGGTCTGGACGTTGATTCCGGTGACGACGATGGCATGGGCGCCTTCTTCGAAATGGTCCACGGTCACGGCGGCGCGGCTGTCGTTGCCGAAGACGCCGCTGGCCAGGTGATCGAGCGGCACCGTGTCCCGCGAGCTGGCCCAGAGGTTGCCGGAAGCGTAAAAGGGCCCCCACTTGCGCAGGATTTTTTCGACGTTCGCAGCCGGCAAGGTGCCGGCATCGACTTCGCTGCGCACGAAGACGCCGGGCACGAAACCGTTCAGCAGATCGTAGCGCGCGACGGAATTGACCTGTTCGAGTTTGGCCTTGGCGAGCACCATGGCCGCGTACTTACGCCGGGCCGTGGCATAGTCGGGCTGGCCGAGGCGAAAGCGAAAAGCGAGGGTCGCCGCTTCCCGGACCTTGTTGTCGTGGAAGCGACTGAGCCGGCTCACGGGGTTGTCGCGAATCCCTTCGTAGTAGTCGATCCATTGCTTGTAGCGCGCGATCTCGAAGCCGACGCGCTGAATCACCTGGGCGATGTCTTCCGTCGCGTCCTCACCGAGGTATCGCTCCAGGTCACTGATCTCCGAGATGGCCCGGCGAACCCAGTGCAGTTGCTTGAGCCGGTCGCTGAAGCCGTGCAGCTTGGCCAGCACTTTGGCCGCGTAGTACCAGCAGGTCGGCCCCAACTGCGCGTAGCGGGCATTGCCGAGACTGGGCCGGTCGGCGATGCGCGGAAGTTGAAAAGCGATCGTTCCCACGCCTAGGTGTGTTCGCGGAGCGCCACTCCCCTACCCTTGACGAGGATCGAATTTCGCCACGCCTCATGCACGATCCAAGGGAAGGCGCGGACGACGCCGGACTCCTCACACATTGGCTCGCACCGGCAACACCACCATCGGCACGCCCAGCCATTGCAGGCGCCGCTGGATGAGCGTGGGCGTTTCGTTGTGCAGGAGGCGGTTGAAGAGGCGCTCCTGACGGAACACGAGCTTGCCGGAGATGATGGTGGCCTTCGGGTAAAGCCGGGCCACGCGCTCGCAGACGCGGGTAGCCTCCTCCACGACCTCGGTGCCGACCTCGGTCACGCCCTCGGCGGGAAAGCCCAGGCGGCGGGTGAGGTCGACGTATTGCTGCACGTCGGATTCGGTCTGCCGGCGCAGCGCGTCGATCTCGTCGCGGCCTTTGAAGTTGCCGGAGTCGACGACGGCGATCGAGACGAAGATGAATTGCTTGTAGAGGCCGGGGAAGAAGCGCAGCGTGGAGAGGATGGTGTGGACGCCCAGCCCGTTGAACCCACTGACCAGCACCACCGCCGTCGGTGCATTCGTGCTCATCTCCTGCGTGTTCGGCGTGCCGGTGGTGGGGATGGCGCCCAGGACCTCGTCGAGCTGGCGCAGTCCGGCGCGAATTGCGTCGTAGTGTCTCTTCACCCGGAGACAGAGCAGCACGAAGATCGTGGTGATGAGCACCGTCACCCAGCCGCCATGTCCGAACTTCTCGAAGAGCGTCACCGCCAGGATGCCCGCGCACATGATCAAGGCCAGCCCGTGGATGAAGACGTGGTACGGCCGCCGGGCATCGCCTTTCTTCGGCCACCAGAAGCGGCCCATTCCCAGCTGCGAGAGGGTGAAGGTGAGAAAGACGTTGATCGAGTACATCACCACGAGCACGTGGATGTTGCCGCCCGTGTAGAAGAGCATGGCCAGCGCGGCGCCACCCATCAGCAGCACGCCGTTCTGCATGGACAGTTGCTCGGACAGCGCCGCGAACCGGTGGGGAAAATACGAGTCCACGGCCATGTTGGCCATCACCCGCGGTCCGTCGATGAAGCCCGCCTGTGCGGCCACGAACAGCAGCAGCCCCTCGGAGATCAGCGTGACCAGCACCAGCCAGTATCCGACCGGCATGCCGGCCAGCGTCCACGAACCGAAGGCCTGCTCCGACAGCACGGCGTTCATGGTCTTCCCTTCCACCGCGCGCGTCTGCAGGAGCAGGTAGGCGATGAGAATGCCGGACGCCGTCAGGGCCAGGGAGACGGCCATGTAGACCATGGTCTTGCGTCCGGTCTGCACGCGCGGCTCGCGCATGATCTGCAGGCCGTTCGACACCGCCTCGATGCCCGTGTACGTGCCGCCACCCAGCGAATAGGCGCGCATGAACAGGAGCAGCATGCCCCCGAAACCGAGCGTGGCCATGCCGGCCGAGTATTCGCCGGAGAGCCGGCGGGTCACCTGCGGAATGGCGTCGAGGTGCGTGAAGATGGAGTAGCCGATGAGCAGCGCGTGGGTGGCCAGGAAGACCAGGAAGACCGGCGTGAGGACTTTCACCGATTCCTTCACACCGCGCAGATTCAAGGCGATGAGCACGACGATGGCCCCCACTTCCACGGTCATCTTCCAGCCATGCCAGGAGGGGGGCAGGAAGCTGAAGATGGCGTTGCCGCCCGAGGCGATGGAGACGGTGATGGTGAGGATGTAGTCGACCACCAGCGCGCATCCGGAGACGACGCCGACCCGCGGTCCGAGCAGCCGCGAGGCCACCACGTAGCCGCCGCCTCCGGCCGGGAACTGTTCGATGATGCTCGAGTACGAAGCCGAGAGGATGAGCACCGTCACCCCGGTGGCCAGGGCCAGAGCCAGCGCCAGATAGTGGTGCTCCCCCAGTGCGCGGAACGCTTCCTCGGGACCATACGCGGAGGACGACAGCCCGTCGGCGCCGAGACCGACCCAGGCCAGGAAGGCGATCAGCGAGATGCGGTGCAGGACATGCGGATCATTGACGTCGCGCCGCTCGCCGAGGATCGTGCGCTGCAGCCGATCGGAGAGGGAGGCGGCCGGAAGACGCGAATCGCCGGCAGCCTCGGACCCGGGCAGGGACGTCGGGTCGAGCGGCCTTCCCTCCAGATTTTCGACGGGTCGCTCTGCAGAACTTCTCGTGGCCAATCGGTTCACACATTCTCCTGCCGGCGCGCAAACGCCGCCGGTGCAAAGATCCAGACGAAGAGGAAGACGTTGCGCAGCAGCGGGCGCTCCGGCGTCCCCAGAAGCGCGTACCAGCCGTGACCGAGATGGCGCGTGACCACGACTTCCGTGATGATGGCCAGCAGCAGCCAGGCGATGCCGGCATCGAGTGCGTGCGGAAAGCCGGCGCTCCAGGCACAGAGGCGGGTGTACGCCCACGCGGCTGCGGCAATCCCCGCAAGGGCCAACACCGCCCCGGCCACAGGAGCACGCGCATCGAGCTCGGTCCTGGCCGTGGCCGCGAGCACCGCCCCCGCGACCCAGAACAGCGCCACGAGGATCACCGTCGTGGCCCGGCGATGCCGCACCGCCGCGAAGCGCGCCACCGGATGAGTGATCGTGGTCATCGCCACCTCCTGACCACTCTCAACAACGCCCGCCCGGACCGGTCGCAAAGAAGTCCGTAAGACGCGCGATGGAAGGCCGAAAGGATTTCTAAAGAGATCGTTAAGAAGGAGAGCTCGCCGGGGCAGCGTACAAACCGCCAACCGTCAACCGCCCGCCAACCTCAGATCGGCTCGGCGATGAAGCGGTAGCCCACCCACGGCTCGGTGACGATGTAACGCGGGGACGAGGGATCGGGCTCGATCTTCTTGCGCAACGCGCTCATGTGGACGCGCACCGTGTCCGCGGTCGTGCCCGGCGCCTCGTGCCAGACGCGGGCGATGATGGTGTCGGTGAACAGCGGCTTGCCCGCGTTCGAGGCCAGCAGTTCGAGCAGCGCATACTCGGTGGGCGTGAGCCGGATGTCGCGGCCTTCCTGCAGGACGCGGCGACGCTCGAGATCGATGGAGAGTCCGACGAAGGCGAGGGTGGTCCCGCCCGGCGCTTGCTGGCGACGGAGTTGCGCGCGCACCCGGGCCAGCAACTCGGCCACGGAGAACGGCTTGGTCACGAAATCGTCGGCACCGAGGTCCAGGGCCCGGATCTTGTCGGCATCGTTGCCGCGAACCGACAGCACGATCAACGGAGTGCCGGCCTTGGCGCGGATCGCGGAGATGAGCGCGAAGCCGTCCGCGCGGGGCATGGAAAGGTCGGTGAGCACGAGGTCGGGCGCGTGAGTCTCGAAGGCGCGCAAGCCTTCCTGCCCATCCCCGGCGCTGCTCGTGGCGTAACCACGGGCGCGCAACTCCCTCTCCAGCGATTCGCGGATGGCCGGATCGTCGTCCACGACCAGGATCACCGAGGCCACCGTCACGCGCGCTCCTCCGCCGGGAGCGGCGCCGCCGGCACGTCCAGTCTGGCGATCGTCCCACCGCCCTCCCTGGCCACCACCCCCGCCGTGCCCCCGTTGGCAGCGGCCAGGCTGCGCGCGATCTCCAGTCCCAGACCCCGCTGCGGAACGTCGCTGGTCGCGCCGGCCAGCAGGTTCCCTTCCGCGTCCGCGATGCCCGGAGGCAGGCCGGGTCCGCGGTCCCGCACCTCCAGACGCACCAGCAACGGATTCAGGGGGTGCACGTCCGCGACGAGCTCGAGGGTCGTCCCGTTCGGAGACACGCGGTGCGCGTTCTCGATCAGATTCACGAGGATCTCCAACGCCAGCGAAGGATCGACGTTCACGTCAGGACAATTGTCCGCCACGCGGATGGTCACGGGCCGCGACTCGAACACGAGGGGAAGGTTCTCCCGCACGGCGTGAAACAGATCGGCGGGCGGCGTCGGCTCGCGCCGCGGCCTGGCCTTGCCGGCTTCGAGCCGTGCCATCGACATCAGATTGTCGATGCGCCGTCGCAGCCTTCCGGTCTCGCCGGCGATCCCGGAGATCGGTGCCTTCCACTCGGGATCGTCCTCCGCCATCCGCCGCAGGGTCTCGGTGTGGATGGTGATGGCCGTGAGCGGGGTGGTGAGGTCGTGCGAGATGGCCCGCAGCAGCGAGGTCTTGAGCGTCTCGCTCTCCCGCAGGGCCTGCACGTGCGCGGCCTGTTCGAGGAACTTCTCGCGCTCGGCGGAGAGCGTCACCAACTGTCCATACAGCGTCTCCACTTCATTTCTGCGCTCCTCGGCCTGGGCCGCCTGCGTGCGCGCGGCGATCACCAGCCGGCTGACGGTGACGGACGTGACCAGGAACGCGGCCAGAGCGATCCAGTTCGCCGGCTCCTGGATCCGGAAGGTGTGCAACGGCGGCAGAAAGAAGAAGTTGTAGCTGAGCGTGGCCAGCACGGACGTGGCACTGCCCACCAGCAATCCGCCGCGCAGCGAGGCCACGAGCACGGCCATCAGAAACGCAAATCCCACCGTGCTCGGATTGAGGTGCACCGCCCGGGCAGCGAGCGTGGCCACGCCCACCCCGGCCATTCCGATCAGCCAGGAAACGACGACGCTGGACGCACGACCGGACGACATGCGGATACGGATAACACGAATGAGCGCAGAGGGTCGTTAAGAGAATCTAAAGATGAAGACACCAATTCCCCCGCGCCCGGCTCCTCCCGCAAGGCGACGGCCGCCTCTCACGTGCTCACAGAATGAGCCGCTTGCGAACGGCGTAGAGCACGATCTCGGCGGTGCTGTGCAGGTTGAGCTTCTGCATCAGATTGGCGCGGTGGGTCTCGACGGTGGAGAGCCCGACATCCAGCAGGCCCGCCGCCTCCTTGTTCGCACGCCCTTCCGCCAACAGTTGCAGCACTTCTTTCTCGCGGTCGGTGAGCAGGTGGTAGGAGTCCGTCAATCCGCGCTGTTGCAGGTTCTGCACGTACTCCTCGGCCAGGATGGCCGTGACCATCGGACTGAAGAACGATTTGCCGGCGGCCACGGCCCGGACGGCGGGCAGGAGATCTTCATCCGTGGCATCTTTCAGGAGATACGCGCGAGCTCCCGCGTACAACGAGCGCATGATGTAGGACTCGTCCGCGTGCATGCTGAGCATGATGGCCAGTGGAGCCGGTTGCATCTTGAGGCAGCGCTCCGCGGCGTCGATGCCGTTCAGCCTGGGCATGGCCACGTCGAGAATGAGCAGGTCCGGATGATGCTCCTCACAGAGCCGCACCGCTTCCAGACCATCGGCGGCTTCGGCCACGACATGGAGGGCCGGCTCGCTCTCGAGCAGAGCGCGCATGCCCCGCCGCACGATGGCGTGATCGTCAGCCAGCAGCACGCGCAAGCGCCACCTCCCCGGCCGCCACAGGCAACGGCAAAGTGACCTGCAACTCGGTGCCTCGCCCGTCCGCGCCCGGGCGCATGCGGAATGTGCCCTCCAGCTCGCGCACCCGCTCCTCCATTCCCAGCAGGCCCATGCCACGCACGTGTCCCGCGCGCAGACCCTGGCCGTCATCGGCCACGCTCAGCTCCAGCCTTCCGGCTTCGTGCAGAACGGAAACGACCACGTGCTGTGCCTGGGCATGACGGGCGCAGTTGGTGAGGGCTTCCTGCACGACGCGATACACGCAAGTGCGATGAGCGTCGGGCAACCGCTCCAGGGGTCCGCGAAGGATCAGGTCGACGCGAATGCTGGAGCGCCGCCGGAATTCGCGCACATGCCATTCCAGGGCGGGTTGCAGTCCGAAGTCGTCGAGCATGCTCGGACGCAGACCCATGACCAGATCGCGCACGGAGCGAAGGATCGTGTCGACCAGGCGCTTGCATTCGCCCAGGGTGCGCGTCGTGTGCGTGTCGTCGGCGGTGCGCTCGCGCTGGGCGCGCCCGATCTCCATGCGCAGCGCGGTGAGCATCTGTCCGACGTGATCGTGCAGCTCACGGGTGAGCTTCTTGCGCTCCTCTTCCTGCGTGGCCACGAGCTGCTGCGAGAGCAGGCGCATCTCCCGTTCGGCCTCCTCGGCGTGTACGCGCTGCGCGTCCGAGCGCCGCTCCAGCGCGCGCAGCCGAAGCACGGCCACCAGCGCCACCACGAAGCCGAGGCCCAGACTCCGCCAGAGACGGCGCCGCAGATCGTCACGAAATGCCTGTTGGCGCCGCGTCACCTCCGCGCGCTGCTCGGCCAGGTTGGTGTTGTTGAGCTCCTCGATCTCCTGGGTGATGGCCAGCACGGCCTCGCGGCGTGGCAGCACTTCGCGCCGGAGGAACCGCGCGCTGCGCAGGATCTTCTCGACCACCGTCCATTTGAACAACGGCTCGAACGCCTGCCAGTATTCGTCCAGGCGCGCTTCGAGCTTGTCGATGCGCGGCGCGGCGTCGCGCGGCGAAAGCGCGCGCAACTCCTGGACCGTCTGCACGTGACTCCTGCGCAACTCCGTCAGATGCTCGCGGTATTCAGGCGCCTCCTCGCGATCCGTGTCCAGCAGGTAATCGCGGATGTAGATGCCCGAGAGGTGGACGTCCGCGCGCAACCTGCGCAGCTTTCCCTCCACCTCGCGATGGTGCGTATTCAGTTGACCGAGCTGTGCGTAGATCTCCTCCGCCTTGCGCGCGGTGGTCTGAACGGTCGTGCCGATGAGCAGCAACAGCCCACCCAGGGCCGCGGCCGCGACCGGCCACGTCCGAAAGAACCTCCGCCGCCATTCGCCCGGGAATCGCATGTCGTTTCCTAACGCGAGACGTCAGACTCTCCCTTCCTCGCGGGGTCAGATCGTGAGGGACCCTAAGGCTCCTGTCTCCCGCCGTCCATCCGGTCTGCGGGGGAGAATCGCCGAAAAAGGGACCTGCAACCTGCCCATTCCGTGCCAGCGGCTCCCCCCTTTACGGGATGGAGGTTCGAGCCTGGGCGTCTTACCGTACGGTCGCATGACGCGAACCGCCACCACAGTCCGCCTCCGCCCCAGGTCTTCCCGGCAAGCCCCGTCCGCGGCGCCCCACGCCGGGACGTGCGTCTTCACTTCGGTGGAAGGGACACTCCTGGACGCGGTCACGCTCGAAGCCGGACCCAGCCGGGACATACTGCGCCTCCTCCACGAAGCAGGCGTGCCGGTCGTGCCGGTCACGGCCATGACCCTGGAAGAGATGGATCCGCTCGCGCGCGCACTGGGCTTGCGCCATCCGATGATCGTCGAGGCGGGCGGCGCCATTGCGCGATGGAGAGGCCGAGGCTGGGAAATCGATCCCTGCGGACCGCCCGCGGACACGATGCTGGACGTCGTACGCGAGATCGAAGAGCGCTCGGGCGCGGATCTCCTCATCGTCTCCGCGCTGCCGGACAGCGAGGTGGCGCGCCTGTGCGGACTGGTGAACGAGAACGTCCGCCGCTCCGCGCACCGCTGTTTCAGCGAGCCTTTCCTCCTCGAGAGTGGCGATCTGGAAAACGTGAAGGAAGCGGCGCGGTCGCTCGGGTTTTCGATCCGCCGCGGGAGACGCTTTCTCCATCTCTGCCGCGCCTGTGATCGCGGGGAAGCCTTCACGCGATTGCGGGAAGAGCTCCGCTGCGAGGTGGCGGTGGCCATCGGCTCTTCGCCGCTCGACGCGGAGTTTCTCGGCCTGGCGGATCTGGCCATCGTCATGCCGCGCTCGGATGGACAGCATGATCCGGAATTGCTCGCGGCCGTCCCTCACGCGGAGCGCGCGCCCGTAGCCGGTCCGGCAGGGTGGGCAGCCTCCCTCGAACAGGTCATGCAACGCCTGGAAAAGCGCGCGGTCCGAAGCCACGCGTGATTGAGTGGCGCCGGGCCCGGCTGCCCACTGCGACCTGACGGCTGCTGTGCGCAAAAGGCGCGATCGAAAACGGCTCGTTTCCCTCCGGCCGGACGTTCGACCCCCTCTCGCGCTATCCTGTAAGACCGTTCGTCATGTCCAGCGACAGCACTCGCGCGGTCGGTACATCCGGCCTCGGGCCCGGCAAGGTGCTCGACGGCAAGTACGAGATCCTCATGCGCATTGGCGCCGGCGGCATGGGTGAGGTCTTCAAGGCCCGCCACCTTCACCTGAACGCGTTCCGCTGCATCAAGGTGATGAAGCAGGAATTGCTGGCCGATGAGGTCTTCCGCTCCCGCTTCCTCCGCGAAGCACGTCTGGCCACGCAGATCCACCACTCCAACATCGCCGTGGTCCACGACTTCTTCGTCAGCGAAGACGGCAACTACATGGTCACGGAGTTCATCGAGGGACGCACCGTGCGCCAGTGGGGAGCGGCCCACGGTCCCTTTCCTCTGGCGCTGGCCGCGGACTTCGCTTCGCAGGTGCTGGCCGGACTCGATCACATCCACCGCCGCGGGCTGCTGCACCGCGACATCTCGCCCGACAACGTGATGCTCTCGTTCGACGCCGACGACCGCTGCACGGCCAAGATCATCGACCTGGGCATCGCCAAGGACATGTCCGGCACCGCCGCCGCCGACACCACGCAGGCGGGCGTCCTGATCGGCAACCCCAAGTACATGTCCCCCGAACAGCTCGGCCTGATGGGCGACGGCGAGCAGCTCGATGGGCGCGCCGATCTGTACTGTCTCGGCGTCGTGCTCTACGAGATGCTCCTGGGCGTCCCGCCGTTCGCCAGCGAGACCTCGCACGGCTACATCATGAAGCACCTCACGCAGGCGCCTCGCCGTTTCAAGGACGCCAAGCCGAATCTGCATCTGCCGGACGTGATCGAGACGGTGATCTTTCGCGCACTGGAGAAGGACCGCACGCGCCGCTATTCGAGCGCGCGCGAGTTCTCCGCGGCCCTTGCGCCCTTCCTCGTGGCGCCGGTGGGATCGCTCCAGCGCGAGGATGTCGACCGCATCCGCCAGGGGCCCGACACGACGGAGGTGGTGGACCTCTCTGCCATCGCTCCCAATGACGCCACCGTGGCCGCGGTCCACGACACCACGACCGCGCGGGAACGGGCCTTCGAGCTCGCGCAGCTCCAGGAAGTGCGGGACCGCGAGGAGGGGCGGGACCGCGAGGGACTGGGCCGCCTTGGAGAATCGCATGCGCCCGGCAGTGCGGTTGGCGATGCCGCGCGCGCCGCCCTGGCACGCGTGATCGAAGCGCAGGAGCGCGACGCGCAGGCCGAACGGGCGTTCCAGCAGGCGTGGGAGGACGGACGGCCGTCTGCCTGGCGGCTGTTCCTCGACCGCTACGCCCAAACCGCGCGCGCCGAGGAGGCCCGGCAACTGGCGCGTGAGGCGGAAGAGTTCGATGTGGCCTCGAAGAGTGATTCGGAGACGGCGGTGCGGCAATTCCTCGGCTCCTGGCCGGATGCGCGGCATCACCTGGAAGCGGGCATCCTGCTGGCCCGGCTCAAGCAACGGGCCGCGGACCGGCGCGCCGTCGAGGATGCCCGCAAGATGAATACGCCCGCGGCGTGGCGTCTCTACCTGACCGCCTATCCGAACGGCCAGTTCGCCGAGGAGGCGCGCGAGCGGATGGGCGGATTCGAGACCGCGGCCTTCACTTCATTGCTGCAGTCGCAGGACGCCAAGGCGGCCGCCGCGTTTCAGACGAACTTTCCGGACTCCCCGCGCAAGGCCGAAGTGTTGGGTCTGATCGCGCGTTGGAAGACGGCCGAACGCAACTCCCGCGAGCCGATCGACTGGGATGCCGCCTGGGAGAAAGGAACATTGGCGGCCTGGGATCACTACCTGTCCGAGCACCCGGCCTCCCCTCGCATCGGAGACGCCCGCGACTGCCGCCAGGAAGCCGCCGACTTCGAGCTCGCCACCAGCACGCACACGGCCGCGATGTGGCGCGCCTTCCTCAAGACCTGGCCCGCCGGCCGGCACCGCTTCGACGCCGAGATCCGCATGCAGAAGGCCCGGTGAGGGCGGAGCTCACCGCTCCCGGATCAAGCGTGCACTGAGCAACCAGCAACCTGCGAGTCAGGCGCGACGACCCCCGAAAATCAGCAGCGCTCTTTCACGATGGCCACGGCGCGCTGCTCGAGACTCTCGCAGCAGGTGGTGAAGCGGGAGTCGAACCAGCCGTTCTCCCGGCCATAGATCGTCACCGCCACGATGGCCTGTCCGTGATCCTCGCAACGCAACTGAGCAGCGTGCTGGAGACGCTCGTTCAGCCGCTCGCGCCGCGCCTGAGTGAGCCCTTCGATGGTGATCTGCATGGATTCCTTCGTTCGTGCGCTCATGTGGCACTGACCGCGAGCTCGCCTTTGCCCGCCAGGCGGGACGTGGCGCGGCGCTTTTCATTGAAGCCTTCGATGCGATCGGCGCCGAAGCGGCGATAAAGAGTCCAGGCCGGAAATGCGGCTGCAGTGATTGCGAGGATGATGATCCACGGCGTCATGAGGTTCTCCCTGTTTCTTCCATGTGAGGAGGCTGCCAATCGCGGGAGAGCGGGCGGTGCCGCGGGGACACCGGTCCGCTCCCAACCGCGGATGACCGAAGGCAAATCCTCTTGCGAGTGATCGCCTCGGACGTCGCCTTACTTGCGGGGTCGCGCTTCGTTGACCTTCAGAGACTGTCCCTGAACTTCCTTGCCATCGAGCGCGGTGATGGCCGCACGGGCCTCGTCGTCGCTGGTGAATTCGACGAAGCCGAACCCACGCGACTCCCCGCTGCCCCGCTCGGTGGCCACGGTGGCGGAGAGGAGCGTGCCGAAGGGCACGGCCAGATCGTTGAGCTGGGCATCGGTGACCTGCTTGGACAGATTGCCTACGTAGAGTTTCATTGAAGCTCCTGCCGGCCGGGCCGGCGTTCTCGCGAAGCTGCCGCAGGCGTCGCCCCGCAGAGAAGAGGTGCCAGACGGCGTTCGAGAGAAGGAGGCTAAGAGGGGTGAGTCCAGAGGATCTGACTTAGTTCAGATGGACTGAAGTGCCGGAGAAGTTTCCCCGGCGAGGCCTCACCATACGCGCTTTGTCCCGCAATGTCACGGCAGCCACCAGGCGAAGATGCAACCTTACGAGTAACGCAAAATTTTTTCGCAATGGCTGAGCGCAACTCTCCAAAATCGGCCCGTCCATTGCTCTACATCAATGCGCCCGCGACGCACTGGTTGGCGGTCTTGCGAGCCCGTATCCGACGGGCTCCCGCATCCAGCGAGCGCGGCTCTGGAGAAAACAAAATATGAACGACGACAAGACGAAAACTCATGACGCGAATCGCGATCCCATCACCGGCGAGCCGGGTGCCCATCCCGTCGGCGTGGCAGGCGGAGCCACCGGCGGCGCGCTGGCCGGCGCGGCCATCGGAGCCGTCGGCGGACCGATCGGATCGGCCATCGGCGGAGCGATCGGAGCCGTTGCGGGCGGTCTGGCCGGCAAGGGTGTCGCCGAATCCGTGAACCCCACCGAGGAAGACGCCTACTGGCGCGAGCAGCACACCACCCGTCCCTACTATCAGAGCGGACGCAAGTACGATGATTACAGCCCGGCGTATCGCTACGGCTGGGAATCGGCGAGCCGTCCCGAGTATCAGGGACGCCGCTTCGACGACGTCGAGACGGACCTCGCGCGCGGCTGGGACAAGGTCCGCGGCACGACGCGCAACGAGTGGAACGACATGAAACTCGCCACCCGCGACGCCTTCGAGCGCGTGCAGAATCGCACCGCGCCGGGCATGACCCGCGCCTCCGAGACGTCCGGCACGGCCGCCAAGAAGACCGACGCCGTCTGGGAACAGGCCAAGGGCAACTGGCACCAGTTCAAGGGCGCGGTCAAGTCCAAGTGGAACGACCTCACGGACGACGAAGTGGACCAGATGGCCGGCGATCGCGAACGCATCGTGGGCAAGATCCAGGAACGCTACGGAAAGGCCAAGTGGAGCGAAGCCGACATCGAGAACGAGCTTCGCCGCTGACCTTTTCTTCACCGCTGTCATCGAAAACGCCCGCTCGCAAGAGCGGGCGTTTTTGCGCGGAGCCGTTCACCACAGAGGCACGGAGGCACAGAGATTGGTTGCGACTCCGCCGCTCTGACAAGGCACTCTGCCCGCGGTTCTGTGGAGCGGTGGACTTGAGTCCACCGGGCACTCGCGCTGCGCGTGCCGAAGCCGGGTACGGCTCTTGGGACGACCCGGTACTCCACTGAACGTCAACACGGCGGCAGAGGGGACGTCCTCGCGAGAGCCTCGGTGGACTAAAGTCCACCGCTCCACTGGAACGCGCCCTCCCTCCCGATCGTCGCAGATCTTCACGGCGGCCGAGGAGCTCCGCCGTCTCTGTGTCTCACGAGTTTCTTCGCGCGACGCGAAGATTTTCAGGCGGAGCATTGGAGCGCCGGC
>JBDTOZ010000248.1:0-6430 GCA_039932995.1 Acidobacteriota bacterium | reverse complement strand
GGCCGTGCCGCCTACGGTAGCCAGGCCGCGAAGGCCTTCATCACTTCAGGGTCGGGCCGCGCCGGACGGCGGGTGAGCTTGTCCAGCCAGATGTGCGAGGTCGATCCCAGGGCGTGCAGCGTCTGACCTTCGGCGTCGTACAGCTCGTAGGCGAACTTCATCACCCGGCTGGCCGCGGAGGCCACGGACGTGCGGATGAGCACTTCGTCGTCGTAGCGGTAGGGCACCCGATACCGGCAGGCAATGTCGGTCACGACCAGCAGAAACCCGCGCGACTCGATGTCGGAGTAGGTGATGCCGGTGGCGCGGCAGAGATCCGTCCGCCCGATCTCGAACCAGACCACGTAGTTCGAGTGATGGGCGATGCCCATCTGATCAGTGTCCTTGTACCGGACGCGCGTGCGCGAGTCGACATGCATGGCTCAGTCTATCGCGCGCCTCTTCCTCCATCCCGCGCGGACGCGGGTGGAATCACAAACGCATACACTGGCTCCATGCGTAAACGGGCCGCAACCTGGCTCCTCGGCGGCGGCGCGGCCATCGCCGCTCTCGACCTGGCGCGCCGTCTCTACCGCCAGTCCCAGATCTTCGAGCCGTTGCGCGAACCGCTCCGCACCTGGGATCCCGCGGACTACGGCATTCCCCCGGGCGCCGTCGAAGAGTTTTGGATCGACACGCCCGACCGCGAGCGCCTGCACGCCTGGTACGCACGTGCGCCCCAGCCAACCGCGAGCGCGCTCTTTTGCCACGGGAACACCGGCAATCTCACCAAGAGCGCCGACGTCATTCCCCATCTCCTCGAGGCCGGCCTGAGCGTCCTTTTTTTCGACTACCGCGGCTTCGGCAAGAGCAGCGGCCGGGCGAATTATCGCGGGGTCCTTGCCGACGGAGTCACCGCGGCGCGATTTCACGATGCCCTTCGCCCGCAGGCTCTCCCTTCAGTTCTCTATGGTTTCTCTCTCGGCGGGGCCATTGCGGCGCAAGTCCTTCGCCGCCATTCCTTCGACGCCCTCATCCTGCAGTCGACCTTCACCAGCCTGATGGGTCTCACGCGCACGATGTATCCCAACCTGCCGATGCACCTCATCGCCGGTCGTCTCTTCGATACGCTGCGCGTGATCCGCGACCTGACGGTTCCGCTGCTGGTCATGCATGGCACCGCCGACGAGACGGTCCCCTTCCCGATGTCGGGCGAGCTCTACGAAGCCTGTCCCACCCGCAAGCGCATCCACATCGTGGAAGGTGCTTTGCACAAGGACATGTACGACCGCGATGGAGCGGCGATGGTGAAAACGCTGCGGGAGTTCATCGCCGAACTCGCGTGATAGCATCGAACGGAGTTGCTGGTTCCTGGTTCCTGGTTCCTGGTTCCTGGTTCCTGGTTCCTGGTTGCTGGTTGCTGGTTCCTGGTTGCTGGTTCCTGGTTGCCGGCAGCCTTCGTAACTGATCCTCGGACGTGAAACCCCAAACAACCAGCAACGAGCAACCAGCAACCGACCCCGCAAACCTCCAAACCATGATTGCCGTCGTCAAGTCCGCTCCGCTCGATGGTCCCGCCGGGACCGAAGTCCGCGACGTGCCGGTGCCGCGCCCCGGCCGCGGCGAGGTGCTCATCCGCGTGGCCGCCACGGCCGTCTGTGGAACCGACAAGCACATCTACCACTGGGATCCGTCGATCCGCGAATCCGTGAAGCCGCCCCGCACCTATGGCCACGAGTTCTGCGGGTTCATCGAAGAGATCGGCGAAGGGGGTGCGCGGTCGTACGAAGGCGCGCTCGCAGTGGGCGACTACGTTTCCGCCGAGATGCACGTCATCTGCGGGGAGTGTCCGCAGTGCCGTTCCGGCAACGGCCACATCTGCATCCGCACCCGCATTTATGGCCTGCACGAAGACGGCTGCTTTGCCGAGCTCGTGAAGGTGCCGGCCGAGAACGTGGTGAAGCTTCCCTCGTTCGTCCCCCTGCGCGTGGGAGCCTTCCTCGACGCGCTCGGCAATGCCGTACACACCACGCAGGTGGTCGACCTGACCGGAAAGTCGGTGGCCATCACCGGCTTCGGTCCTATTGGGGCGATGTCTGCCGCCATCGCCGAGCACAGCGGCGCCTCGGTGGTCATCGTCACCGACATCAACGATCACGCGCTGGAGAGCGCACGCCGCTGGGCGGCCGCACGCGGCTACGGCAATCTGCACACGTTCAACGTACGCACCAGCGATCCCGCGAATGTGAAGAAGGCCATCGACGCCATCACCGACGGCATCGGCGTGGATGTCGTCTGCGAGATGTCCGGCTCCTCGGCGGCCATCAACTTCGGCCTGGACATCGTGAGGATGGGCGGAACGCTCTCCCTGTTGGGATTGCCGGCCGGCCACTCCGTGACCATCGACGACTACACCCGCAACGTCATTTTCAAAGGAGTGACGATGCAGGGCATCATCGGGCGGCGCATGTATTCGACCTGGCAACGGATGCTGGGCATGCTCCGCGCCGGACTGGACGTGGAGTGGGTGGTGCAGGCCACGTACGATTCGCTCAACGACTTCCATGAAGGCATCGGCAAGTTCGACCGCCACGACGCGTTGAAGGTCGTCTTTTTCCCCGAGGGAGAAGCGAAGGCGCAAGCGCGTTTGTGAAGATGGCGGTTGACGGTTGGCGGTTGACGGGAGACTCGGTCCCAACGCCTCCTCTTCTCTCATCATTGCAGTTTGAAGACTAGGTCACTCTCGAGGTGCTGCTTCGAAAATGACGCGGCAGGCGGTGCGCGGTTGGCCGGAGCCTCTTCCCTTCACGGGTCGCTCCCGCCAACCGCCAACCGCCAACGACCAACCGAAATGAAACGCATCGGCATCCTCACCGGCGGCGGCGACGTTCCCGGACTCAACGCCGCGATCAAGGCCTTCGTCTGGCGCATGCTGGACGAGCCGTGCGAGATCATCGGCTTGCGCCGCGGATGGGCTTCCCTGCTGAACATCGTCCCGGAAACAGGGGCGGACAACTCGGCCTGGATCCTTCCGCTGAACAAAGTCCTGACGCGGGCCATCGACCGCACCGGCGGCACCATCCTGCACACCTCGCGCATCAATCCCTCCATCACCAAGGCTGAGGACATCCCGCCGCATCTGGTGTCGGAACGGGGAGAGCCGGACGAGCGTGGCCGTTATGACCTCACGCCCGCGGCGCTGCGGGTGATCGAGTTCCTCGGCCTCGACGCGCTGGTCTCGCTCGGTGGAGACGGCACGCTCACCTTCGCGCGCCGCCTGCACGATGAGGGCGTGGCCATGATGGCCATCCCCAAGACCATGGACAACGACGTCTACGGGACGGACTACTGTCTCGGCTTTTCCACCGCCGTGACGCGCTCGGTGATGTTCATCAACGACCTGCGCACGAGCGCCGGCTCGCATGAGCGTTTCCTGGTGGTGGAGCTTTTCGGACGCTATTCGGGGGAGACCTGCCTCCTGGCCTCGTATCTGGCCGGCGTCGACCGCGCCGTGATCGCGGAGGTGCCGTTCGATCCCGATCTGATCTTCGACATGCTCACCAGAGACAAGGCCGACAATCCCAGCAACTACGCGGTCGTGGCCATCTCCGAGGGGGCGCGCACGACGACGGGGTTGCGGATGGAGAGCGGTGAGGCAGACGTCGCCGGACAGCGCAAACTCGGTGGCATCGGCGGCGCTCTGGCCGAGCACCTCGAGCGACTCAGTCGCGAAAAAGTGATCTACCAGCGGCTGGCCTACCTGATGCGGTCGGGCGCGCCCGACTCGCTGGACCTGATCGTGGCCCGAAACTTCGGTTCCCTGGCCGCGGACCTGCTGCGCCGCAACGAGTCCGGCCTGATGGTCGGCGTCGTCGACGGCCGTTACAACGCCATCCCCCTCCCCGTCAGCGGCGAAGGAAAGAAACGCGTGGACGTCTCCCGCCTCTACGACGTGACCGAGTACCGCGCCAAAGTTGCCGAGATCATGGGCACGCCCATGTTCCTGCACTGAGCCGGCCGGCCGCCCCCAAAGGAGCGCCGGCGAGACGCCGGCGCTCCCTTACGGAAGCAACCGAACGGCCGGCCTGACTCAGCACCTCGGAACCTGGAGGAACATGAGTGTCATCTTGTTGTCGTTGGCTCCCAGGGAGTTGTCCTGCATGAACAGCTTGGGACCGATCGGATTGATGTACGAATACGACCACGACCAGACCACGAAGGGCGAGACACGCACTCCGCCGTACTCGACCTGCTCCTGAAACAGATAGCGTCCGCGCGCCACCTCTCCGTCAGCGACCGCGCTCGGAACGGATGGTCTCAGCACCACCGAAGGAGTGTCGATCGACCACACGGCCCCGTCGTCCGGGATCAGGTCCTCGTCATCGTCGGTCGAGTCGTCCGGGATATTGTTGATACAAACCGTGTTTCGTCTGAATTGCCCGTTGAAAAAGACCTGCTCGTTCGCGAACTTGATGCGCGTCACATTGAACGACTCGCGAGCGGCCGCGGCAACCGACGGATTGAGCAGCTTGCGACTGAAGTCCGTGAGTGCGATCCCGCTCGGGACGATGGTGCCCTTGATCACGATTCCTCCGTAAGTGAGCACCTCGTCGAGGAACCGGTGCCCGACGCGGTCCAGGTCCGGCGATCCCCGTAAAGCGCGTTCATCGCGCTTGCCGTCCGGCTGAGCGACGGTGACGACGCCGTTCTGTACCGTGACCAGATCCTGATACAGCGTACGCATCGTGCGAGCCGGCAGAGGCACGCTCCCGCTGGTGAGCTTGCGTCCCGAATTCGCCAGCACCCGTTTCGGGAGGGCCTGTTCGATCGTGCCCTGAATGGTGCCGACCGCGTCGACGGTGAAGACGGTGAAGTCGAACGTACCGGGCACGGACATCCCGTTGATGGCGGAGGTGATGGCCATGTTGCGCGGCTTGTCGCTCACGTCCCCACCGAAGATGGTGATGGCCTGTCCGTCCTGCACGCTCATGGTCACTGTGCCGCGGCCGTCGAAGGACGCCGAGCCTTGCTGTCCCAGGGTCCGCTTGATGGTCAACTGCGCGGTCTTGTTCTTCGGCATGACGTTGACCGTCAGTTGCTTGGTTCCACCCGGAGTGCCCTGCGCCTTCCCGGCAACGACGCGATCTCCGCTCCGGGTCGTGTTCACGAAGGCCACGAACGGTCCGGGGGGCGGAGGAGCCGGGGGATCGCCGCCGCCTCCGTGATGATGATGATGATCCCGGCCTCGCAGTTCCCCAGCGTGGACTCCTGCAACAAGCCGCTTTCCAGTGGGTCGTATCGCACACAGGTATTGCTGGCGTCACAGAATCCGCCCTGGGATGCGCACTGCGTGCTGGTGAACGATTGCGCGCCGGCCCGCGACGCGCTGCAGAGCGCCGTCACGAGTACTGCCATGAGGGCAAGGGTGAAGCGTTTCGAAAAGGGGATCGTTGAAAGCATGGCCTCTCCTCTCTGGTGTCATGAACCCTGTCGTGGGGGATCGACGCACCATGCGGCGAGCCCGGACTTCGGGCTACATACGGCCGGAAAGGCGGCAGCGGTTTTATGAGGAGAGATTTTTTCTCGTGCGACGCCGCGCTCCGGCGCGGCGCTTCAGACTGGCTCGACGAGCTCGATGCCGGGGACGGCCAGTCGTTCCAAGTCGCTGCGGCGGAAGGTGAGCAGAGTCCTGGCTCCCGCTTCCCGGGCGATGTCCAGCAGGAGCGCGTCGAAGGCGTCGTTGCCGCCGATCGGCGCCACCGACCACCGCCGCAGCACGGACCACGTGTCTCGCGTGCGCGGACCGGCCACGCGCGCCGTGGAGAAGCTGCTGCGCAGCAGATGAAAGGCATCGGCGTGTCCGAGCCGGTGCTGTGCGGGCAGGAGCGTCAGCATTGCGTAGCTTTCGAGCAGAGCGGGAGCTGGCAGGACCAGCGTCTTGCGCGCCAGCGCGGCTTCCACCGCCTGGGCGGCGGGGCGGTGTCGTTCGTGCCAGGCAATGACTGCGGCCACGAGCACGGTGGCATCGGCAGCGACGGGAGTGGCCACCTACTCCACCTTGGCCCGGGTGCGGGCCCGCTTCTGCGCGCTCTGCACGACGTCCCTGGTCAGAGGGGGGCCGGTCTCCACCGATTCCGCCACCTGCAGCCTGCCCTTCTTGACGATGCGCACCGGGCGCCGTCGCGGCTCGATCTCGATCCGCCCTTCCCGGCAACGCACCTCGAGAGGCATGCCCGGCTCGATGCCAGCCGCTTCACGGATCTCTTTCGGGATGACCAGACGGCCGACACGATCGATGGCAATGGTGATGGGATCACTCATGGAGTGGCGCATGGTAGCGGAGCGGCGGGATGTCGTCGAGTGGAATGGGGGCCGCGGGCATCCTGCCCGCGGTGGACTTTGTTCTGTGGAGCGGTGGACTTTAGTCCACCGGGCACTCGCGAGGAGTGAG
>JBDTOZ010000247.1:0-5100 GCA_039932995.1 Acidobacteriota bacterium | reverse complement strand
TCGTGATCATCGTGCTGGCGGTGTCGGGGAACTCGTAGGGGTTGGGGGTTGGGGGTTGGGGGATCATCAAGCCCGGACCACTCTCGTCGCTCGCACGGTGTGCGTTGCCATCCCCCACATGCAGAGTGATCCCAAGTCCGCGCGCAATCCAATCCTCCCTTACCCTTCGCCGCGATTGATTCAATCGTTGCTGCAGATACTTGCGCAGCGCGTAGTTGTTTGCGCGAAGCGCGGCGGCGGCCAGCCTCAAAATTCCGCCCGCTTCATGGCTGTACGTCATTCCCGCCGAGATCGTGATTTCCCGATATCCTTCTCAACGAGCCCAAAACAACATGCCGCTCAGCCGCCGAACAGGATGGGGTGCGCTCGCCGCGGCAATCGTTGCGGCGCTTGCTGTAGCGTCGATAGTGCTCTTCGGGCGCACCGATGCCACAAGCCGTTTGATGCTCTCCGCAGCCTCAGCGCCGGTGCGTCCAATCGAAGGACGCCTTACCGGAATTTCTTACGCGCCTCGCAAGAGCACGATCGCTGAGAGCGACCTGGCCTCGTTGCACGCAGTGGCGGCTGCGTTTCTCTCCGAGCATGACCGCGAACCGCACGCGTCTGCCGTTGCGTTGCTCTTGTTTGGCAAACCGGCAGAAGCGGTCGATCGGCTTGAACGTCTCACGAAGCTGCACGCCGACGATCCGAATGTCTGGTCCGACCTTGCCGCGGCACGATTGCAGGCCGGCAGCGTCTCCGACGATCCCAAAACCATCGCCCTCGCGCTGGTCGCATCGAACCGCGCGCTAGAGTTGCAACCCGCTCACGAGGCGGCGCTCTTCAACCGGGCCCTGGCCCTGGACGCTCTTGGACTTCGTTTCGCGTCCGCGGATGCATGGCGCCTCTACGTCGCCACGGACCCAGGCTCCGCGTGGTCCAACGAGGCCCGCCAGAGACAGACCGCCGCAGACCAGCCGACGCGCGATGTGCTTTGGAAGCAGGATCGCGTTCGTCTCGAGCACGCGGCGGATCGAGGGGACCGGCAGGAAGTCGAGCGCGTCGTGGCCCGCTTTCCTCAGCAGTCGCGCGGCACGGGCGAGTCCCTCAACCTCGGCGCATGGGGAGGCGCTTACCTCGCTGGTCAGACATCTGAGGCGACGCGGTTGCTGGCGCGTGTGCGCATGATCGCCATCGCTCTGCAAGAAGCGAACGGCGACAGCCTGCTGGCGGAAGCGATGCGCGCGATCGATGCTGCGGACGAGCAAGCCCTGAAACAAACGGCGATCGGAGCTCGCGCCTACGGCAAGGCCAGAGACGATCTCGCGCACAGACGCCTCTCCGAGGCGCTCCGCGGGTTCACCGAAGCAGAGCGCGCCTTCGCCTCCGGGCGCAATCCGATGGAGTTCGTGGCCAGCTACTACCGCGGCAATACGCTCGCCACTCTCGGCGACGCGGACGCCGCCGAGAAGATTGCCGCGCAGCTCGAGCCGCGAATCGAGCCGGGCTTCCGTTCCCTTCGCGCGCACGTGCTGTGGCTGGGCGCACAGCTCACGACCGACGCCGGCCGTCACTACGACGCGTTCGTCGCCATCCGTAATGCACGGGAAGCGTTCGAGAAGCTCGGCGAGATCGACAACGCCGCTCGCCTCCGAACCGGCGAGGCGGGGATGCTGGCCCGCCTCGGGCGCGAGCGCGAGGCCTGGGACTGTGGCCGGCTCGCGCTCGCCGGCGCCGCGGCGGCCGGACGATGGGATCTGGTCGAAACGTCCATCGAAGGGATCGCGCGCGAGGAGGTGGACGGCCCGGATCGCGATATCGCACGAGCTCTCTTCGATGTGCAGGTCCACGCTCCGTCGGCATTGCCGCTCATGCGCTTCAACGGGCTGCTCTGGCTCGCCTATCTCGACGAGCAAACCACGGACAGACGACCCGATACATCCGCGGCACGCTCCGCTGCGGCAAAGATCCCCGATGCGAAACAGCGCGCCGACGCGATCGACGAGCTGCGACTGGCGGAAGCGCTGGCGGCGAGAAAATACGATCCCGCATCCGCCGAGCAGATGATGGGAGAGGTCATCGATTACCGCACACGGGCTGGTCTGTTGCCCTACCTTCCCGCGATTCACGTCCAGCGCGCCCAACTGCGAAGAACGTTGGCCCGACCGGCTGAAGCAGAGCAGGACCTTCGCGCCGCGATCAAATTGATCGAATCGAGGCGCGGCGGAATTCAGGACGACCGATCGCGCGATGCGTTTCTCGGCCGTTCCGCAGATGCGTACGAAGAGCTGGGAGACCTGCTGCTGGCGCGCGGAGACTGGAAAGGCGCGTTCGAGATCTCCGAGCGCGCACGCGCCCGCGTCCTTCTCGATCACGTCGAACGCGATGCGATGTCGTTGGCGGACATCGTCGCGGCAACACCGATCACGACCGTCGGAGCGCACTACACCACATTCGCCACACACACTCTGCTCGTCGTGATCGAGCGCGGCCGTGCAACCCACTACGTGATCGACGTCGGTCGAAAGGAGCTCGCCGACCTGCGCGATCGCCTGGTGAAGGACCCCCAGTCGGTGCCAGTATCGCGACGCCTCTACAATCTCATCATCGCGCCGCTGCACGATCGGCTCGCTCCCGACCGCGTGCTGGTCATCGCGCCGGATGACACGACCTACGGAATCCCGTTCGCTGCGCTACGCGAGCCTGGCGGACGCTATCTGATCGAAGAGACCACGATCGCCCTCGCTCCCGCAGGAGCGGCGATCGCCGCAGATCCGCCGATGCTCGTCCCGAGTCGCGCGAAGATCGCGGTCATCGCCGATCCCGCATTCTCACCGACGCTGTTCCCACGCCTGGAGCGCTTGCCCGCGGCACGCGACGATGCGAATACAGTGCCTTCCGGATTTGCGCAAGCAACCTCTCTGGTCGCGGAAAGCGCGACACGACGCGCCTTCGCGGCCGCCGCTCGGGACAGCGACGCCGTGCACATCGCCGCTCACGCCTTTTCCAGCAGTCGCGACGCCTCGCTGTCTCTCATCGCGCTTGCACCGGAACAGGGTGATGCCGGACTGCTCTACCTTCGGGATATCGAAGCGCTCAGGCTGGATCACCATCCGCTCGTCGTGCTCGCCGGTTGCGAGACCGGTGCGTTCGGCGGAGGCAACGGCAGTATCCGCTCCCTGGCGCACGCGTTCCTCGGCGCCGGCAGTCGGGCGGTGCTGGCCACGCTTTGGAACGTTCAAGATGACCGCACCAGCGAGCTCACGAAGAACTTCTATCGCCACCTCGCCGCCGGCGCGACGCTCCCGGCAGCACTCCGCGAAGCGCAACTCGCCGCGATCCGCTCTCGAGAAGGCGTCGACTGGGCGGCGTTTCAACTTCACGTCGGCGTGAGGAAAACTCACAAGTGAGTACCTCTCACTAGTGAGAACTCAGAAGCGATACGGAGGTATTTATGACGCCAGCAGCGATCCTGGCCGCAACAACATTCACCATCGCGTTCGAAGGTTTGTTGATGGTTCAGACCGAACCGTCGTCCGAGTATCGGCATCTGGCAATCGTCGACGCTAGCGATTACCAGCACAAAGTGACAGTTGAAATCTGGCGTTGGCCGTTTGGAAGCACCTTCGCTGTAGCAGAGACTCTCGTGCAGGATGATCGTGTGTCATTTGAGAACGTGCCGCGTGGGGAGATCGAGACAGACGAACTTTATGAGAGGCATGTGCCGCACTTGCCGAAACACGTCGAGGAAGGTGGCGTTCACAGCTATGTCATCGATAAAGTACCGACTCCGGGAGTTTTCGGCTATGTGGACTTGCCAGGCGGATCCATGACCACGTTCGGCACGTTTAAAGACCACGTGCTCCTGGCAAAGAGTTTCGGGAGAAAGGACAACACCTGCTTCGCAAGATTCGTCGTTCTCGAACCCAACGCATCCACAAACGATCCTTCCCTCGTCATCACCCACGCGCAAGGAGAAACCATTAAGTATCCGATCCGCGAAGGCGACTTAGTGATCGTCTCGAACACCTCTAAAATGAAGGGCGACCATTTCCATCTGTATACAAGGCTGCTTACGCCAGGCGGCGAGCTTCGATGGTCGAAAGTCCAGCACGATCAGAAACCCGAGTGTGTATCTGAAGCGTCCCAAGATACGCGGTACGAAGTGAAGCTCCTGCTGCAGAGCCTGTACGGGAGAGTTCCCAATGGCGACTGCGGGGCGGTAGGAAATCCATAGCCGGATCGCACCCGATATCCGTGCTCTAACCTTCGAGAAGGAGATACGGTACGTCGCGGACGTCTTCACGCAGGAGCGAATTGGGCAGTTGCCGGGGAGGTTGGAATAGGGCACGTGCGGTACTCGACGGCGGGGAGGAGGCGATGCTGTGCAACGCTCAGCCGATCGTGGCGTCGACGAGCAAGGGGCAATCGCGGTGGCGCAGAACGGAACCTGGCGAACGGGGGCGAGCTGCGCAGGCAGCTGGAGGCGGAGGGGGCGATCTTCAAAGTTGGAGCACGAGCGCGTGATTGGATATTTGTTCGTATTTCGCCAGAAGGACGACTCCTACCCGGCGGGACCAGCGCCGGGCCCGGGCAGGTTCACCTTGAAGTTGAGCGGCGACCATCTGGCGTAAGAAATGATGTTGCAGGTGTGCAGCCGAACGGCTCGTCGCTCCCTTGGCGCCGCAATCAGAAATGATGCTGCCTGTAGAGGTCTTGTCTTGAAAAGTGAACACCCAGCCGTATGGACGCGTTACGGTGACGCTGTCGAGGACAGCCACTAAATCGTTCGTGACGTCCTTCACCCATGCTGCGGCGCGTGCAGAGTGCAAAGGCTTTGGGAAGGTCGCTCAGGAAATCTGAAATCCGAGCGCGCTGCGGATTTGGGCAGGAGGAAAGACGATCTGGATGACACCAGACCGTAGTGGCGTCCTACGACACGGTGCTCAATCAACGAGCCCGCGCGAGGCCGTGACGATGGAAGTCGGCGAACGGCACGTCCCGCACATTCCGCGCGCGGATGCGCCGCAAGTCTGCGCAGATGCACTTGCCAACTGCAAAAACGCTTCGCCGGATCAGAGGCGGCGCATGGCCATGATGAGGACGACGCCGGCGAGCAGG
>JBDTOZ010000246.1:0-5428 GCA_039932995.1 Acidobacteriota bacterium | reverse complement strand
GCGGCGAGGACGCCGCACAGCCAGCCGGCGAGACGCCGGCGTTCCTTAGGTTGCGGCTACGCCGCGCTGTGTCCCGAGCGAAACGTTCGCCGCAATTCTCGCACGCATCCGGGCGCCGCCTTGGCTTCGCCCTGCGAATCCGACCTGCTAGACTTCTCCCGTCCATCCATCCACGAACCGGGAACGACGGGGGAAACGCATGTCCAATCACGCGGCAGGGGCGGAGTCCGCAGTGGCCATCAAACCGAAACGAGTCTGGTTGATGCTCACCGCGGTCGGTTGCGTCCTCGTTTCTGTGGCACTGATCGTCGTCGGCCTGGTCCTCCTGGACAAGGAGCACTTCGGATGGCTGGTGGGCTCGGTCTTTCTCCCGATCCTCAGCTCGGGCGTGCTCGTCGGCTCGGTGGTCCTCCTGATCGGGGCGTGGAACCTGCCGGAACGAAACAGCTGGCGTGGAATCACGCTGATCGTGTGGGGACTGGTGGCGCTCACCTCTCCCGCACTGGGGCTGTTGTTCCTGGCGTCCTGGGGTCTGCTGGCGCTGTCTCTGCCGCTGGTGGTGACGATTCTGATGGGCATGTTCCGCCGCACCGCGTCATAGCCACGGGAAGGTGAGGCCGAGGAACATCCGGGCGCACAGCAGCTCGATGGCGACGGCTCCGGCCAGCCAGCCCAGCGCCCGGCCGCGGACTCGCTCGCGACGCAGCAGGCGAACGATGGCAATGCCCCCCAGCACGGCTCCGGCAAGCAGGATCACGACGACCGCCCAGAAGACGATCGGTGGAACGCGCCCCGCCAGGGGATAGACGGTCAGATATGCGAGCGTGATGAGGAATGCCACCAGGGGAGGAACCGCGGCCCCACGCGCGCGCGCCGACGGATCTTCAACAGGCAGAGATTCGAACATGTTCGAACATGGGCAACGTGTCGCTGCGGGAGATTGCCCAGACGGGGAGAGGCTCAGAGGGAGACGCCCCGAGCTTCCATTCGCCGGCGAAAGCGGTGGCGTCAGCCCGCCGCGACTGCTTGCTCGAGGTCGTGCGCGTCTTCCCACGCCTCTTCTTCAGACGAGAAGAACGTGGCCCGCACTTTCTTGTACTCCTTGGTCGGAAAGAGCGCCTGCTTCTGCGTCAGGCCGGTGTCGATGACCAGATCCTGGATCACCGACTCGCACTCGTCCACCGAGCGCGCGTGCACGGTCGTATAGAGGTTGTAGGGCCAGTCTTCATGGACCGGACGCTGGAAACAGTGCGAGACGGCGCGGTGCTGCGCGAGCCGGACACCATACTCGTCCTCGGAACCGTGAGGAACGACCCAGACTCCCATGGCCGAGGCCACGAAGCCGGCCTTGCGCGAGGCGACCGACGCGGCGAACCGGCGGATCTGTCCACGCTTGTGCAGCGTACGGGCGGCGGCCAGCAGCTCGTCGGCGCCGACGGTGGAGGTCCGCGCCAGCACGTCGAAGGGACGGGGCTGCGGCGGAAGATCCATCTGGAGAAGGCGGATGCACTCGACCTCCACGTCGCTGAGCGGCGTGTATTCGCTGTGAGCCGCGTCCGTCGTGATCTCTCCGTCGGAGCTGGTGCTCTTGTATTGCCTGATCGTGGGCAGGGCCCGCACGGTCTCGCAATCCGCTTCCCGCCCGAGGAGATCGATGGTCTTCTCCAGCCCGAGCTTCGATTGGGGAGAGACGAACAAGGTGAACCAGAGGTTCAGTTCGTTGTTCCGCCGATAGTTCTGCGTGACGCCCGGGTGGGCGTTGATGACTGCGGCTGCCTCTTCGATCCGTGAAGGAGCGACACGCGCTGCCACCAGGCATGAACGGTAGCCGAGCGCGCGCGGATCGAACTGCGCGGCCAGTTGCCGGACGAACCCGTCTCGTTTGAGACGCTCGGTCCGTTTGATCACTTCTTTCTCGGACATGTCCAGCGTCTGTCCGAGAAATGCGTAAGGGGTGGCGACGAGCGGAATCTCTCCCTGCAGAGCACCCATCAGCTCCCGGTCCCTTTGATCCATTTCCTGCATTTCGCCCTCGGTTGCGTGCATTCCGATTGGGGGTAGAAGAGAGGAATCAATTGTAGCGGATCTTGGGGAACTCGCTGGCGTCGATCTTTTCTTTGGCCACCCTCGTCCGGTGGAGCTCGGCGCGCTCGACCGCCTCGGTTCGATCGACGCCGAAAAAGCCGGCAGGATAGCGGGTCAGTTTCCGGAGCGAGGCGTCGAAGAGCCGCAATGCCCCACGGTGCGTGCCTCGCTGCACGTGGTGATACGCCGCCGCGAGCTGGATCAGACCCTGGAGGAAGAGTTTCTCCTCCCCTCCTGTCTCCAGCCAGAGCAACTCCCACTCTTCGTGCGCATGCCAGAACTCGTGCGCATTGAACCGCTCGATGCCGCGGAGCAACGGGGTACGCTCGACTTCCAGGGGCGATGAACCTTGGTTCGTCGTCCCCTGTTCATCGTTCATCGTCCATCCTTCGGGGCTCGCATCAGTCGTCCGCCCGCGTGCCCTTGCGCAGCACGCCGCAGATCGCGGAGGTGAAGTCCGCGGTGGAGCCGGTGCCGCCGATGTCGCGCGTACGGTGCTCGGGACCCATGGCCAGGACCTTGAGGATGGAGTCATGGACGCGTTGGGCCGCCCCGGCCTCGCCGATGTGATGAAGCATGAGCACGGCCGACTGCAGGAGTGCCAGCGGATTCGCTTTGTTCTGGCCGGCGATATCCGGCGCGCTGCCGTGGACGGCTTCGAAGACGGCTCCCTTCTCGCCGATGTTCGCTCCGGCCACGACTCCCAACCCCCCGACGAGGCCGGCGGTGAGATCGGAGACGATGTCCCCATACAAGTTCTCGAGCAGGAGGATGTCGAACTGGTTGGGGTCGATCACCAGTTGCATGCAGAGGTTGTCCACGATGCGATCGTCGGCCACGATGTTCGGATAGTCCTGGGAAACCTCCCGGAAGCACTGCAGGAACAGTCCGTCCGAGAGCTTCATGATGTTGGCCTTGTGGACGGCCGTGACCCGCTTCCGCCCGTTGGCCTGCGCGTAGTCGAAGGCGAAGCGGGCGATGTTGGTCGAGGCCCGGCGGGTGATGATCTTGAGCGACTCGACGACGCCCGGCACGACCTCGTGCTCGAGGCCCGCGTAGAGGCTCTCGGTGTTCTCACGGACCACCACCAGGTCGATGTCCTCGTAGCGGGTGATGATGTTCGGCAGCGACTTCACGGGGCGAAGATTGGCGTAGAGATCGAGGGTCTTCCGGAGTCGCACGTTGATGGACGCGAAGCCGGTGCCGATGGGAGTGGTCACCGGACCCTTCAGTGCCACTTTGTTGCGCACGATGGAATCGAGCACTTCCTGCGGCAACGGGTCTCCGAAACGGGTCAGCGCTTCCGCTCCCACGAAGTACTTTTCCCACTCCACGTCGACGCCGGCGCATTCGATGATCTGGACGACCGCGGCCGTGACTTCCGGACCGATCCCGTCACCGGGAAGCAGAGTGATCTTGTGTTTGGCCATGAATGACTCCTTGAGCGCAGATGGCAGGGCGCGGCGGGCAGGATCTGCCGCTCGAGCCACTACCTTGCGTCTTGCATGCTGTTCAATTCCCGTGCGCGCGCGCGGGCGCGCTCCAGGTCGAATGTCAGGGGAAACATATCCCGAAGCCCGCCATACTCCGGCAATTCTTCGAGACAGCGCTCGATGCTCTCCAGCGTGGGCGGGATGAACTCGAGGTAGTGCATCCGTCCGCGGACGATGGGTTGTTTCGCGAACGTACCCAGGATTTTGATCGAGCGCTGCAGAAGGGTCTCGAAGTAACGGCGGCGCAGATCGGGACCGAGGGCGGTCTCCTGCGCCCTGAGCGAGTAGTGCTCGAGCAGCTCCAGCTCCGTCTGGTCTCCGAGGATGCGCGCCACTCCGCGATCGCGGAGGAGGGAGGCCAGGTCGTAGGTGTCAGGGCCCATTCTCAGGTCCTGATAGTCGATCAGATAAAGAGCGTCCTCTACGACATGTAGATTTTGGCCATGAAAATCGCGGTGACATAGACGATATGGATGTCGTCCGATATTTTCACAGATCGTTTTCATGATCGGATCGAGAGCCACGCCGTCTCCGCCCATGAGCTGTTCGACGTAGAACTCACGGGCCATCCGCAGCTCGTCGAAGAAGAACCCGGAGGTGAAAGGGGCGTTCAATTCCCGGTCCGGCGCGGCCTGGAAGGCCACCAGGAGATCGATGGCCGCACGGTAGAGCCGGATCCCTTCCTCGCGATCGTCGTGCAGGACGTCGAAGAGAGTGCGGTCGCCCACGTCGCGTTGCAAGACCGCCGTCTCGCAGTGGTGGAGGACTTCCGGCAGCGGGCCGTACGGCGAGACCATGTCATAGGCGGCCAGGAACCGGGTCAACTGCGGACGCACCTCCTCCGGATACCAGGCCAGCATGTAGGTGCGGCCGTCGCCGGCCGTGATCCGGTAGTAGGCCCGGACGGAGGCGTCGCCGGCCAGAGGGCGGGAGGTCCAGCCGGCGCCCAGCCACTCGTCCAGGTAGGGGGTCGCCGCGGGAGGGATCGTGGTCACGAAATCCTGGAGTCCGGGATGCGAGCCGTCGAGGAGCACGCCGAGCGTGGTCTCCCCGACGACTCGAAGGGGGGACGGTTACTTCTTCTTCTCGTCCTCACGCGCATCACGCACGACGATCTTGGTGATGGAGGTGGGATTGACCGGCCGGTCCCCGGGGACGGTCTGCGCGTTCACGATCGTATCCACCACGTCCATTCCCTGGGTGACTTCCCCGAACACGGAGTAGTCGTGGTCGAGACTCGGAGCGTCCGCGACCATGATGAAGAACTGCGACGACGCGCTGTCCCGGCTCTGCGAACGGGCCATCGAGAGGATGCCGCGTTTGTGCGGGATGTCGCTGAACTCGCCCTTGACGTTCTTCTCCGCGCCGCCCGTTCCCCAGGACTCCGGAGATCCGTTCTTCGTGTTCGGATCGCCGCCCTGGATCATGAAGCCGCGGATGACCCGGTGGAACTTGGTTTCGTTGTAGAAGCCCCGCTCCGCCAGATCGATGAAGTTCTTCACGTGGTTGGGTGCGGCTTCGGGGAAGAAGCGGACGTTGATCTGTCCGGCGGTCGTATGGATCTCGGCAATCTTGTTTTCGTATTGGCTCATCGGTTTCTCCTCGGCGGCCGCGGTCGCCGCCGTGGCGGTCTCCGTAGCCGGCTCGCTTGCGCTGGGGGCGGATGTTGCGGTGCTCGTGCCCGCATCGGTTTGGGCAGCGGGTGTGTCTCCATTCCCCGTCTGAGAGCAGCCGGCAAGAGCGAGGAAAAGAACACCATAGAACAGTGGTTTCAAGCTTGACCTCCTTGGTCGTTTGAAATCGGGCGCAGATCGTATAACAACCGTTGTCGGGATGGGTCCGGGTCCGTC
>JBDTOZ010000245.1:0-2057 GCA_039932995.1 Acidobacteriota bacterium | reverse complement strand
CTCGGCAGGATCGCTCAGTTACGCGAAGCGCGTCGCGTAGCGGCTTCGTTCAACTGGACGCTGCACCGGACGTGAAACCGCGTCGCGAGAGTCGCAGGTTGTATCATCTCGGTGTGCGGTTCCACGCCGGTGAGCTTGACGTTAGCCGGACGAGCCATTGGCAACGGCGGATGACAGTCGATATGCTCGTTACGCCGAAATGAGCAAGCCGAAAGCTACGGGTGATGCGCTGGAGGAAGCGGTGATGGCCATCGAGGCCGCACTCTTGGCCATCAATCCCGCGATGCAAAGGGCCAACTACGTAATCGAGATGCGAAAGGTCTTCGTGATCGATGGCGTCAAACACGAAGTCGACGTTTATGTGAAAGTCGACCTCGGTTCCGGCTACGACACCTCGGTAATCTTTGAATGCAAGAATTGGCTGGAAAAGACCGTCGGAAAGAATGACATCATCATCTTCTCGGAGAAGATTAAAGCGCTGGGCGCTCTGAAGGGATACTTTGTTGCCCGAAGGTTCGGCCGTTATGCGAGAGCTCAGGCCAAAATGGATCGACGGATTGTCCTGCTGAGAGCTTCAGATGTGGCGCCCATTTGGCCGCAGTTGGAGAAGATCCACGTCATGGGTCGCGATCGTGGCCACTACGTTGCGCAGGTTCAGTTCATAGCACCAAGTGACCTGCCAAGGGAGGAGGCTGTCGTGGAGTCCGGACCGGTGACAATTGATGGGGTGTTCTATCCGTCGCTGAATGACTACCTGCGACCGCTGGTCGAGGCCACGATTGTGGAGAGACTCGCCACAGAACCGACGCACGAACTGCCCGACGGGGCGCACACTCTGGAAGTGCTCAAAAGGTTCGACTTCGAGAGTGCCCTCATAAATGGCGTCGCCGCGGCTGGAGTCTTTCTCAGAATAAAGTTTGAGATCGTGATCGCACGGCCCGCAATTGTTTCGGTGTTCGACGTTGAGACTCGAGGCCGACTGTACAAGACGGAGATCACCAAACTCGGACCGAACTACGTCAGCATGACGTACGTGCTTCCTGAAAGTGTCACGCGAGAGCCCGGCTAACTCTGCGCTCCAGCCGACCGGAACCGCGGCACCGGCGTTGTGGGTGCTACAGTTGTGCGTGCGGTTCCGGCGGCTGAGCGCTGGGCCGTTGGGCGGCCAAATCAATGCGGAGCGGCGGAAGGAACGATGGATCGTTTTGACATTTCGGTCACCAACGGCGCGACTGAGTCTCTCCGCCCGATCCTGGCGAACTTCGAGGAAGTTACGAAGGTCATGGCGACGCACAGTGCTACGACCATTCTCTGGGCGCCACCGGCGGACCCAGGACAGCTTCTCAACCACTACCTGGACGTCCTCTGGTGGGTGCACGTCTCCAAGTTTCACGAGTTGTGCGGTGCGCTGATAGGTGCAGTCAATCGTGGCGAGTTCATTGTCTTTGGTCTGATTGGACGATCACTCATCGAGCACGCGGCGGTGATGCGCTACTATTTCAAGCAACGTCTGCAGCCAACCATCGACGAGGCCGTCAGCACGGGAGGCGTGTCGCCCGGCCAGATAGAGCTAGTCGTTACCGAGCTCGATAGATTTCTTCGAGGCGGTCGCTTCAACTGGGAGGCGTTCTTCGAGGGCAACTTCGATGCGTTGCATGCTGCCGCGCCCGCAGTTGGCCCGCAGCAGCAAGTCAACATCAAGACGTGTGTTCAGCAGTGGGCTAAAGAGACGCCATCCGTGACCATTCTCTACGCATCACAGTGAGGTATGCGATCGGACGGGAACTTGGCAACGCCCAACTCGAACGTCCGGTGACGGTGTGGTTCTATTTGATGGAACGCATCGGGTCTGGCCAAACACGCGTCGTTGGGAAGACAGACGCAATCGCATTCATGACGGCGGCCGGCTAACTCTTGCGTGCAGCGGACGTGGCCCGCTGCGTTCATGTGCTCCAAGTGCGGTAGCATCCGGGTTCCCGGGCCACGCCGCTGACGCATGGCTCGTTGGGCGGCCCAAGGTCGGAAGACGGCAAGAGCTACTCGAGTCGGGTATGCCA
>JBDTOZ010000244.1:0-13438 GCA_039932995.1 Acidobacteriota bacterium | reverse complement strand
GGGGGGGCGGTCCGGGGGCGGCGGCGGGCCACGTCGAAGAGGCCGGTGGGCTCGAACTGCTTGGCGATGGAGAAGTCGATGCTGGCGCCGGTGCGACGGAGCAGGCGGTTGCACATGTCGCGGACGATCGACTCGTGATTGTTCTTCTGCGAGAGGTGGATCATGCAGAGCGTCTTCAGGTCCGCGCCGAGGAGGCGCTGGACGGCGCTGAGGGAGTCGTCGTTGGAGAGGTGGCCGAAGCGCGACATGATCCGGCGCTTGAGCGACCACGGATAGCTGCCCATGCGCAGCATGTCCAGATCGTGGTTGGCCTCGAAGAAGAGGCCGTCGCAGCCGGTGAGGTGGCGCATGACTTCGGAGTTCACGGTGCCCAGGTCGCTGGCCAGTCCGACGCGGGTCCCATCGCGCGCCTCCACCACGAAGCAGGCCGGATCCGCGGCGTCGTGAATGGTCTTGCAGGCATGGACCTGCAGCTCACCGATGGTGAACGACGTGTCGTTTTCGAAGACCACGGTCTTGGTCTCGTTCGTGTCGATGCTCGAGGCCAGCAAGGTCCCGCTGGTGAGGTAGATCGGCACCTCGTACTTGCGGGCGATCTTCTCGGCGCCGCGGATGTGGTCGTAGTGCTCGTGGGTGATGACGATCGCCGAGAGGCGCTCGATCTCGCGCCCCAGCAGAGCCAGCCTCTTCTTCGTATCCCGCGGCCCGATGCCCGCATCCACGAGGATGGCCGTGCCGTCACTTTCGAACCAGTAGGCGTTCCCCGCGGAACCGGAGGAGAGAGGGGCGACCAGCACGAAAGGATGGTAACAGGTTGCTGGTTGCTGGTTACTGGTTGCTGGTTGCTTGCGGTTTCTCGCCTGGGCCGGAGTCGTCGAGTCTGGCGTCAGTACAGCGAACCCCAGACAACCAGCAACCAGCAACCAGTAACCAGACAACCGCCAACCGCCAACCGCCTACGCTATGATCCGCGCCAATGGCTGAACGGTTCATCGTTGAAGGCGGACGGAGGCTCGAGGGCTCGATCCGTCCGGGTGGCAACAAGAACGCGGCATTGCCGATCCTCGCGGCCTGCCTTCTCACGGATGAGCCGGTCATCCTCCGCAATCTTCCCGACATCCAGGACGTGCGGGTCATGCTGCAGATCCTGGAAGGAATCGGCGCGGAGGTGGAGCATCTCGAGGCGAACGTTGTGAGGATCACGGCCAAGGGCGAGATCTCCTCGAATCCGGACGCCGAGCTCTCCAAGAAAATCCGGGCCTCGATCCTCCTGGCCGGGCCGCTGCTGGCCCGTTGCGGAGAGGTCTCCGTGGCCAAGCCGGGAGGGGACGCCATCGGCCGTCGCCGCGTGGACACGCACCTGCTGGCGCTGGAGACCCTCGGCGCGCAGATCGAAGTCTCCGCCCATGAGTACCGCATGGAAGCGCGGACCCTCAAAGGGAAGAAGATGTTCCTCGACGAGGCCTCCGTCACGGCCACCGAGAACGCGGTCATGGCCGCGGTGCTCGCCGAGGGCGATACGCTGATCTACAACGCCGCGGCCGAGCCTCACGTGCAGGACCTCTGTCATCTGCTCAACAAGATGGGCGCGAAGATCGAGGGGATCGCCACCAACTCCCTGCACATCCAGGGCGTGGAATCGCTGCACGGCTGCGACTTCCACATCAACAGCGATCACATCGAGGTGGGCTCGTACATCGGACTGGCCGCGGTGACGCGGAGCGAGTTGGTCATCGAGGATGGCGTTCCCGAGCACATGTACGCGGTGCGGCACATGCTCGAGAAACTCGGCGTGGAGATCAAGATCGAGGGGAAGAACATCCGCGTCCCGAAAGACCAGGAGCTGCGTGTTCGCTACGACATCGGGGCCGCGGTTCCGAAGATCGACGACGGCCCCTGGCCGCTGTTCCCGGCGGACCTGCTGTCCATCATGGTCATCATCGCCACGCAGGCCGAGGGCACGGTGATGATCTTCGAGAAAATGTTCGAGTCGCGGCTCTTCTTCACCGACAAGCTGATCGGCATGGGGGCGCGCATCATCCTCTGCGACCCGCATCGCGCCATCATCGTGGGTGGTCACCGGCTCCACGGAGCCGAGATCTCCAGCCCTGACATCCGTGCGGGCATGGCCCTGCTCCTCGCAGCGCTCTGCGCCAAAGGGGAGAGCGTCATCCACAACGTGCACCAGATCGACCGTGGCTATGAGCGCATCGACGAGCGGCTGAACGCCCTCGGCGCGCGCATTCGGCGCGAACGGGACGTGTAGCAAGGATGAAGGCGGAAAGGTGAAGGATGACCAGCACCGCCCCGGGCGTAGGCTCTTCCTTCCTCCTTCCTTCTGCAGGCTCACTCCCGCTTGTCATGGGCATCCTCAACGTGACCCCGGATTCCTTTTCGGATGGCGGCGTGCATTTCGACCGTTCCTCGGCCATTGACGCCGCGTTGAGGATGGAACAGGAGGGTGCGGCCATCATCGATGTGGGTGGCGAATCGACGCGGCCCGGGGCCGAGGATGTGCCGGCCGGCGAAGAGCTCGAGCGCGTGGTCCCGGTCATCGAGGGCATCCGCAAACGAAGCGCGGTGAGAATCTCGGTCGACACGCGCAAGGCCGGGGTGGCCGCGGCGGCGATCGAGGCGGGGGCGGACATCGTCAACGACGTGAGCGCGCTCCGGCACGATCCGGAGTTGAAGGCGTTGGTGGCCCGGCGCGGAGTGGCGGTCATCCTCATGCACATGCGGGGCGAGCCCCGCACCATGCAGCAGGACATTCACTTCGCCGACGTCGTGGCCGACGTGATCCGCGAGCTGACGCTGTGGCGCGACGAGGCCGTGGCCGCGGGGATCGCGCCGGACCGGATCCTCGTCGATCCCGGCCTCGGCTTCGGCAAGACTCTCGACCACAACCTCGAGCTCCTGGCCCAGTGCCGGCAGTTGACCCCGATCGCGCCGGTCGTCATCGGGGCCTCCCGCAAAGCCTTCATCGGCAAGCTCACCGGACAGGGTGGGGGAGCGGCGCGCATGCCCGGATCGCTGGCCGCCGTCGCCGCCGCTCACCGCGGAAACGCGGCCATCGTACGGGTCCACGACGTCCGCGAAACGGTGGACTTTCTCAAAGTTCTCACCGCCATCGAGGAACGGGCGCCACGTAATCAGCAACCGGCAACCAACGAAGGCGGAGCGCGGCCATGAACGTATTCGACCGCTTGTTCTCGCTCAGTTTCACCTGGCGCGACGCGGCCGACATCGTCGTGGTGGCTTTCATCATCTATTCGATCTTCGCCCTGATCCGCGGCACGCGGGCCATGCAGATCTCCATCGGGCTGGTGGTCCTGGGCTCGACGTTCTTCGTGGCACGTGCCTTCGACCTGCCTGCGCTGGAAGCGATCTCCGGACAGATCCTCTTTTATCTTCCCTTCGCCGTGATCGTGCTCTTTCAGCAGGAGATCCGCCGGGCCCTGGCGGGGATGGTCGGCCATCCGCTGGCGTTTTTCAGGAGGCAGCGCGGCGGGGACGTGCCGGTGGAGGCCATCGTCAACGCCACCGAGGTGCTGTCCGCCAAGAAGATCGGTGCGTTGATCGCGATCGAGGGCCGTCACACTCTGCGCATGTACGAAGAGGGAGCGAAACCGGTGGACGCGTTTCTGACGGCCGAGCTGCTGGTGTCGATCTTCACTCCCGGTGGGCCGCTTCATGACGGAGCGGTCATCGTACGTGGCAACCGCGTGGTCGTGGCGAACGCGTTTCTCCCGCTGACGGCGACGCCGGATCCGAAGCTCGCACACGGAACGCGCCACCGCGCGGCCATCGGCATCAGCGAAGAAAGCGACGCACTGGTGATCGTCGTCTCCGAGGAGAATGGGTCGGTGGCGGTGACCGTGGACGGCGTCATCAGTGAGCATCTCGATCGGGAGGCGCTTCGGGCCAGGATGACCGGCCGCTTCGGAGGTCTGTCGTGAGGAATCTCGGCCTCAAGCTCGTCTCCCTCCTGCTGGCGTGCATTCTCTGGTGGTACGTCTCCGCCCCGCGGCGCGAACAGGTGCGCGAGCGCATCGTCACGGCCTCGCTCTCTCTGGTCGGCGTGCCTCCCTCCCTGGTCATCACCACGCAGGACATCGCCAGCAGTGTGGCGGTGCGTGTGCGTGGCCGCAAATCCGATCTGCGCGCCCTGGCCTCGCAGAGCTTGGAGGCCTCGGCGGATCTGAGCTCGATCTCCAAGCCCGGCGAAGTGGAGATCACCGTTCGGGCCCAGCACATCAACGTGCCGGAGGGAATCGAGGTCGTCTCCATCCAGCCGACCAAGATCCGGTTTCGGGTGGAGGCGCTTCGGCAGCGGGCCGTGCCGATTCGGCCTCTTCTCGACGGGGCCGCTCCGGCGGGTTTCGTCGTGGGTCAGGCCCAGCCGGAGCCGGCGCTCGCGCTGGTGTCGGGGCCGGAATCGCAGATCATGAATCTCGCGGAAGTGACCACCGAGAGGATTATCATGACCGGCCGCACGGCGACGTTCATACAGAGCGTCGCCGTCATCTCCGACTCGCCGCTCGTGCGCGTCCTTTCGCCGCTGGCGACGCAGGTGACCGTGCCTGTCCTTGCCGAGGTCGGACCGGTGGTCCCGGTCGCCACGGACAGCACCGGGACGGACACGACGGGGACTCACCCGCAGCAATGAGATTGAAGAAGGAATTGAAGAAGGATCAAGGATGCTCGAGGAACACGGAACCATGAAGGATGTTCGATGATTCGGCCCGTGACTTCCCGCGGATCCCGGTCTGATGCAATGCAGCGGCAGGAGTCTCGTTCTTTCTCCTTCACGGTTCGAAGGCTCTCTGCATGAGAGTGCTCTTCGGCACTGACGGGATCCGGGCAAAGTCCGGGGCTTATCCACTCGACTCCGCGACGATGTTCGCGCTCGGAGAGGCGCTTGCCCATCGTCTGGGCGGCGCGAGCGTGCTTCTGGGGATGGATACGAGGGAGTCCGGGCCGGAGATTGCGCGATCGCTGGCCGCCGGCATCGTGCAGGGTGGGGGGACAGCGGTGTTCGTGGGGATCATTCCGACACCGGGCGTGGCCTATCTCTGCCGCACCACGGACGCCGCGGCGGCGATCTCGATCTCAGCTTCGCACAATCCTTTCGAAGACAACGGTGTGAAGATCTTCGGACACGACGGTATGAAAGTGCCGGACTCGGTCGAAGAACAGATCGAGGACGAGTTGCGCGCCGTGCGCCGCGAGGATGTGGTGATTCCGCAGATCGACCTGACGGAGAACGCCACTCTCATCGAGCAATACGAGCGCTTTCTCATCGGAGGAGTGCCCCCGGCGGCACTTTCCGGGAGGAAGGTCGTCCTCGATACCGGCTACGGTGCGGCCTCCCGCATCGGGCCGGAGGTCTTCCGTCGCGCGGGAGCCGAAGTGGTCGTGATTCACGACACACCGAACGGAAGGAACATCAATCAGGACGCCGGTGCCCTGCATCCGGAACATCTGGCCAGCGTGGTGGTGGAGCAGGGCGCGGACTACGGTGTGGCCTTCGACGGCGACGCCGACCGGGCCATCTTCGTCGACGATGCCGGCAAGGTGCGCGACGGCGACGAGGTCATCTACCTCTGGGCGAAATCGCTCGTCCGCCGGGGAGCCCTGCGCGGCAACTGCGTCGTGACCACGGTCATGTCGAACTTCGGCTTCGAGAAACAATTGCAGGCGGATGGGATCGAGCTGTGCCGGGCCCAGGTCGGCGACAAGTACGTGCTGGAAGTCATGCTCGAGCGGGACGCGCTCCTGGGGGGCGAACAGTCGGGACACATCATCGATCGCTCCGTCCATACCACCGGCGACGGCATCCACACCGCGCTCGTCTTCGGCCACATTCTCTCCGAGATGGGCTCGCCGTTCTCGCGTCTGGCCACCTTCGACCCGATGCCTCAGCTCCTGTTGAATGAACGCGTCCGCGCCAAGCCTCCGCTCGACACCCTGCCCCGTTATCAGGCCGCGCATGCCGCCGCCCTTGAGGAGCTCGAGGGCCGGGGCCGCATCCTCGTGCGCTACTCGGGTACGGAGAATCTGGTGCGGGTGATGGTGGAAGGAGAAGACCGGTCGCTCATCACACGAATCGCCGAGGAGCTGCGGGCGGTGTTGCGAGCAGAGATCGATCAGTCGGCTTGAGGTCAGCCGGGAAGAAACCGAGAACGTCATGACCAAGTGGATGCTCGAGGGGAAACAGGCGCTCGTGACCGGAGCAACGGCCGGCATTGGGCTGGCCATCGCCGACGAGCTGGCCCGCTTTGGGGCCACGGTCGTGCGCGTCGCTCGCGGTTCCAAGGCCGACATCTCCGCCGACGTCACCAAGCCGGCGGATCGCCTCAGGATCTTCGCGGGTCTCGATCGGCTGGACATCCTCATCAACAACGCCGGAACGAACATCCGCAAGAAGGCCGTCCAATACGAATATGACGAATACGTCCACGTTCGAGAGACCAATCAGGATTCGGCTTTCGAGATGGCCCGGCTGGCCTATCCGCTGCTCCGGAAATCAGGCGCGGCCAGTGTGGTGAACATCGTTTCGGTCGCGGCCTTCCGTCACCTCGGCACTGGAGTCCCGTACGCGATGACCAAGGCCGCGGTCGAGCACATGACCCGCGGGCTGGCGGCGGAATGGGCGGCGGACGGCATTCGCGTGAACGCCGTGGCGCCCTGGTACATCCGCACGCCGCTGGCGCAACCGGTGCTCGACGATCCGATCCGGCTGGAGAAGATCCTGGCCACGACTCCGCTGGGCCGGATCGGCGAGCCGGAGGAGGTGGCGGCGCTGGTGGCCTTTCTCTGCATGCCGGCCGCGTCGTACATCACGGGCCAGTCCATCGCCGTCGATGGCGGGTTCAGCGTGTCCGGCGTTTTCCGATAGGGCGCGACTGCCACTCGAGGGGAATCGCCGGGATTCTCAGGCGAGCTGCGCCGTAATGGGTGCGCTTCGCTTTGGGCCCAGTCGCGGACGGGATCGCTAATAAACGATTGGCGATCCGAGCCACCGCTGCTATATTGCGCCATCCATTTTTAAGCCCGGTCGTCCGAAATGAGGTTTCATGGCTAAGGCGCAGGGGAAGAAAGCCGTCGCTGGGGGCAAAGCGGCGGTGAAAAAGGCTGGGGCGAGCGCAAAGAGCGCAGCCGTAGCGAGCAAGAAAAAGACCGCGGCGAAGAGCAGCAGCGCCTCCGTCAAACCCGCTGTAAAAAAAGCAGTTAAGGCCACTCCCAAACCGTCCGCGAAGAAGGCGGCGAAGCCCGTGAAATCGGCCGGTTCCGGCAGGAAAACGGCCGCGCCCGCCAAGTCTGCGGCGAAAGGTGGTGGGAAGCCGGCGCTGAAGGTTGCCGCGAAGCCAGCGCCCAAACCCGCCCCCAAACCCGCTCCCAAGCCTTCCTCCAAACCCGTCAAGCCGCCGGCGAAGGCCGCCCTGGCGAAGCCGGTCGCCAAGACGGTGGCGAAGACGGTGGCCAAGCCGGTCGCCAAACCGGTTGCCAAGACTGTTGCAGCGAAGGTTGCGACCAAGCCGGCGAAACCTGCGGTCAAACCGAAGGCCGTCAAGCCCGCGCCTGCCGCCGTTCCTGTTGCGCCGAACGTTTCCGCCGTTCCCAAACCCACGACCGCCGCGGTCGTGGATGAGAAGAAGCGCGGGCGTCGGGCGCGTCCGCGTGTTCATTCGAGCGGCGCTCCCGCGGCGTCGTGGCTCTCTTCGGAAAAGCCCCGTCCGGCCTCCTTCATCGCCGCCCCTGCCCGTGCCGAGGCTCCATCGGCTGTGGCCGCACCGCCAGCCTCCTCCGACCGTCTCATTCGCCCCGATGACGTCGACCATCCGGCGGTGCGCACCGTGCCCGTCCGCATCGACGTCGAGCAGGCCGCGGGACGCTATTACGTCATCGCCAATCCGATCGAAGTCTCAGTGGGCGTGGGCGAAGGCATCGAATGGGATTTCCGCTACCTCGGCGGCGCAGACGTGAGCGTCGAAGAAGTGGTCGTGGAGCTCGAGAAGCCGTCCCCGTTCGCGCAATCCACCTATCGCACTCGCAAACCGGGCGGCGCGCGCCCTCACCGCCAACTCTCCGGCGCAGCCCTTCCGGCAGCGGCAGGCAAACGCGTCTCTTATACCGTCCGGGCCATCAACCAGTTCAAGACCGAACTGGCCAACACGCGCGTGTTTCTCAATGTGACCGCCTGAATCTTCACTGCTTCCGGTTGATCCCGCTCATCGACGTGGGATCAACCGGAATGCCGCGCGTCGCGCTTCAACCCAAACTCACCGCAAGGTGATCGCGTGCTGCTCTTGTAGCGCCGCGATCGTGTTGGTGCCTGCCTTCAAGGAGCGGATCCCTTCCACGCACGCCGTCGCGGCGGTGAGGGTGGTGATGCAGGGGATGTTCAGTTGGAGCGCGGTGCGGCGGATGTAGGTGTCGTCGACGAAGGCGGACTTGCCGAACGGGGTGTTGATGGCCAACGCCACTTCACCATTGATCATGTGGTCGACGATGTTCGGTCTCGCTTCGTGGACCTTGGAGACGAAGTCGGCCTCGATGCCGTTCTGGATGAGGAATTCACGCGTGCCTCCCGTGGCCAGAATGCGAAAGCCGAGTGCCAGGAGCTCGCGGGCCACGGAGACGACATGGGGCCGCTTGTCGTTGTCGTTGACGGAGATGAAGGCGGTGCCTCCCAGCGGCAGGCGCGTCCCGGCGCCCAGGAGCGCTTTGGCGTAGGCCTCACCGAAGGAATGCGAGCTTCCCATCACTTCACCGGTCGACTTCATTTCGGGGCCGAGGAGGGTGTCCTCGCGGGGGAAGCGATTGAAGGGAAAGACCGGAGCCTTGACGAAGTAGCCATCGACACGCGGCTCCGCGGTGAGGCCGAGCGAGCGTAGCGAATGGCCGGCCATCACTTTCGCGGCGATCTTGGCGAAGGGGACGGCGGTGGCCTTGGAGATGTAGGGCACGGTACGGGATGCACGCGGGTTCACTTCCAGCACGTAGAGATCGTCGTGCTGGATCGCGTACTGCACGTTCATCAGACCGATGACGTTCAAGGCCTTGGCCAGTTCCACGGTGAGCCGACGGATCCGGTCCTGGTCGCGCTTCCCGATGATGTAGGGCGGGATGACGGTTGTGGAGTCCCCGGAGTGGATGCCGGCCAGCTCGATGTGCTCCATGATGCCGGCCACGACGACGTCCTCGCCGTCCGCGACCGCATCCACGTCGATCTCGATGGCATCTTCGAGAAAATGGTCGACCAGGATCGTCTGCCCCGGCGCAGCCTCCACGGCATGGGCCATGTAGCCGGACAGTGCGTCCGCGTCGTAGACGATGGCCATGGCCCGTCCGCCGAGGACGTAGGAGGGGCGCACCACGACCGGATAGCCGATGCGCTGCGCGACCGCGAGAGCGTCGGCTTCGTTGAGGGCGATGCCATTCTTGGGAACGCGGATGTCGTGCTTGCGGGCCAGCTCTCCGAAACGCTCACGGTCCTCGGCGATGTCGATGGAGTCGACGGAGGTGCCCCACATCGGCACGCCCGCGTCCGCCAACTGCTTGGCCAGCCGGAGAGGGGTCTGCCCGCCGAACTGCACGATCACCCCTTCAGGCTTCTCCAACTCGACGATCTCCAGCACGTCTTCGAGCGTGAGCGGCTCGAAGTAGAGACGGTCGGACGTGTCGTAGTCCGTCGAGACCGTCTCCGGGTTGCAGTTGATCATGATCGTCTCGAGGCCGATCTCGCGCAGCGCGAAGGACGCGTGTACGCAGCAGGTGTCGAACTCGATGCCCTGTCCGATGCGGTTGGGTCCTGAGCCGAGGATGATCACCTTGCGTCGATCGGTGGGCGCGGCCTCGTTCTCGGTCTCGTAGGTGGAGTAGAGATACGGTGTCGTGGCCTCGAACTCCGCCGCGCAGGTGTCCACGCGCTTGTAGACGGGACGGAGGCCCAGTGCATGACGCTCCGCACGCACCGCGGACTCCGTACGGCCGGTGAGCTTCGCGAGCTGGCGGTCGGAGAAGCCGTTGCGCTTGAGTCGCAGCGTCGTGGCGTAATCGAGTCGCCGGGAGGCAGGGTCGTCACTCGAAGACTCGAAGACGCGAAGACTCGACGACTCCAGCTCGATGATCTTGCGCATCTCGCGCAGAAACCAGGGGTCGATATGCGACAGCGCATGGATCTCTTCCACCGTCATTCCGGCCCGCAAGGCGTCGCCCACGGCGAAGATGCGCTCGGGGGTGGGTGTTCGCAACAGCTCCGGCAGGCGCTCCCGTGCGCTGTCGTGTGTCTCCAGGCCGGCCACGCCGATCTCCAGCGAGCGCAGCCCTTTCTGCAGGGCCTCGTTGAACGTCCGGCCGATGGCCATCGCCTCACCCACGGACTGCATGGAGAAGCTGAGGAGGTGGGGCGTATTGGGGAACTTCTCGAAGGAGAAGCGTGGAATCTTCACCACAACGTAGTCGATCGACGGCTCGAAGGAGGCCGGCGTCTTCTTGGTGATGTCGTTCGGAATCTCGTCCAGCGTGTAGCCGGCGGCCAGCAGTGCCGCGAACTTGGCGATGGGAAACCCGGTGGCCTTGGAGGCCAGCGCGGAGGAGCGCGAAACGCGGGGATTCATCTCGATGCAGATGCGCCGGCCGGTCTGGGGGTGCACCGCGAACTGGATGTTCGAGCCGCCGGTCTCCACGCCGATGGCCCGGATGATGCGCTTGGCCTCATCGCGCATCGCGTGGTACTCGTCGTTGGTGAGCGTCTGTTGCGGAGCCACCGTGATGGAGTCGCCGGTATGCACGCCCATCGGATCGAAGTTCTCGATGCTGCAGACGATGATCACGTTGTCCGCACGGTCGCGCATGACCTCGAGCTCGAATTCCTTCCAGCCCATCACCGACTCTTCGACGAGCACGCGATGGACGGGGGAGAGCTCCAGGCCCCGGGCCACGATGGAGCGCAGCTCTTCCACGTTGTAGGCGATGCCTCCTCCCGCTCCACCGAGAGTGAACGAGGGACGGATCACCAGCGGATAGCCGATCGTGACCGCGAACTGCTCGGCGTCGTCGACGGTGGCTGCGTACGTCGACTGAGGGACGTCGACGCCGATGCTGAGCATCTTTTCCTTGAAGAGCTGCCGGTCCTCCGCGGTCTTGATGGCGTCGTAGTTCGCGCCGATGAGCTCCACGCCGTGCCGCTCCAGCGCGCCGTTCTCGTAGAGCGCCATGGCCAGGTTGATCCCGGTCTGGCCGCCGACGGTGGGGAGGATGGCGTCGGGTTTCTCGCGCTCGATGATCCGCTCCAGCGTCTCGGGCGTGAGCGGCTCGATGTAGGTCCGATCCGCGAACTCCGGATCGGTCATGATCGTGGCGGGGTTGGAGTTGACCAGAATGATCCGGTATCCCTCGTCGCGCAACGCCTTGCAGGCCTGTGTCCCGGAGTAGTCGAACTCCACCGCCTGCCCGATGACGATGGGGCCGGAACCAATGATGAGAATGCTGTGAAGGTCGGACCGCTTGGGCATCGGACGCGAATGATACAGTGACCGGCCAGGGTGCGAGGGGCCGGGGATTCGCGAACCGGTGATTCGCGAATGACAAGCCGGTTCAGGTCGAGTACCAACTACTTTCCACCCCAGAGCTACTGAGAACACGGAGAGTTCCTGGTGCTCTCTGGACCTCTGTGGTGAAAAGGGCTTTCGTGTTCTATGAGACACCTCATCGAATGGGACTCCATTGACGTCCGTGTGGACGGCGAGAAGCTGAACGCGATGGTCAAGGAGATCGTCGCGAAGGAGCCCATGCTCGAGCGTCTGGAGCTGAAGTTCACCAACGGCCTGCTCCGCGTCGAGGGTTCCGTGAGGAAGTTCATCAGCGTGCCGTTCTCCGTGGAGATCACTCAGATCCTGACCCGCGGGACGACGGTGCGCGTGCCTCTGGGGAAGATTTCGGCCGGGCCCATTCCGGTGCCGTCGTTGCTGGTCGGCCTCATTCGCGACCGCCTGCCCAAAGAACTGGTGACCTATGAAGATCCGGCCACGCTGGTCGTCTCGATGGATCGGTTCTTGCCATCATTCGTCGCAGCGGATCTCCAGAAGATCTGGATCATCGAAGGCGGCCTGGCCGTGACCCTCGGTCGCGGAGGGGCAGACTTGCCCGTTGGAGGGAACCATGGACCCAAAGTCTGAAGGTGAATTCGAAGAGACGATGCGGGAGAGCACCGAGTCGAGCGGTCCGGTGTCGAAAGAGAAGGCGGATCGTTTCTACGACCGGATGCGGGAGAACATCCGCAAGTATCTCGACAAGAAGGGTACGGCCGCGGGAACGGCAGGGGAGTTTCTGCTGCTGGCTCCGGACGTTTTCGTGCTGCTGTGGCGGCTGGTCAACGACGCTCGGGTGAGCTCGAAAAACAAAATGATGCTGGGCAGCGGGATCGCGTACTACCTGTTCCCGCTCGACATCATCCCTGAAGCCATCCTGGGGCCGATGGGCTACATCGACGACCTGGTGTTCGCGGCGTATCTTCTCAAGCGCATGCTCAGCGACACCGACCCCGAGATCCTGCGCCAGCACTGGAGCGGCCGGGGTGACATCCTCGACTCGATCCGCAAAGTGCTCGAGTCCGCCGACAGCCTGATCGGAACCGACATTTTTGCGAAGTTCAAGAAGTGACATGCGACAGGTCTCTCGAGGGGTCCCCCGCACGCGGGACCACCCGGGGCTGCCGCGAGGGGGTCGCGCCGAGAGCGGGGTTGAGCTCATGGAGTTCCCTTTTTTTGAACGGACGGTGGAAATTTGTGGACTCTAGTGGTCGCTGGTGGTACAAATGCCTCCGAATCACTACGGAAATAGGCTCTACAGATCGTGGAACTGAACGTACTCATGGGGCACAGCCCCGCCAGGATCGACGAAAAGGGACGCCTCAAGGTCCCGACCGATTTCCGCAAGATCATTGAAGAGCGATACGGTTCGGACTGCTTCATCACGTCCATGGACGGCGAGCAGGCCCTGATTTACCCCCTGCCGGTTTGGTTTGAGTTTCAGGCCCGGCTCGCCAAGGTTCCATCCACCTCGCGGGCCAAGAGCAACCTCCTTCAGCGGGTGAACTACTACGGACAGGTGGCCACGCTCGACGCGCAGGGGCGTCTGCTGGTCCCCGCCGTCCTGCGCGAAGTGGCCGGCATTGCGGACGATGTCGTCGTGCTCGGCAACGAGGACCACCTGATCATCTGGAACGGACAGAAGATCCAGAAACAGATGAAGGACGTGCCGCTGACGGACGAAGATTTCAAGGAGCTCGAGTTACACGGGGTGTAGTTCCGGGCGCTGTTGCTGGTTCCTGGTTCCTAGTTGCTGGTTGTCTGAGGTGTTGCGGCTGACGGAGCACTCCAAGCAACCAGCAACCAGCAACCAGCAACCAGCAACCAGCAACCAGCAACCAGCA
>JBDTOZ010000243.1:0-12650 GCA_039932995.1 Acidobacteriota bacterium | reverse complement strand
GGACGCCTGGATGCGTCGTGTCGACGTGGATGGTTTCCCGGTCGGCCATCCGGACGACATCATCGGCAGCAAGCCAAAGACCGCGAGTCCCTGCCTCGACTCCAAGCCTTCCATGACGATTGGCTCAGCCGCCGGTGACCTGGGCGGGGAAGGTCACAGTCTGCTCGAGGCCGACGCGTGCGATGGCGTAAGTTGACGAGACACAGATTGAGGCGGTGCGGAAGATGGGGGCCGCGCTGAGACCGCAGCGGCATTGACCCCGGCGACGCGATCGGATAGACACTCATGCGTGTCTAAAGCCACTTCCCTCAATCTGCAGATCCAGCCGTTCGAACGTTTCTTCGAAAACCGTAAGTGGGATTCCGACGAGGCGGATCTTCAGGTCTTGGCCGCGGCCGCGGAGCTCCTCGGCGAGCGCACATACCCGTTCGAAGATGGTCTCGTGCGCGTGCGGCTCGATTGGGCTCCGTGGATCGAATGGCGGCGGCTCGATGCGGAGCGGAACGCGCAAAGCGATCCGGACGCTGATGAGCCGCCGGAAGAAGCCCCTCCGGTCGACGTGACGGTGAGCTTCGTCGATGAACGTGCCGATGCCGATGGGCGCGATCTGCATCCATTCCTCGAGCTGTTTCTCCACGAGTCGTTTCTGATGCTGAATGTAGCCGTGCCGGGATCGTTCGGCGGACGGATGCGATGGTCGTGGGGCGAGCGCCGGGAGCGGGAAGTCGCGCTCGACGCGCGGGTTTTCGAAACCGCCTGGGCGACGTCGGCGATCCGGGATTGGCCGCGGATCGAGCCGTTGCCGCTGGCGGACGTGAAGGCGTGGTACGACGCCCTCGGAATCGGCACGCAGCAGGTGGCCACCACGAGCACCGCCAGGACGCTCTTTCATCTGTTGTATCTGGCGCGCAGCGAAGAAGAAGACATGATGTCCGTGCTGCGGCTGGCCCTCGCGCTCGAAGCGGTGTTCGAAGCGCGCCAATCGTTCCTCGGGCCGCGCATCGAGTCGATTCTCGGGCCGGCGGATTCTCTCGGCGAGGACTTGCGCCGCTTCCTCGACGATCGGGAGGCCATGATTCTCGGTACCGCTCCCGTGGCTCATCCGATGTACGACGACTCGCTCGATCCGCGCGCCGACGATGAGTCGTTCGATTACACGGAGGTCGTCGATTTCGCTTCGCGCGCGATCGTAGGGGCCTTGCAGGAACAGGTCCGATCGCGCGGTCGCTTGCGGCTGTTGATCTGAGAATCGCCCGGCACGGGAAAGCGAAACGGTGCGATCATCGAGGTCCGCTCAGACGGGAAGATCGGCGTACAGCATCGATAGATCGAGTGCCGGGCCGGAGGCGAGCTTCAGGATACCTTCGCGCACTTCGAAATACTCCCACGTCCCGAGGGGTGTGCGGCGGAAGATCTCGATGCGCGGTTCCTGGTTCACGAGAACGTACTCCGCGAGCGAAGGAATGCGCTGGTAGTGCATCCACTTGTCGCCGCGGTCACCCTTCTCGGTCGTCACGGAGAGCACTTCTACGAGCAGGATCGGATTGGTGATGGTCGTCCGCACGGCATCCTCGGTGTCGTACTCGATCGGTCCGCAGACCATGGAGGCATCGGGATAGGTGGCGCGGCCGGTGGCGGCGATGCGCACTCGCATGTCGGATTGGAACACCGTGCAGCCTCGCGCCGGCGTCGTTCCGAGCGCGACGATGATCTTTGCAGCCAACGCGCTGTGCCTGGCCGTTCCGCCGGCCATGGCCAGGATCTCTCCGGAATCGAATTCGTGTTTGATCTCGCTGTCGCGCTCGAGCGCGAGGTAATCCGCGAACGAGTAGTCGTGATGCGACTGCGGCAGAGAGGCTGTCATCCCCGGTTAGGATAGCGCATAGTTCCGTCCCGGCGACGAGGCGAATCAGGACATCGACGACTTCGTACGCGGGACCGGTTAGGAGCCGGACCTGATGCTGTCGGCCGCGGGTGCCGTGCTGTACACCAGGTTCTTCGTGCGCTAGGAACGCCGGCGTCCTCGCCGGCTGGCCCGTGGGCGTCTCGCCCGCGACGCAGGAACGGGGGAAAGTGAGCCGCGTTCCGTTGCGGGCAGCGCCCCCGATCGAGGCCGAGTGTGCGCGGCCGCACCTCTCGCAGTGATGGCCGTCATGGGTCGATGCGAGGCCTTCCTTCAACGTCTCCTCTACATGAACGACGCTTTCATTTTCACGATCGGATTCGGAGCTGCCATCGGGACGACGGTTGCATGGTTGCCGCAGGTGGTGCGGACCTGGAGCACGCGCAGCGCGCGTGATTTTTCTTGGGGGTACCTGGCCCTGTTCGTCATGGGCGTGTCTCTCTGGACGCTTTACGGCGTGCTTCGCCGCGATCCGGTCGTGATCGTCGGCAACGCCATCACGCTGCTGCTGGTGATCTCCGTGGCGCTGGTCAAAGCGGGGGAACGGCAAAGCCGTCGGGAGGCGCCGATGTCCGGACGCGGCAGCCCCTCACTCGAAGCCGGCGAGTAATCGTCGGCCATCCCCGAAACGCGGATTGCGCCGCCCGAGGTCGCGCTCGCGGTGACTCGCAGCTCATCTCGCAAGGCGGAGCAACCCGCGGCGCGACCGTGCCCGCTCAGATGCTGACCATGCGTTCCAGCTCCTCCTTGCGGAGGATGACGATGGTCGACCCCTTCACTTCGACGATCTTCTTGCGCTTGAAACCGCTGAGCAGGCGCGTGACCGTCTCACGCGTCGTGCCGATCATCTGCGCGATCTCCTCGTGCGTCAGGAGGACCTTCAGCCGAATGCCCGTCGGCGTCGTCTCGCCGTGCCGCGCACACCAGTCGAGGAGGAGCTTTCCCAGTTTCTCCCCGGTCGACTGGGCGAGGCCGAGCGAGCGGATCTCCCTCTGGGCCGATTGATACTTTTCGCTCAGTTGTCGCGCGGTATGCATGCACGCCTCGGTATGTGTATTGAGGAAGCGCAGAAAGTCGTCGCGTTTGATGAAGTTGATCTGCGACGGCTCGAGCGTCTCCGCGCTCACTTCGTAAGGCCGGCCGAGAATCGTCGCGCTGACGCCCAGGGCTTCCCCGCTCTCGGCGATCTTTACGATCAGCGTGCGTCCCTCCGAAGAGGACGCGGTGAGCTTCGCCCTCCCGCTACAGAGGATGAACACGCCGCGCGGCTCTTCGCCGTTGACGAAAAGAATCGAGCCCTTGGGATAGACGCTGGTGAACTTGATCGCGTCGAGCGTCTTCATCGCCTCGGGGGACATGTCGCAGAACAACTGCTCCGTGCCTCGCGCGCAGGATGTGCAACTGTTCTGGATCTCGATGTTGTACGGCGACGGCATGGAGAGCCTCCGTCACCGAATGTGGGGGTGGCTGGGGGATCCGAGGTGCGACGACGAGCACGAACGGAAGTGATGAAGGTCACACGTCGAGGGCGATGCCATCACCACGTGGGGTGCAACAAAGCGCCAGAGTGGTGCTCGCCATGAGCATTCCTTTCGAGCCGTTCCGCATGAAAGCCGTGGAGCCGATCCACATCACCACCCAAGAGCAGCGTGCGGCGGCGCTGGAGCGTGCAGGCAACAATGTGTTCCAGCTTGCCGCGAAGGACGTCATCATCGACCTGCTCACCGACTCCGGCACGGGAGCCATGTCGTCCGAACAATGGTCGGCAATGATGCGCGGCGACGAGTCGTACGCCGGCAGCGCGTCCTTCTATCGGTTCGAGGGTGCGGTGCACAACCTCACCGGATATCGGCACGTTCTGCCGACGCACCAGGGCCGCGCGGCCGAGCGCATTCTCTTTCAGGCCATGCTGCAGCCTGGCGACGTGGTGCTGAACAACATTCACTTCGATACTACTCGCGCGAATGTGGAGTTCACCGGCGCGGAAGCGCGCGATCTCGTGATCGGCGTCGCGCGCCAGCCCGCCACGCTCCATCCCTTCAAGGGCAACATGGATCTGGGCGCGCTGGAGCGCACTCTTCGCGACGATGGCGAGCGCGTACGCCTGGTGATGGTGACCATCACAAACAACTCCGGAGGCGGACAGCCGGTGTCGATGGAGAACCTGGCCGGCGTGCGCGAGCTCTGCGCGCGTTTCGACAAGCCGTTCATCCTCGACGCCTGCCGCTTCGCGGAGAACGCGTGGTTCATCAAGCAGCGCGAGCCCGGCTATCGCGACCTCACACCGGAGAGGATCGCGCAGCAGATGTTCGCCCTCGCGGATGGCTGCATCGTGTCGGCGAAGAAGGACGGGCTGGCGAACATCGGCGGCTTCCTGGCCTTGAACGACGACGCGCTGGCCGAGAAGTGCCGCAACCTGCTCATCCTCACCGAGGGCTTTCCGACCTACGGCGGCCTGGCGGGCTACGACATGGAGGCGATCGCACGCGGTCTCGAGGAGGTCGTCGACGAAACGTATCTCGCGCATCGCATCGCATCGGTCGCTGCCTTCGCGCGCCGGCTGAGCGACGCGAACATCCCCATCGTGCAGCCGGCCGGCGGCCACGGCGTCTTCATCGACGCCGCCGCACTGCTGCCGCACATCCCGCCGCTGGAGTTCCCGGGCGTGGCCTTCGTGAATGCGTTGTATGTCGACGGGGGTGTGCGCTCGAGCGAGATCGGCAGCGTGATGTTCGGCCGCGCCACCGCGGCGGCCCCGCTGGAACTGGTGCGCCTGGCCATCCCTCGGCGCCTCTACACGGACGCTCAACTGCGCTATGCCGCCGAGGCCGTGATCGAAGTCGCTGCCCGTGCGAAGGAGCTGTGCGGATATCGCATCACCTACGAACCGCGGTTCCTTCGTCACTTCACGGCGAAGTTCGAGCCGCTTCGGAGTACGGCGGCTTGCCGCGTTTCGTGACTTCCAAAGCGGCGACCAGTCGCCTCACTCCCAAAGACGCCTAACGAAAGGCTCGTCGTCTGGTTCGCGGAACGGTGCGAGTCTCTGTGACGATTGGGATCTTCCCGCATGGATCATTCCTCGGCGAGCTCTTCCGGCGCGCAGATTACGGGCGGCTCAACGCGATGTTCTCGTAGACGCGCGTCAGTGGCAGCGGCATCGAAATGGAAGTGACGGAGAAGCTGTCCTCCATCGACTCCTTCACGACACTCGTCCACTCCCCATCCGCTCGCCGATACCGATACTCGAGGTACACGCGTGCCGGCTCGATGAGCAGATAGTCGCGGAGCGTCGGGATGGATGCATAGAGATCGAACTTCTCGCCTCGATCGTAGTCGCATGTCGAGTCGGAGAGAACTTCGACCAGCACGACGGGATTGACGATGGAGGGAAGCCGGTCGCTCGTGAGCTGCAATGGACCGCAGACGATCGACACATCCGGATAGGTGTAGAGTCCGGAAGGCGTAGCGATTCGCTGATCGCTGCCGAACGCCCGGCATGGCGATCCTGTCAGTGCGCTGTGGAAGGCTGCCGCGACATTCAGCGCGATCGTGTTGTGTTCCGGCGTGCCTCCGGCCATGACGAAAACCTCTCCCCGGAAGTACTCGTGCCTGAGAGGCGAGGACTCCTCGGCGAGAAAGTAGTCATCGATCGTGTAGTGCCGTTGCGACTGCTGCACAGCAGCATGGTAGTTCATTCGGACACCGTACCCGCTCATCGACCGCTCAGTTGCTCCGCGCGCGCGGCTCTTCGTTTCCGGACGGGCGCTTCGCGATCTCGAACCGATATGACATCCATCATGCTCTTCGGCGGCCGGAGAGACTAAGCTTCATTCCCAGGAGGACCTGGATGTTGGGACGTGTGGGACGGGAACGCTGGATCGGCGCAGCGTGGGGGACGCTCTTCACGGCGGTCCTGGCCGTGCTGATCGTCGTCGGCTCGCGCAACCTCCAGCACTTCGACGCCGCGCTGGTCGGCTACACGTTCGCGGTGCTCTTCGCGACGTTCGCCATCACGTACCGTTACTCGATGTGGCTGCAGCGCCCTCCCACGAAGCGCTACTGGAACCGTGGCTGGCAGTTGTTCTTCAGTCCGCGCTATCTCACGACGAACATCGGGAACTGGTTTCGCCGTGTCACCTCGGACTTTGCACTGAACCGCTTCATCTTCAAACGTGGTGTCTCACGGGGTCTTGCGCACTTTCTGATCATGTGGGGCTGCGTGCTCGCGTTCGCGATCACGTTTCCACTGGTCTTCGGCTGGGTGCACTTTGAGACCGTGCCGGGAGACATCGAGTCGTACCGCACCTTCGTCTTCGGATTCGCGACGTCGTCGTTCAAGATTCATTCGGCTGTCGCGTTTCTCATCTTTCACGGATTGGTGTGGTCGTCGTTCATGGTCATTGCCGGGGTGATGCTGGCGATGCGGCGACGTATGCGCGATCACGGCGCGGCCGCGCTCCAGCGCTTCGCCGAAGACTTTTTGCCGCTCATTCTCCTGTTCGCGATCAGCATGACCGGCCTGATGCTCACGGCCAGCTACACCTGGATGCAGGGCTACGGCTACGACTTCCTGGCGCTCCTGCACGCGATCACGGTCATCTTCACGCTGCTCTATCTGCCGTTCGGAAAGTTCTTTCACATCTTTCAGCGGCCGGCGCAGCTCGGCGTGAGCTTCTACAAGGACGTGGCCGCGAAGGAAGGAATGGCCAAGTGCCGGCGGTGCGAGCAGGAGTACGCGCCGCTGCTGCAGATCAACGATCTGATCGAGGTCGAGCGCGAGCTCGGCTATCGCTACGAAACCAATTCTCCTGTCGAGCACTACCAGCGCATCTGCCCCGCATGCCGGCGCTCGATGCTCGCCATTGCGCAGGGCGCGCTTTGGGGACGGCGCGGAAGCCCCGGCGAACACGCGCCAGTGAGGAGCGCCTGAATGGCAACGCTACCCAAAGAAGAAGACGTCCTCGCCGACGCGTGGGGACCGCACCTCAACCGCATGGACGGCTCGCGCATGGACGCCGGCGTCGAGCCGGACAAGATCGTTCCGACGCATTGCTGCTTCTGCGGCCAGCAGTGCGGCATCAACCTGAAGGTCAAGGACAACCTGGTCATCGGTTTCGAGCCGCGTTACGACTTTCCGTTCAACAAGGGGATGCTCTGTCCCAAGGGCGTGAAGCGCTATCTGCAGGGCGGTCACGAGGACCGTCTGACCACCGCATTGCAACGCGATCCCGATTCCGAGAAGGGCTTCTCGCCGATGGGGTACGACGCGGCCATCGCCCGCGTGGCGTCGGAGATCGAGCGCATTCAGTCGCAGTACGGTCCGAACGCCTTCGGCGTGCTCTCGGGCGCGAGCCTCACCACGGAGAAGGCGTACCTGATGGGCAAGTTCGCCCGCGTGTGCCTGAAGACGAAGTACATCGACTACAACGGCCGGCTGTGCATGGTCAGCGCGGGGGCCGCGAACAAGAAAGCCTTTGGCATCGACCGCAGCGCGAATCCGTGGGACGACATCCTCAATGCCGAGGTCGTGCTCATTGCGGGATCGAACACGGCGGAGTGCTCGCCGATCACCACGAACTACGTCTGGCAGGCGCGCGAGAACGGCGGGAAGCTGATCGTCGTCGATCCGCGCATCACCCCGATCGCGCGCACCGCGGACATCTTCCTGCCGGTCAAACCGGGGCGGGACGCGGCGCTCTTCAACGGCATCCTGCAGTTGATGATCGAGAACGACTGGATCGATCACGACTTCATCGCCCAGAACACCGTCGGCTTCGAGGCCGTCGCGGAGCACGTCGCACAGTGGACGCCGCGGCGGACCGCGGAGGTGACGGGCGTCGCGGAGAAATCGATCCGCGCCGCGGCGGAACTGTGGGGCACCGCGAAGACGAGCTTCCTCATGCACGCGCGCGGGATCGAGCACCACTCCCACGGTGTCGAGAACTGTCTCTCCACGATCAACATCGTCTTGGCCTCGGGGCGCCTCGGAAAGCCGTTCTGCGCGTACGGGACGGTCGTGGGGCAAGGCAATGGGCAGGGCGGCCGCGAGCACGGACAGAAGTGCGATCAACTTCCGGGCTGGCGCGACATCTCGAATCCCGCACATCGCGAGTACGTGGCCGGCGTGTGGGGCGTGAAGCCGGAAGAGCTCCCCGAGGCGGGCGTCGATTGCTACGAGATGATGCGCAAGATCGACGCGGGAGAGATCAAGGGGCTGCTCCTGATCTGCTTCAATCCCGTGATCTCACTTCCCGACAACGCCTTCGTGAAGCGCGCGCTGGAGAAGCTCGAGTTCTTCACCGTCATCGACTTCTTCCTCAGCGAGACCGCGCAGTACGCGGATGTGGTTCTTCCCGGCTCGCTCCACGAAGAAGACGAAGGAGTCGTGGCGCAGGTCGAAGGGCGAGTCATCAAGATCAACAAGGCCGTCGATCCTCCCGGCGACGCCAAGCAGGACTGGCGGGTCATCCAGGACATCGCCCAGGCCCTCGGGCGCCCGCACGGCTTCACCTTCGACAGTCCGCGTGCGATCTTCGACGAGCTGCGCGTGGCCTCAAAGGGCGGCGTGGCCGACTACTCCGGCATCACCTACGAGAAGATCGACGCGCAGAACGGCGTCTTCTGGCCTTGTCCAAGTGACGATCATCCCGGCACGCCGCGACTGTTCGAGCCGGGATCGTGGAACCCCATCGCCAAAGGCGCCGGTCCGTTTTACTTCCCGGACGGCAAGGCGCGGTTCAACGTGGCCGCGTATCGGCCGCCGGCCGAAGATGTGGACGAGGCCTATCCGATCATCCTCACGACGGGCCGCGTGGTCAGCCAGTTCCTCTCCGGAACGCAGACCCGGCGCATCGGGCCGCTCGTCGATCAGTATCCCGAGCCGCGCGTGGAGATCCACCCGAAGCTCGCGCAAAAGTACGGCATCGCGGACGGCGACTGGACGACGGTCGAATCGCGGCGGGGCACGATCACGTTGCGCGCGCAGGTGGTGACGACCATTCGGCCCGACACGGTATTCATCCCGTATCACTGGGCCGGCCGCAAGTCGGCGAATCAGCTCACCATCGCCGCGCAGGATCCGGTCTCGAAGATCCCGGAGTACAAGGTGTGCGCGGTGCGCATGCGAGTCGCCGAGTCGCCAAGTCGACAAGTCGACGAGGCCGTTCCTCTCGACGACTCGACGACTCGGAGACTCGACGGCTCTTCTCCGGGGAGGCCGATCCCTTGACCCCGATGGAGTTTTTTCTGGACCCCAACCGCTGCATCGGCTGCCAATCCTGCGTTGCCGCGTGCAGCGAATGCGACACGCACCGCGGCCACTCGATGATTCACCTCGAGTACGTCGACCGGCCGATCTCCGTGCAGACCGTGCCGGTGGTCTGCATGCACTGCGACTCGCCGACCTGCGCGGAGGTCTGTCCCGCCGACGCCATCAAGCGCACCGGCGACGGCGTGGTGCAGACCGCGCGCAAGCCGCGCTGCATCGCCTGCAACAACTGCGTGCTGGCCTGCCCGTTCGGCGTGCCGAAGATGAAGACCGAGTTCTCGCTGATGATGAAGTGCGACCTGTGCTACGACCGCACGTCGGTCGGTCTGAAACCGATGTGCGCGAGCGTCTGTCCCTCCGGCGCGCTCTATTTCGGCACGCGCGAAGAGATCGAGCACCTGCGGCCGCGCTCCGAGCCGGTCAACACCTTCCAGTTCGGACAGCAAACCATCACCACCAAAGTTCACATGATGGTGCCGCGCGACGCCGGCATCCACCACGTGGACGTGCTCTCCGCGATGGACGAAGAACCGGTCGGCCGCGGCGGCACGCTCGACTCCGTCTTCGACGACATGTGAGGAGGCCGAATTGAGAATTGAGGATTGAGGATGAAAGTCAGAACCGCAGAACTCATGGTTCGGGCTTTCAATCCTCAATCCTCAATCCTCAATTCTCAATCCCGAATATGACGCAACCGACCCGCACCACGCCCGACCAGCTCTCCGTTCCGCCGGATGGACGGCCGTACCACGATCAGCCGCAGTGGCGGAACGACTTCCCGGTGGACTGGCCGCAGGACGAGCTCGTGGCCCGGCGCGATTTCACGAAGTTTCTCGTGTTGACCAGCTTCGCCTTCGCGGTCGGACAAGTCTGGATCGCGTTCGAGAACTTCGTCCGCAAGCGCAAAGGGCAGCCGCCGGTGAAGCACATCGCGCGCGCGAACGACATCGCCATCGGCGCGTCGCTGGTCTTCGAGTATCCGGATGCACACGACATCTGCATCCTCGTGCGCACCGGCCCGCGGCATTACGTCGCGTTCAATCAGAAGTGCACGCACCTCAGTTGTGCAGTGGTTCCGCAGGTGGCGGCGAAACGTTTCCATTGCCCCTGCCACAATGGCTCGTTCGATCTCGAAACCGGCATCCCCATTGCCGGGCCGCCGCGCCGGCCGCTCGAGCGCATCCTGCTGGAGATCCGCGACGGTGACCTTTACGCGGTCGGCACCGAGGTGCGGGCGTGAGGCGCGCGATGTCGCGGCAGCAGAAGATGACCATCGTCTTCGGCATCCTCTCCGTCGTCGTGATCATGGTGGTCCTGCAGCTCTGGCTGCTCACCGCGACCATGAACGCCTTCCTCGCCGGGCAGGAGCGCGTCATCATCCCGGCGGCAATCGCGAGCATTCTCTGCTTCACGCTCAACGCCGGTCTGCTCTCGTACATCTATCGGATGGAGCGCCCCTGAACAAGCGCATGACCTCCGATGGCATCCGCACGCTGCACCCGGCGTACTTTGCGCTGGTGATGGCCACCGGCATCGTCTCCATCGCCGCGCAGCTCCTCGGCATCCCGTTCGTGCCGCGCATCCTCCTGGGCATCAACGTGATCGCGTTCGTCGTCCTGTGGGTGCTGACCTTGATGCGGATCGTCCACTTTCCGGGCGAGGTCATGGCCGACGTCGGCGATCACCAGCGCGGCGTGGGCTTCTTCACCGCCGTTGCCGCCACGAGTGTGCTCGGCTCACAGCTCGTCATCGTGGCCAAACAGGAACAGTTCGCGCTCGCGTTCTGGATCGCCACGCTCGTGCTCTGGCTCGTGTTGATCTATGCGGTCTTCACCGCGCTCACCATCAAGGAAACCAAGCCGACGCTCGATCAGGGGATCAACGGCGGGTGGCTCGTGGCCGTCGTGGCCACGCAGTCCGTCTCGACGCTCGCTTCGCTCCTGAAGGTCGCCTCTACGAATAGCGAGACGCTGCTTTTCGTCAGCCTCGCGTTCTGGCTCGCGGGCGGGATGCTCTACATCTGGCTGATCTCGCTCATTTTCTATCGCTACACATTCTTCCGCTTCGCTCCGTCCGATCTGATGCCGCCGTACTGGATCAACATGGGCGCGATGGCCATTTCCACGCTGGCGGGGACGCTGCTCCTGGCGCGCGCCGATACCTCGCCGCTGCTGACCACGCTCCGCCCATTCATCCTCGGCCTCACGATTCTCTTCTGGGCCACCGCCACCTGGTGGATCCCCATGCTGGTGATCCTCGGCGTCTGGCGACACGTCTATAAACGCTTTCCACTCACCTACAGCCCGCTGTACTGGGGCGCCGTGTTTCCGCTGGGGATGTACACCGTCTGCACGTTCCGACTCGCGGCCGCGACCGGTCTCGACCTGCTGCTCGTCGTACCGCGGGTCTTCGTGTTCATCGCCCTGGCGGCCTGGACGATCACCTTCGCCGGACTCATGCGGAGCCTCTTCCGGCCGAATCCGCGTCCGGCATGACATCGGTCATACCGTCGCTCCCGGGCGCCCGTCGAGAATGGGTCGCAACGGAGGAACACGACCATGACCACCATCACCATTCCATACACAGACATGACGGTTGGGGAGCTTGCCGCCGAGGTGCCGACGTCCATTCGCGTCTTCGAGGCGTGGAAGATCGACTACTGCTGCGGCGGACAGACGCCGCTGCCCGTCGCCTGCGCCGCGGCCGGGAAGGGCGTCGAGCAGTTCATCGGCGAGCTCACGCGCGCCGCCGCCGTGCCGGACGGCAAGACGCGGGACTGGCCGGCGGAGACGCTCACCTCGATGGCGGCGAACATCGTCTCGATGTACCACGACTACACGCGCGAAGAGCTGCAGACCGTTGCGCCGATCGCGGACAAGGTCCTGAGCGTTCACGGCCAGCGCCGTCCGGAGCTCGCGGAAGTGGTCGCGCTTCTGCGCGATCTCACGGCGGACATGATCCCGCACATGCTGAAGGAGGAGCAGGTCCTCTTCCCGTACGTGAACCAACTGGACCAGGGCAACGCGCCCACGCCGTTCTTCGGCACGGTGAAGAACCCGGTGCGGATGATGATGCTCGAGCACGATCGGGTCGGCGAGATCCTGGCGAGCCTGCGCGCCGTCACCGACGACTACACGCCGCCCGAGAGCGCCTGCTTCAGCTACCGCGAGCTCTATCGCCGTCTGGCCGAGCTCGAGCTACGCACGCACGAGCACATCCACGTGGAGAACAACATCTACTTCCCGCGCGCCGTGGCCCTCGAAGAGAGCGCCGGCCAGCCGGCGGCATTCGGCGAAGGGGGTTGCGGGATGCATGGCCACTGAGCTGCACGAATTTCTGTCGCGCGATCACGAGCGTCTCGACGCCCTGCTCGTGCGGGAGGCGGAGGAGGGGCGGGTGACGTTGCTCGGGTGAATGCGCGCCGCTTTGCCGCGATCAGCCGGGGGGCTGATCGTCGAACGTCACCTTCGCATAGATCTC
>JBDTOZ010000242.1:0-7889 GCA_039932995.1 Acidobacteriota bacterium | reverse complement strand
TCCTCCTGGCGCGCACCGAGAGCATCAAGCCGTTCGCGCGCTACTGCGCGTACGGGTTCCTCGCCACCGCATCCTTATGCTGGTCGCCGAAGCTCATCGCGCTCGCGGGCCTGTTCGGCCTGATGGAGCTCGCGCTGAACCGCCGGGAGTCCGTCGTCGCGTTTCTCTCCATGCTCGCCGGCGGAGCCGCCGCCGTCGCGCTGGCGGTGGCCGTCCTTTACGCGACCGGCATCGACCCCCGCGACGCGTATTCGCTGACCATTGGCTACAACACCGCCTTTGGCCGGAACGGGGGATGGGGGCTGGGCCTGCTCCACCAGATCCTCAGTCAATGGACGGTCTCCGCCCCCGTCGCGGCAGGGGTTGTCTGCTGGGTGGTGGCCATCTCCCGCCGCCGGTTGCGACCGAACTCGTTCGAGCTCGCGCTGGCGGCCTTCCTGATCGCGCAACTGGCGCTGGTCCCGTTCCCTTACAAGCAGTACTTCGCGCCGTGGTTGTTTCTCGCGGCGGCCTTCATCCCCTTCACGTCCCTGCTCGTCGACCGGGTGCGCGTCCTCCACACCATCACCCTTCCCCTGGCCATCCTCTATCTCTGCGTTCAGGCCGGATTCGGGGCTCAGATCGCGGGCACGACCGACGGCTTCGCGCGCACGGGTGTGTTCTGGCACTTCATGAAAGCGCACGCCGGCACGAACCGCCGCATCGTCGCCCCCATCGCACTGCATCCGATCACTGTGCGCGACACGATGTACGCGGTGACTGGGACGAACGGGGTCGACACCCGCTACGGCCCCGAGGCAATCCTGCAGGGGATGGGGCATCCCCAGTTCAGCCGGCGATTCACAGCCGCGTACTACCGGAACGAGCTGGAAACGCGCCCGCCCGACGTGATCGTCCTGGGTACCTGGCCGGACACGCTCTTCCCCATCCAACGCGGCGCCGTCGAGTCATTCCTGCACGCGCACGCGAGCCACTATGAGCGCCGCATCGTGGGATGGCAGGAGGTGTTCGTCCGGAGCGAGACCATCTTGCGCATGAGCCCCAAAACGAGCTCGGCCGGCCCATGATGGGCCGGCCGAGCAGAGAATCTTCAGTGCAGTGCGATTACCAGCGGTAGTGCGCGAACGCCTTGTTGGCCTCGGCCATCTTGTGCGTGTCTTCGCGCTTCTTGATCGCGTTTCCGCGATTGTTGGCGGCGTCCATGATCTCGCCGGCCAGCTTGTCCACCATGGTCTTCTCGCCGCGCGAGGCCGCGTAGCTGATCATCCAGCGGATGGCCAGGGCGGTCCGGCGGGTCGGACGGACCTCGATCGGAACCTGGTAGTTCGAGCCACCGACACGACGGCTCTTGACCTCGAGGGCCGGCTTGACGTTGTCGATGGCCTTCTTGAAGAGCTTGAGTGGATCGTCCTTGGCCCGGTCTTCGACCTTCTTGAGGGCGCCATAGAACACCCGCTCGGCGACCGACTTCTTGCCGTCGCTCATCAGGGAGTTGATGAACTTGGTCACGAGCTGGCTGTTGTAGACCGGATCCGGCAGGATCTCGCGCTTGGGTACTTCTCTTCTTCTTGGCATTATTTTCCTGGCTGGTCTCAGCTCCCGGCCGTCGCTCGGAACGAGCGCCGATCGTGAGCGTCGAGCTCGTTGTTACGCCTTCTTGGGACGCTTGGTCCCGTACTTGGAGCGGCTCTGGTTACGCTTGGCGACACCGACGGCGTCGAGCGTTCCGCGAACCACGTGATAACGCACACCGGGGAGATCCTTCACACGGCCACCGCGGATGAGCACGATGGAGTGCTCCTGGAGGTTATGTCCGACACCGGGGATGTACGTCGTGACTTCGACCCCGTTGGTGAGGCGGACACGGGCGACCTTGCGGAGAGCCGAGTTCGGCTTCTTCGGCGTCGAGGTGTAGACACGCGTGCAGACGCCGCGCTTCTGCGGACTCGACTGCAGAGCCGGCGACTTCGTCTTGTACTTGACGCTTTCGCGACCCTGGGCAACAAGCTGGTTGATCGTTGGCATTCGTTGCTTATCCTTCTCGAGACATCTGGAGACACGTACAGCGACTGACTACTCCCGCAAGGGAAAACCCGCGCACTTTAGGCGTGGGAGTGAGCTTTGTCAAGCCCGGACCCGCCCTAACGGCACCTCCCGTGAGCATATTCCGCAAGGGGTTGCGGGGGTGGAGCGGCTCTTCGTCGGGTCGTCTCGTGTTCCGGTCGCCGGGTCGTCGGGTCGTCTAGTCGCCGAGTCGTCTGGTCGTCTAGTCGTCTAGTCGTCGAGTGGGCAACTGCGGGGTTGGGTTGTTCGCGCTCGATCCCTTCCCCCGGAAGCGAAGGAAGCTCGACTCGCCCACTCGGCGACTCGAAGACTCGGCGACTCGACGACTAGAACGACCCGGCGACTCGACGACCCGACGACTCGACGACCCGAAGACTCGAAGACTCGAAGACCCGCCCTCATCTGTCAGGTGCGCTGTACTTTCCCGGAGGCCCGGTCCAGAATCGAGCACCACCCCGATAAGGATGTATGGCAGTGCATCGGAGCCCGGATGGCCCGTGTGGTGACAGCCGTGTCTGACGTCGGAGTCATTGGCCATGAAATCCCGCGCGACCATCTTTCTCGGTGGAGTCTTTCATGAGCGCGGAAGGCTGCCCGCCTGCATGGCTCAGTGCGGGGACATTGCTCCGTGCGGGGACGAGGCTTCATGAGCGCGCCGGGAGGCTCCAGAGGCGGAGCGATCGCCACTCGGGGACTTCTGGCCCAGACCCTCATCGCGTTGCTCGACATCACCAAGAACAGCCCGCCCTTTACCGAGATCACCCTGGAGCCGTTGGTCGGGAGTGATCAGTTCGACTTCCTCTGGAAGAACGCGGCCGGCTCCCACGCCACGCAAGTGAAATCCACGGAGGCCATGTTCGCCAGAGCCGAGGTGGAGCAGTGGGCGAAGAAACTCGAAAGTGCGCGCACGAACGAGACCTGCACTCTCGTACTCGTCGGGAACATCGCTCCCGGCCTCGTAAAGTTGAAATCGGTCGGAAAGGTCCTGCTCAAGCAAAAGCCCCTCGACCTCGATGGCCTCATCGCCGAGGCTGCGCAACGACTGGCCGAGTTCATGGAAAGCCAAGGCCTCGACGCAGGCAAAGCGACGGAACGGATCAGGGGCGTCCACGCGATCGAGTCTAGGCTCCAGCACCTTTCCACCGAGGCCAAAGCTCTCACCCGCGAGGAGCTCATCACTCTCCTCCGTGAATGGATCGCCACAGCGCCCAAGACCGGCATTCGCGTGGACCTGTCCCACTTCGACGTCGTCAAATACGCCCCCGCCAAACTGCTCGGGCGCGAGGCCGAAACCGAGCTCCTCACCGATGCCTGGGACCAGTCCGTGCGAGGCGAAAAGAAGCGCCCCCACATCCTCACCTTCGTCGCCCTCGGCGGCGAAGGAAAGACTTCGCTGGTGGCGAAGTGGGCCGCGGATCTCGCGTCTGACGACTGGCCCGGGTGTGACGCCGCGTTCGCGTGGTCCTTCTACAGTCAGGGGACGCGGGAGCAGTTGGCGGCTTCGTCCGATTTGTTTCTGAAAGAGGCCCTGACCTTCTTCGGCGATGCGGCGATGGCGGGCAGCGCCGCGGGCGCGTTCGACAAAGGCAAGCGGCTGGCCCAGCTCGTGGGCGAGCGGCGCGCGCTGCTCATCCTGGATGGCCTGGAGCCGCTGCAGTACGCGCCCACCTCACCCACGCCGGGCGAGCTGAAGGACCAGGGGATCGCCGCCCTGCTCAAAGGGCTGGCGGCCAACAGCAACGGCCTCTGCGTCGTCACCACCCGCTACAGCATTCCTGACTTGCGCGCCTACGTGGGGAAAACTGTCGAGGAGAAACGATTGGAGCGCCTCTCCACCGAGGCCGGCGTCGCGCTGCTTCAGTCTTTCGGCGTGAAGGGCAGTCTGAGGAAAACCATCCCGGGCGCCGGTGGGCGCACGCTATTGAACGAGTTTGAGAAGCTCGTCGAGGACGTGAAGGGTCACGCCCTCACGCTCAATCTCCTCGGCAGCTACCTGCACGATGCCCACGCCGGGGACATCCGCAAGCGCGACCGCATCAAACTGGACGAAGCCAACGCCGAGGAGCAGGACGGTCACGCCTTCCGCGTCATGGATGCGTATGTGCGGTCGATGGCACCCCGTGGATTTCGTGTCTGGCTCCGGTGTCTGTACAACAGCAAGGAGCGCGAACTGCGGGAAAATAGCCAGCGCGCACTGGCGCTCCTGCGCTTGCTTGGCCTCTTCGACCGGCCCGCCGTGGCCGATACCCTGGCGGCCCTGTGGGAAGGCCAGGCCATTGCCGGGCTGACAGAGCCGCTCGTTGGCATCAGCGAAGCGCAGCGCAATCTGGCTCTCCAGCGTCTGGAAGACGCGAGGCTACTCACGGTGAGCCGGGCACCCGGTTCCGGCGCTCTCGTCGCCCTCGATGCGCATCCTCTCCTGCGGGAGTACTTTGGCAAACGCTTGCGCGATGCGCAGCCCGAGGCGTGGCGGGCGGCGCACCGGCGGCTCTACGAGCACCTCTGCGCGACCACGGAGGACAAGCCCGACGCCACGCTCGAAGACCTCCAGCCGCTCTACCAGGCCGTGACCCACGGCTGCCACGCAAGGTTGCAGCAGGAGGCCTGCGAAAAGGTCTACCGCGACCGCATCGGGCGAGGGAATGAGTTCTATAGTGCTCATAAACTAGGCGCGTTCGGTTCCGACTTGGGAGCAGTGGCCTGCTTTTTCGAGACTCCGTGGAGCCGCGTCTCGCCCGCGGTCACGGAAGCCTATCAGGCTTGGTTGCTGAACGAGGCGGCCTTCCGCCTGCGCGCCTTGGGCCGGCTGACCGAGGCCCTCGAGCCGATGCGGGCTGGGCTAGAGTTGGGCGTCAAGCACGAGAATTGGCAAGGGGCTGCTACCCGAGCCACCAACCTGAGTGAACTGGAGTTGGCGCTGGGCGACGTAGCCGGAGCGATAAGGGACGCCGGGCAGTCCGTGACTTACGCCGACCGTAGCGGCGACGCAATTAATTCTATGGACGATCGCTCAGTACATGGCGACGCTCTGCACCAGGCGGGCCGCCGGGACGAGGCGCAGTCGCGCTTCCGCGAGGCCGAACAGTTACAGGTCGCGCGCCAGCCCCGCTACCCGCTGCTTTATTCGCTTGCGGGTTTCCGGTATTGCGACCTGCTCCTGGCGGAGGCGGAGCGGGAGGCGGGGAAGGCCGACGGAGAACTGAAGAAGGACGAAAGTCTTGCCCTGTGCCGCGCCGTCGCCGAGCGCGCGGCTCAGACGCTTAAGTGGGAGGAAGAAGTGCGTGCGTCTCTTCTCGGCTGCGCCCTTCACCACCTCACGCTGAGTCGCGCCGCGCTCTACGGGGCGATTCTCGAATCGCGTGGCCGCCAGGGTGAGCCGGTGCAACCCTCCCTACCGCACACATCCGAGAAGAGTCTGCGCGGACTCACTTCTGCAGGTGCGGAGATTGATCACGCCATGTCCGGCCTCCGCCACGCCGGCTTCCAAAACCACGTGGCTCAGGGCCTCCTCACCCGCGCATGGCTGCGTGGTGTCACCGGCCCGCGCACCGGCCCCGAGAGCGCGCAGAGCGATCTGGACGAAGCGTGGGAAATCGCCGAGCGCGGGCCGATGCCGTTGTTCCTGGCCGACATCCACCTGTACCGCGCGCGACTCTTCTTTCGCGAAGCGCCGTACCCGTGGCAATCCCCGCAGCACGACCTGGCTGAGGCCCGCCGCCTGATTTTCAAACACGGCTACCTGCGCCGCCTGCCCGAGCTCGAAGACGCGGAAGACGCTTTGAAGCGCTTCGCGGAGGTGCCCACACTATGAGCGCAATGCCGCACAGCATCTTCATCAGCTACCGCCGCGTGGATTCCGTCTATGCGGTGGACCAGCTCGACGAGCGGCTAAAGCTTGCCTTCGGAGAGGATGCCGTGTTTCGCGATGCCAGCTCCATCGATCCGGGAGCGGTCTTTCCCGAGCGCATCCGCCTTGCGCTGGAAATGGCGCGGGTGGCTCTGGTGGTCATCGGTCCCGGGTGGCTGCGAGCGACGACGGACCCGAGCGACGTCCACAGCCCCAGACGACTCGACGATCCCGCCGACTGGGTTCGCATCGAGATCGAAACGCTCCTCGGGCGAGGAAAGGGAGTCTCGGTCATTCCGGTGCTGCTGGGTGGTGCCAGCTTTCCGAAGGCAGCCGACTTGCCCGCTGTTCTCGCGGCCTTGCCGAGTCGCAACGGGCTGACGCTTCCGCCCTTCCCAAACTTCGAGGACTCGCTCCGCCAAGTGGTTGAAGCCATCGCCAAGCGCCTCGGCGTCCCTCCGCGGCCCATTGCGCCGGCCAGTGCGGTGGTCGAAGAACAGCCGCGCTTCGGCGGGAATGGGTTCACCGTCACCGGCAGACAGTTCGTCGGTCGTGAGCAGGAGTTGTTTCTGCTCGACGAAGCGTGGGGCCGTGCGCAGAAGGAAGACAAGATCAACATCGTCTCCCTGATCGGGCAGGGAGGGGAGGGCAAGAGCGCGCTGGTGCTGGAGTGGCAGGCACGCCGGGCGCGGCGCGGTTGGCAAGGCGCACGGCGCGTCTTCGAGTGGAGCTTCTACAGCCAGGGCACGAGCGCTCAGAGCAGCGCCAGCGCGGATGATTTTTTCAACGCCGCCTTCGCCTGGTTCGACAAGACACAAGAAGTGCCCAAGGACTCCGCCACCAAGGGCGCGAAGCTCGCCGAGCTCGTCGCCGCCCAAAAAACGCTTCTCGTGCTCGACGGCACCGAACCGCTCCAGCAACCGCCCGGCGGTTTTGGCGGCGAGTTCAAAGACCCCGCCATGAAGGCCCTGTTGCGCGGCCTGGCCCGGCACAATCCCGGCCTGTGCATCGTCACCAGCCGGACCGACATCACCGACCTCGCCGTCTTCGAGCACGGCGGCGGCTCCTGCCTGCGCCACCCGCTCCATTCGCTCGACCCCGTTGCCGCCCGGTCCCTGCTTCGGGATCTCGGCGTGCTCGGCCCCGACCGGGAGCTCGACGAAGCGGCAGAGTGGTTCCACCGCCACGCGTACGACCTGAACCTGCTGGGCAACTACCTGAACAAATGCACGCCCGACCACGACATCCGCGGCTGGCAGCAGCGCTTCCCCATCCTGAGAGAAGACGAGCGCATCCACCCCATCGCCGACGCCAATGGCAAGCGCGCCGGGCACGGCGTCCGAATGCTCCGCGCCTACGAGCGTTGGCTTGGTGCCAACAGCCCCGCGCTGGCCGTCCTCCGCCTGCTCGGCCTCTTCGATCGCCCGGTGCGCTCCGACCTGCTCGACGAACTGCGGGCCGGGCCCATCATCCCCGGACTCACCGAGGCCCTGGTCTACCTGCCCAATGACGAGTGGCTGCTCGCCCTGGATCAGCTTCAGAGACTGGGGCTCGTCAACCGCGAGACGGTGTCCATGCCCGCCGGGAAGGCGGAGGTGGAAAAGGCGAGCGTATCTATCGCCGAGGTCTCCGATGAAACGCTGGATGCGCTACTTGGGAACCCAGATCTGCCCGAGCACATCAAGAAAATGCCCAGGGCCGAGGTGAGGCAGATGATCGCCCGCGCCATGGCAAAGCAAGAGAACAAGTTGGCCAAGTCCGCCGAGCGACCGCGCCGCGCAGTGAGCTACGCGCTGGACACGCACCCGCTGCTGCGCGAACACTTCGGAGTCGAGCTCCGCGAGAAGCACGAAGCCGCTCGGCGCGAAGGCCAGCACCGCCTCTACGAATACCTCTGCGCGACCACGCCGGACAAGCCTGACGCCACGCTCGAAGACCTCCAGCCGCTCTACCAAGCCGTGGCCCACGGCTGCCAGGC
>JBDTOZ010000241.1:0-2458 GCA_039932995.1 Acidobacteriota bacterium | reverse complement strand
ATCCTGGTGGTGGAAGACGAGCGTTCGTTGCGCGAGGCGTTGGTGGATCTGCTCACCAAGCGCGGGTTCGCGGTCGAGGCGGTGGCGGACGGGCTGAAGGCGGCCGAGCGTGGGGTGCGTCCTGACATCGAGCTGGTCCTGCTCGATCTGGCGTTGCCGGGACTCGATGGCGTGGAGGTCTGCCGGCGACTGCGCATGGCCCGTCCGGCCTTGCCGATCCTGATCCTCACCGCCCGCGGTTCCGAGGACGATCGCGTGGAAGGTCTGCACGCCGGCGCGGACGATTACCTCACCAAGCCGTTCGGCAGTCGTGAGCTGCTGGCCCGCATCGAAGCGTTGATGCGACGCAGCGCGATGGCGCCGGCCGACGCCGAGAACGTGGAGATCGACGGCTGCCTCCTGGACCTCGGCCGCTGTCAGGCCACGCGCGACGGCGGCGCGGTCGCGCTCACGCCGCGCGAAGTGGGCATCCTCCGTTGGCTGCACCGCCACCGCGAACGCGCCGTCACGCGCGCCGAGTTGCTGCAGACCGTCTGGGGCTCGCCCGCGGACGTGACCGCGGAGCTGGAGACGCGGACCGTGGACATGACCATCGCCAACCTCCGCCAGAAGATCGAGCGCCAGCCGGCCGAGCCGCGGATCATCGTCACGGTCAAGGGCGTCGGTTACGCCTGGGGGCGCGCTTGAAGCGCATCGCCCTGGTGGCGCTGCTCCTGCTGGCCGGAGTGGGAGGGCTGTGTACGGCCTGGTATGTCTCTTCGCAACGGGCCCTCGACGCCGAAGTGCGCGTCCTCGAGCAACGGGCCGCGCAGACGGCCGTGGAGAAGGAGCGCCAAGTGGCCGAGAGCCTCTCGGGCCGCCTCGAGCAGTTGCGCCGCGACGAATCGCAGCGGCCGTATTTTCAGTATCAGAATCTCTACCACGATCCCAAAGGCGCTTCAGAAGGACTGTCCGTCGTTCCCTCGCCCCTGGCCGCGGGACCGAGCCATCCGTTGATCGCCGCGCATTTTCAGATTGATGCGCGGGGACGGGTGACCTTGCCGACCATCAACGAAGAGCTGCACGAGCTCAACGCACCCGATGCCGCCGCGCAGCTTCGCATTCGCGACGCACTGGCGCCCGCCGCCGCCGGCATCCGCGCCGCTGCGACACCGCTCATCACCACGCTGGAGAAAGAGGTCGCCACCGCCGCGCGCATCGCCGCGCTGGAGGCCCGTCTGGCCGCGCGCGACCTGCCGCCCGTTCCGGCCGAACCGAAGTTGGCGCAGCTGACGCGCAAGATCGCCGTGAAGCAGGAGGCCATCGATCCCAGCGCGTTCCAGCAGAACGTCGACTCGAACGAAGTGTTCCGCGAGCTGAAGAACAACAGCCGCCAGGCTCCGCGTCCGCAGAGAGCGATCGCGCCGGCCGCGCCGCCCGTGCAGATCGCATCCACGGACTTGCAGTGGCAGACCATCGAAGTGGGCGGCAAGCCGCGGCTGGCCGCGTTGCGCGCCGTGATCACGCCGGCCGGGACGCTGGTGCAGGGACTGCTCACGCCGGCCCTGGAAGGGATGACCCTCGCTCGCGGAGGGACGCCGCTGGAAGGGACGGGCTGGCGTGTGCATCTCGATCCGGTGGAGACGGCCGCGTCGCTGCGCATCCAGCACATGCGGGATCGCACGCGCTTTCAGCGCACGTTCGTGGCCGTCTGCGCGTTGCTCCTGGCCGTCGTGGCCGCGGTGGTGTGGGTGCTGTCCCGCGTGGAGAAGCTGGCCACCGACCGTGCCCGTTTCGCGGCCACGGCCGCGCACGAGCTGCGCACGCCACTGGCGTCGCTGCGGCTCTACAGCGACCTCATCGCCGAGGAAGAAGATCCGTCGTCGCGCGAGCGCTATGCCCGCGAGATCGCGGGACAGACCGAGCGCCTGGGCCGGGTGGTGGCCAATGTGCTGGAGGTGACGCGCTTCGAGCGGGGCACGTTCGCGCTCGAGCCGCGGCCCGGCGCGATCGGCGTGCTGGTCGAGGAATGCGTGGCCCGCCTGCGCCCGCAGATGGAAGCCGCGCAGTGCCGCATCGAGCTCGAGGTGGCCGGCGATCTGCCGGAGATCTCCTTCGATCCCGACGCCTTGCACCACGTCGTCGACAACCTGGTGGACAACGCCGAGAAATTCTCGCGCGAAGTGCCGGACCGCAGCATCGCCGTGGCCGTGGCCGCGGAGGGCGGAGGCGTGAACATCACCGTGAGCGATCGCGGACCCGGTGTCCCCGAGCACCTGTTGCGCGACCCTCGTCCCTACCGGCGCGCCACCTCGGCGTCGTCCCCCGCGGGCCTGGGGCTGGGCCTCTTTCTCGTCAACCGCATCGTGCGCGGCCACGGCGGCGCGCTGCGCAGCGTGCCCCGCCCCGGCGGCGGCGCCAGCGTGCAGGTCTTCCTTCCCGCCTTTTACAAGCCCTAGGGCGGCACGGCCGCCGGCGC
>JBDTOZ010000240.1:0-24839 GCA_039932995.1 Acidobacteriota bacterium | reverse complement strand
CTCCACAGAGGCCCGCAACGCCCCCCCGTCCTCCTCAAGTTAGCGCCTATGGGCAGGATGCCCGCGGCCCACTTCTCGAGGATCACTTGTTCGTGAGATCGGCGACGCGCTTGGCCAGGCGGGGGTCGCCGAGGAGTGTGGCCACTTCCGGGAAGGCGGGCACGGGACCGTTCCAGCGCAATTCGTCGACGTCCGTGAAGAGCGGTGCGTTCGTGCGCAGCGTGGCCAGGTCCTTGAACAACAACGCGTTCTCGCGCTGTTCGCCGAGCACCTCGGGAGGGAACCGTTCGATCGGACCGTAACGCTCCAGGACCCGCGCGGCGGTCTTCCGTCCGAAGCGCGGGATCCCGGGATAGCCGTCCGCGGCGTCGCCGACCAGCGCAAGGAAATCAGGAATGAGGGCCGGCGGCACGCCGAACTTCGCGCGCACGCCCTGGTCGTCGCGGATCTGACCGCTCTTGCGGTCGACTTGCACTACCCGCTGTCCCACCACGCATTGCGAAAGATCCTTGTCCGGCGTCCAGATGCAGACCTTCTCCGCGCGCTCGTCCAGCGCGGCCAGGTGGGCCGCGGAGGCGAGCGCGTCATCCGCCTCGAGCTCCACCATCGGCCAGGTCACCACGCCCATGGCCGTCAGGGCCGTTTCGAGAGGATGGAACTGGGCCCAAAGCGCGCGGTCGATGCCTTGCCCCGTCTTGTAGCCGGGCCAGAGATCGTTGCGGAACGACTCGATGATGTGGTCCGTGGCCACGCCGATGTGCGTGGCCCCTCCCTCCAGCATCTGCAGCACGGTGTGCAGCACCCCGGTCGCGGCACTCATCGGCGGCGGTGTGGTCACCCCGCGGCGGATGCCGTAGAAGTGACGGAACAGCTCGTAGGTGCCGTCGATGAGGTGGACGATCAAGCCGCGCGCCTTCGCGCCAGCATGGCGTCGATGCTCCACGGTCCCGCGCCGGCGAACATGAGGTAGAGGTAGGGAGAAGCTTCGTAAAGAGACATCGTTTTCTCCGATGGCGCAGAGAGTGAGGACATCCGCACTCACGCCCCTCAAATTTTGTGATGTTCAATTCAATCATCAAACGAGGTGGCCAAAGCCGGGATTGTCGCGGGGAGGTCCGCCGCGGGGAGCGGCCCCAGCCGGGAGATCCCCGGCGCGATGTGATGGCGCTCACCCGTCCGCGTGCGCACTCCTACCCCGAGGGGTGGGGCGAATCACCGGCGCCGGTGCGATGTTGAGAACCGTAACGAAGGAGTCTCGCTCATGCCCACACCGTACAACCTGGCCCTGGTCGAACACTGCAGCGACTGCGCTCTCCGCGAAGCTCACGGCGGTTTTTGCAACATGTCCGAGGAACCGGTGCAGGCCATGGACGGCATCAAGTTCTCGGGCGCGTATCCGAAAGGGGCCCTGCTCTTCGTCGAAGGCGAGCAACCTCGCGGCGTCTTCATTCTCTGCAGCGGCAGGATGAAGCTGACCACGAGCTCGAGCGAAGGACGGACGCTGATCGTCAGGCTGGCCGGCCCCGGAGAGATCCTCGGCGTGAGCGCCACCATCCTCGGCAAACCGTACGAAGTCTCGGCCGAAACCCTCGAGGCCTCGCAGGTGAGCTTCATCCGCCGCGACGACTTTCTGCGTTTCCTCAATGCGTATTCCGAGGCCTGCATGCACACCGCGCAGCAGCTCAGTGAGAAATACGAAGCCGCACAGCGCGACATCCGGACGCTGGGTCTGGCCCAGACCACCTCGGAAAAGCTGGCCAAACTCCTGCTCGACTGGAGCCTGTCCGGGGAAGAGACCGCGCAAGGCACGCGCCTGCAGGTCCTGCTCACCCATGAAGAGATCGCCCAGATGATCGGCACCACCCGCGAGACCATCACCCGCCTGCTCAGCGACTTCAAACGCAGAAAGATGATCACCGTCAAGGGCTCCAGCCTGTTCATCGTGCAGAAGGAACAGATGAAGAAGCTCGTGACCATCTAGGAGGCTTCGCCTCACTGGAGTTTGGCCACATGACGCGGGAAGTGCGCCGGGCAGAATGCCCGCGCCCCCATGGTTCATCGCGCCAAGGCACTCCGGTGGGGCCGCGGGCATCCTGCCTGGCATCCTGCCCGCGGTTGGAGGCTTCGCCTGAGACCGGCCGCGGCGGCCTCATGGCCGCCGCGGCTGGCTCACTTCTTCTTCGTAGTCGCCGTCGTCACGGGGAGCACTGCGTCGATGTGCGGGGGGACCTTCGTGTCGATGTGCGGTGCTGTTTGCACGTCGATGTGGGGGATGATGGGGGTGTCGCTGTGCGGGAATGGGAGATCGGTGTGCGGTCCGGCCGGCGGGATGGTGTAGTCGACGTGGAGCACCCCGGTGTCGATGTGGGTCGTGGGGACATCGACGTGTGGCGGGGAGACGTCGATGTGCGAGGTGCCGGGGGTGTCGATGTGCAGGCCTGAGGATGAGGGGTCGGTGGTCTTGCTCATGTTCTCTCCTTACTGAATCTCGGTTTCGTAGCCGTTGGCGTTGAGGGTTGCGTAGCCTTTTTCGATGGCCCGGCGCGCCCAGGTGAGGAATGCCTCGAGGAACGGCGCGCCTTCCGCGTCGGTGCGGATGTTGCGCGCCAGCGTTTCGTAGCCCGCTTCCATGCGCACGACGTTGCGCATGAGGAGTTGGAGGATGTGATCGCGGACCATCGGATCGCGCTCCTGCTCGAGCATCCGCAGGTCGAGCTCGACGATGTAGATGAACGAGTACTGCGCGTGCAGCACGGCGGTCATCGGACGGGCCACGCCGATGCGGATCGGACTGGGGAACAACTCCGTCTCTTCGTTCGCGACCAGACGCCAGGCCTTCTCGACGGACACGCCGAGCGCGCGTAGCTTCTGGTGCGCCATCTCGTGGACGAGCGCCTGCGCGCAGCCGATCGGATGATCGACGGTCACGCACACCGTGCCGAACCACCATTCGTGTGAGTGACTGCACGAGCCGGCCATGAGGCTGCGCGTGTCCGGCGTGAGGGTCGGATCGACGCAGGGATGCACGGAGTCGATGAGCGCAAGGAACTGCTCGTACGCTTCCGGCCAACGCCGCAGGTACTGGAGCGCCTTGGCCAGGTTGGGATGATTGGCGGGGGCCAGCGCAAAGCGCGGCGGTGCGAGCTCGCGCTGGTCGAGATAGCGCACCGCGACGTCCGTGCCGTCGATGGTGGGCATGCCTTCAGAGGAGCGGCGCACGTACGGCTCCACACGCAGCGGCGAGCCGCTCGTGGTCGCGAGCGCGAGGGTCATGCGCGTGTCGTATTGATCGGGCTGCGGCTCGGCCATGCGCGCCCAGTCGATTGCGTTTGCGTTTACGTTCATGCGCGCACCGCCTGGTAAGCGTGCGTCAGTCCGCGTGCCGCGTCGGGCGGGAGTGAGATGCCGCGATGGTGGACCGTGACTTTCGAGGCCGTGTACGCGGTGTCATACGCGACCTTCACGATGGCGGTCTTGATCTCGGCGATGCCGTGGAGCGCGGTCCATTCGACGGGCCAACCCAGGATGGCGTCGAGCCATTCGGCGGCTTGCGGGGCTTCCTCGCGGGCCACGTCGAGCAGTGCGTCGGCGCGGGTTTGCGACCGCTCACAGTCGAACGAGCATGGGGTGTAGCCGAGGAAGTCGATGCCCAGGGGGCGGAGGAGGTGGAGGGGGCGGGAACGGAACGCTCCCCGGTCCGCCGGCAGCACATCGGCGTTCCGGCAGCATGCGGGGACACTCTCGCCGGAGCCGATGAGCACGCGGCGGCGTTGTTGGGTTTGGCCGGTGACCTCGACGACGGTGAGCGGCAGTCCGCGTGCCGTTGCTTCGCGGCGCAGTGCGAGCAGATCGTCGGATGCCAGCTCCACGATCGCCGCGGGGACCGCTTCACCTGCCACCGCGGCGAGGGCGATGCGTGGAATGGCCGCGGCGATGGCCTCGAAGCGCGGCTGCCAGGTGGCGCGTTGCGCTTCGCCGACGAAAGTCCTGCGCACGAACGAGGGCAGCGTGAACTTCACCGGTGCCTGCGAAGCAGGCTCGGTCCGCTGCAGGTTCTGGACGGTCGAGTTGCGCCCCGCCTCCCAAAGCATCGAGAGATGGCGTTCCATCCGATGGCGGAGCGGCAGGACCGTGAGCGGTATTTGGTTCGAGAGGATCAGCTCCTTCTCCGCGTGGATGAAGAGCCGCTTCCACAGCCCGCACAGCTCCGAGCGATTGCGCCAGTCGCCATCGATGGCGGTGCCGGGACACTGGCCGCGGCACATGAGGAAGAAGCGGCAGCCCTTGCAGCCGCCTTCTTCCTGCGGCGTCTGTTGCAGCGCGAGATAGCGCTCGTATCCGACCACGTCGGCCTTGATGAAATCGACGCCGTCCTTGTTCGTGCGGCCGCAATTGCTGCTCTGCCCGTTCCCTTCCACGCCGCGCACCGCTTCGGTCGAGTACGGATCGCACGCGCGCCACACGCAGGACGTGCCCGCGTCGCGTCCCATCAGCGCGCGCTGGACTTCTCCCAGCACGTCGAAGCGGAGCTGCTTCAGCTCCGACTGCAGCTTCGCGAAGCCGAGGAACGCGCGGGCGTTCTCTTCATCGCTGAGCGTGTATTGGCGCATCGCCGGCGAATCGACTTCGAGCGCGTGCAAGCGCACGGACTGGATGCCGAGCGCGTCGAGCTCGCGCATCCATTCGTACATGCGCGGCAGACGCTGGTCCGTGGCGTTGACGCGGTGCAGCGTCACGATCAGGCCTGGTGGCCGATGTTCACGCACGAGGCGCACGATGTTCTCCTCGGTGCGCACCGTGCTGCGGCGCGTCTTCTCCAGCGAGCCGTCCCAGCGCAGATCGTTGTGCTCGCCGGGACCGTCGATGGACACGCCGACGTCGACGTTGTAGTCGCGGAAGATGCGCAGATGCTCATCGCCGATCAGCACGGCGTTGGTCTGCATGCCGCTGCGTCCGTACTTTTCGAAGCCCCAGCGGAACAACTCCTCGAGCGCGGCCAGGGGCAGTAGCAGCGGCTCGCCGCCGAAGAGCGTGAACGGCCCTCCTTCCCGCTCCACGGCGGCGCGCATCTTCTCGAGGTCGTACTTCTGCCGGACGTTGCCGGCGTCGCGTTGCGGGTTCTGGTAGCAGTAGCGGCAACCGATGTTGCACGCTACGCCCAGTGGTCTCAGTTCGACAGCCATGATCTCCTCCGCGTCCTACCTGCCGGCCTACGTGTCGATGTGCGTGCCGGTGTCGACGTGCGGCGGAATCTGCGTGTCGATGTGCAGCGCGGACGGCGTGTCGATGTGCGGAATGACCGGGATGTCGATGTGCGGGGTGATGTCGAAGTCGACGTGCGCCACGATCGTGCTGAAGTCGGTATGCACGGGACTGGTGTCGACGTGTACGCCGCCGCCTGTATCGATGTGCGGCACCGTCGGTGTATCGACGTGCGGACCCGAGGGCGTGTCGATGTGTCCCAGCGAAAAGTCGGCGTGCAGTGCGATGAACCACTTCCCGATGGCGGTGGCCACGTCGCCCACGGCATAGCCCGCCTGGAGGAGCGCGTTGGCCGCGTCCTGCGCCGCCACGCCGGCACCGTTGAGCGCCTGCGTCACGCCGTCGATCGTGTAGCCGAGGACGTTCTTGGTCGCGTCCGCGATCTGATCGGCAGTGTAGTTGTACGCGGTCGCGAGCACGTTGCCGACGGCCGCGGCCGCGGTCGCGGCGCCCGAGACGATGCCGTTCTTCACCCAGTCGAGCCAGCGGCTGGCATCGCTGAGCACACTGGCGATGGCACTCTGGACCGCGTTCCAGATCGTGTCCGCCAGATTGGCGAGGGCCGGTCCGCTGACGTCGAGCGTGATCGACGGAATCTGGAGCGTCAGCCCTTCGAATTCGAAACTCCCGTCCACCGTCGCGGTCGCGCCGCTCGCGCTCACGCTGATGTTGACCCCCGCGGAAACCGAGACGTCAACGCCGACGTACCCGAGGTCGACCCCGGCGACGCTCGCCTCGAAGCCTTCGTTGATGCCGATGGTTGCGGATCCGCCCACCGTGAGCGCGAGATCGGAGCTCAGGGTGCCGTTGAGCGCGAATTGCGTCGGTCCGGCCGTTTCGTTGATGTTGAACACCAGGCCGTCGCGGGAGATGGAGACGAGAATGGACGTCGCATCGACACCGAGGAGATGGACGTCACCGCTGAGGAAAAAGTGCGGCTGCTGCTTATTCTGATCGGGCTGGGCGAGATTGGTGAACGTCGACAGGGACAGATCCGGGCCGCCGTTCGGCCCATTGCCGGTGATGGAGAAGACGTTCGGGTCGAGCAGCGTGATCGGCGCCAGGCTGACGTCCGCGGAGATGCCGGTCGACGGCGAGATGTCGATGTTCAGCCGGGTCTGGATCAGGAGCTCGTCGACCTCCGCGATCACGCGAATGGCCTGCGGGAACGAGAAGGCACCGATGGTCGTGGCCTGAGGCGCGCAGTAGATCTGTGGTTGCAGGGCTACGTCGATCGAGCCGCCGTCTGCCTTCAGCTCGTAGTGCAGCATGGTCGAGAGATCGGTGAGGTGCCAGAGCGAGCCGGGCGAGTTGACGACGAAGAAGACGTCGCTGTCCCCCGCCGGCAGGTTCACACCCCCGGCCGCGAACGCGCCGCGGATGGCGTCGAGATCGCGCTGATTGAGCGAGTCGCTCATCGAGGCCGGCATCTGGAAGGTGCCCAGTCCCGTCAGGCCGAATTGCTGCAGCGCGTCCGAGATGACGGAGGGGATGTCGTTCTGTCCCGCGATGACCTGCGCGACGGAGAGCAGCGTGACGTCGTCGATCGCGCCGGCGAACATGCTCTTCGACGGATCGGCGGAGTCGAAGAAGATGGCGATGGAGCTTTCGAAGTCGGCCACGTCGATGGTCGCGGCGAAGCCCAGGCTGGGCACGCCGGCTTCGTCGATGCCGATCTCGATGGCCACGTTGCTGAGCGTGACCGGCGAGAAGTCGATCGTGCCTTGCATCGTGCCGGAGATCAGCACGCCGGTGGGCAGCACGATGGCCGTGACGGTGAACGTCGCCGGCTGTCCCTGAATCGACGTCGTGACCGTGCCGTTCAGAAACGCGCCCGGATCGTCGTTCACCAGCAGCACGCCGAGCTCACCGTCGAGGCGCGTGCTGCCGTTGATGTCCGTGCCGACGGTGAAGAAGAGCTTCGAGCTCGCGGAGGGATCGGGCGCGCTCACCGAAAGCGTGATGCCGACGCTCCCGTCCAGCTTCACGCCGAGGTAGTCCGCGAGGAGCTTCAGTCCGGCGTTGTTGGCCGCGCTCAGTTGCGCGTAGACGTTCACGCCGCGGACGACGCCGTTCGCCTGCGACGGCAGCGTGACCGAGCCGCTGAGCGACGGCGCGTCGAACTGCGACAGATCGGGGAACGTGAAGCCGGGGTCGTCGAGTGAGGAGAGGATCACCAGCACCTCCTCCAGTCCGACGAACGATTCGATCGCGGAGAGCGCACCGAATCCCGGAAGCGACGACGCCGTCCCGTCGCCGAGCTGCACGCCCGCGGCGTAGCCCCAGTCGCTGGTCTTCTCCGCGGTGAGCGCGACGATGCCGGTACCGTTCACGTTCGAGGCGGCGCTGAATGTGAAAGCCGAGCCGTTCTCCTGGATGAGCGCGAAGGCCTGGCTCAGATCGAGGTCGAAATCCGCGGGCAGCGTCACGTCGATCCTGTTGAGCTGCGCGATGAGCTGCGAGAGCTGGACGTCCGGAAAGTTCGCGCGGATCTCGAACGTGCCGGGCGTGGCCAGCTTCATCGGCAGCTCGATGTCGCCGCCGAAATCGAGCGTGCCGGTGAACGTTCCGGAGGCGCCGGAGCCGCTGGCCTCATCGACTTCGACGGTCACGCTGCTCACCGTCATCGATCCTGGTCCGGCCTCAATGGTCCACGGCGGGTTGTCGGCCATCGACGCAACGAACGAATACGTCGAGCCGCTGGCCGCCGTGACCGCGAACGAATCGATGGTGAGATCCGGAGGCGCGGGCAGCACCGGCGCGAGCGTGGAGAAGACCTGCTGCAACGGGATGGTCGTGCCGTCCGGGGGCGACCAGGTCAGCGTGACGCTCACGCTGCCGTCCGACAGCGTGAACACGGCGCTGATCGGGATGCCGGTCGCGCTCAGTAACGACGCGTTGCCGTCGACCGTCACCGCACTGGTGCCGACACTCTTCGCCGCACCGGCGATGGTGAGCGGACCGTTGCTGTTCAGCAGATACGCAGCCAGCAGACCTCCGACCGATTCCGTGGTGAGCTGCACCGATCCATCTGGCCCGATGGGCAGTGCCTGATCCAGTTCCTGAATATTCATGAAGCCACCTCCCTCTGCGGGAGATGACTGTGCGGCCCCGCCGTTTTTCCAGCGGGCCCGCAAATTTTTTTCAGGGGAAGCGCGAGTCCGCGCAGGAAGGAGTGACGTCGAAGTTGAGAATCTCCTCCAATATCTTCTCGATCCCGCTCTCGCTTTCGCTCTCGTCCTGAGGGAGGCTCGGATCGAGGAACAACGCCAGGCGTTGGAGCGCGGAGGCAACGTCGTCGGGCGTTTGCGACGGCGGCGCGGTGCCCATGCCGGGGAGCGCTTTGCGTAACACGATCGGAATGCCTCTGCGGTCGCTCAGGTAGTGCAGGAGGTAGTCGAACGATGCTACATCGGCGCCACGATCGATCTCGAGGTTGGCCAGCGTGATGGACGTGTCCCCACCCGCATACTTCAGCGTGACCGGCGCGAAGGCGTCGGTGCGAAACGGTTGAACGAGCAGCCTCGGCGGTCCGTCGGTCTCCACTTGCAGTCGAACGATGGGCACGCCGGCGCTGGAATCGGCCCGGATGGATCCACCCTGCACGTCGAAGTGACACGCCGCCCGCTCACCGAGCACGACGTCGCCGGAAGGCTCGTAATCCGTCACGAAGTCGCCGAGGGAATCGATCGACCCGAACGAGGGGTCGTAGTGCATCGGCTGGCCGGGGGTGGCGTTCTCCACCGTCACCCTCGCGCCGGCCACGACGAATGAACCGGCCTTGGAGACGTCGGAGCGAGGACTCGGCGCGATGAACGCAAAGTGCGGAGTGGTGTAGTACGCGGCCTGGTACGGATCGCCGTCGTCGCGCGGAATGCGCACTTTGCCGAAGCGCACCGACGCGGCGTTCGGCATCACCACGCGATGCGGAACGTTCCGGATGAAGCCGTGGTGGAAGTGCGTGCAGATGCCGCGAAACGTGACGTTCAAAGTACCCATCGGAGCCTCCTGTTCTCTCTAAGTATCGACGTGAATCCGCGTGGTGAGCAGCGCCACGGCACGCCACGCATGACGGCCGTCGCGATCGTTGGCGATGGCCTCGCGCATCACGTCGCGCAACGCCTCGGCAGGACGTACGGCATTGGCCAGCCGGCGGTGCAATGCGCGAAAGAACAGGCGTGCGTCGCGATCGCCCATTGGCGCGAGCGTGCCGAAAACATCGGTCGCGCCGGCCGCTGCAAATGCGGCGCCGAGGCTGCGGCCGCGCGTTGCGGTGGAGGCGGGAGGACGCAGGGTTTCGCACGCCGCCAGCACGACCACCGATGCGCGCAGTCGTGGCCGGCCGAGGATGGTCTTCCACGAGACCGGCCCATCCTTCATCACCAGCGCCTGCTCTCCGCCACCGCGCTGCGCCTCGGTGTGACCGGCGATGTGGAGCACGCCCGCGCTCGCCGCGGCGTCGCGGACCGCTTCGAGCGTTGCGGACGTCGATGCCATCGACGTCGCGTGGCGATACTCCGCGGCGATGTCGGCGATCTCGCGCTCCGCCTCGGGAAGCGCGGGCGCGGTGGACGACGCGGGCAGCGGAATGGCGACGAGCGACGGCGCGGCGTCGTGTGCGGTCTCGCGGGTCAGTGACGCCGCGCTGGATGCGATCGAGACCGGGAAGCGCTCGATGAGATGCCGCCGCTGCCGGGCGTCGTACAACGCCGCGAACGGCACGCCGCGCAGTCGATCGTCGGGGACGATCACGATCTCGCGGGCGCGCGACAGCACCGCGTCGACGGGACGGATCACGTCGTCGTACAGCGTCGCTGCCGCCGTCGTTCCGGTCTCGGTCAGCGCTTCGGCGGCGAGCGAAGCCAGAGCATCGTTCGATCGCGTGCGGCGCGCGACGGCCAAGTCATCCGCGGAAACGGCGAACGTCACCAGCTCGTTCGGCAGCGAGACCACTTCGATCACGGCCACGCCGCTGCCGCGCAGTCGCTGCTGCAATTCGGGGATGGTGATGGAACCACGGCCGAGGCGCTCAGCGAACGTGAAGGCGGATTGCGGATCGTTGCGGTCCAGCGTGAGGCGGATGGCGTCGGTGAAGAGCGCATACTCCTCGTCGACGACGCTGGGGATGGAGATGCCGTCCGTGCTCTCGCGGCGGCGCTCGATTACATCCATGCCCTGCCGGAGATCGCGCAGCGCGGCCGCGACGTCGCCGAGTTTTTCAGCGCAACGCGCGCGCAACAGCAGCGGTACCGGCAACGCGAACGGGACTTCGTGCGCTTCGTAGAAGGTGATGGCGCGCGTGAGCGATGCGGAGGCCGCGCGCGGGTCCGTCGCAACGAGCGCGGCGCCGGTGGCGGCATCGACGTCGCCGAGAAAGCGCGCGCGCATGGAGGCATCGGGTGTGGCCTCGGCGATAGCGCGAGCCTTGCGCGCGGCGCGCATCGCGTCCCCGGGATCAGTCTGCGCGCGCAGCGTCGCATGCACGGTGAGCGCGTCGATCTGTGCGGAGTCGCCCGCGGTCTCGGCCACCGACATGGCCAGCGCGGAAAGCGCGACCGCGGCATCGTGCCGACCGGACATCCCTTCGAGCTGCATGGCCGCCTGCACGCTCGTGGCCAGCAGAGCCGGCTCCCCTTCCGCACTGAGCGCGCGGAACGCGCGGATGCGCGCGAGCCACGATTCGTCGGCGCGGCCAATGCCGATCAGCGCCCGCGCCATCATCGCTTCGACAAAGGCCTCGCTGGCACGGTCGCCCGCGCGGCGAAAGAGCGATGCTCCTTCTTCGAGGATCGGCACCGCACCCGCGGAGTCATCGTCGAGCATGTGCGCGCGTCCGAGCTCCCACCGCACGCGCGCCTGCAAGTTGAGCAGCGACGCTTTGCGATCGCCTTCCAGGCGCAGGCCTTCGAGCTCCACGCGCGCGTCGTTGGTCTGATTCTGCGAGAGCCGCACGCTGGCCGCGTAGTAACGCGCCGCGAGGGCCATCGGATCGCGGGTCGCTTCGAACTCCGCCGCCGCTTTGCGCAGATCGCGCTGCGCGATGTCGAGCTGTCCGCGACTGTACGCGAAACGTGCGGCGCGATAGAGGACGTGCGCATTGGCGATCCGTTTGCGATCCGCGTCCGAGCCGGTATCGATCGCACGCACGGCATCCCGCGCCAGCGATTCGCCGGAGAGCTGCACGAGCGCGTCGCCGACAGCACGCGCGAACGACAGCCAGCGCACGGTTTCGTTTGCATCACCGCGCTGCACCGCCATGCCCCAGCGATTCAGATACTCGGTCTCGGCAAACGCGCGCGCGCGATCGCGATGCGCGTCGACGAGCTTCCGCACCGTCGCCGCATCCCCACGCGCCGCCGCATTTTCAATCAGCGGACGATCGCGATCGAACTTTGCGGCACTCGTCGCCGCCGGCAATTCCGCCAGCCGCTGGCGAGCTTCCGTCGCCCATGGCGAGGACGCATCGACTTCGAGATAACGTTCCCACGCCCGACGCGCCTCCGCCGTCAACCCCATCCTCTCCAGAATCAGCGCACGATTGAACAGCGCCTCGGCGAGCCTGGGATCGATCTGCAACGCCGCATCCGTCGCGGCGAGCGCGGTCGGATAGAGCGATGCCCGTCCGAGCTGCGACGCGGCGGCATAACGCGCGGCCGCGAGATCGCTCCACGTCTTCGCATCAGGCGCATCCCTGGCCGCCGCCTCGAGCCGCGCCATCGCATCCACCGGCGATTGCACGAGCACCAGCGCGACACCCGCAGCATGCTGCGCATCCGCATCCCGCTCGCGGTCGGCGCGCGCGACGAGCTCTCCCGCGGCGCCGGCGAGCTTCATCCGCTCCGCATCCGCCGCGCCATTCGTCGCGCGATCCGCGCCCGCATACGCCGCCCAGCGAAACCCGCCCGTCAGCCGCGGCTCGACAGGACGCTTCGCCCGCGGCGCAAGCGCGACCAGCCTGGCCATCGGCGAACGCTGCTCGCGCAGGAACGGAATCGCCAGCACGATGACGACCAACGCCGCGGCGACGCTGGTGATCCACCACCAGGGCTTGCCCGAAGTGGCGCTGGTCTGCCCTTCCGCGGCGATGTGCTCGTTCACGGCCTCGAACGCCATCGCGCAGCGATCGCAACCATCCAGGTGCTCGAGGATCGGCGCCATCTCGCGCCGTTGCAGTTTCCCCTCGGCAAACGCCGCCAGCGTATCCGCGTCAGGGCAACCGGAAATGCGCTCGGTTTCGTTCACGGTCCTTCCTCGCTATCCGACTGCTGGAATTCCTCGGTTTTCCCGTCGCCGAGGCCGAAGCGCATCTCCGCGACACGCGAGCCGATCACCTCGAGCGCGGCCGTGGAGTCGACGCCCGCGTCGCCGAGGAGCTTGCGGAGACGCACCAGGAGCGATTCGAGACGGCGGTAGAGCGGGCGCTGCGGAAGGCGCAGGATGCGGGAGATGTCGGCGATGCTCATCGCCGAGCCGAACCGACATCGGATGAGCATACGGTCTTCGAGCGAAAAGCTCTCCAGCGCATTGCGCACGACGCGATTCATGCGCGTGACGGTGCGTGTCTCCTCGGCTTCGATCGCGCGTCCATCCGCGCGTTCCGGCGCGGCGATGGAGTTGAAGCCTTCGTCGCCGAGGTCGACGGCGCGCGGGCGGCCGAAACGCTCGGGCAGGCATGAAGTGATCTCCGCAAGGCGCTCGCCCGTCAACTCCGGATCGAGCGCGCGCAAAAGCGACAAGGCTTCGCCGATCGTGCGGCGGTCGCGGCGCATCAAGATTTCTGCGGCCACTCCGACTTCGCCGAAGCGCTTCGCGGCGGAGGAGGATTGAAAACGTCCGAGCTCGCGTATCCGCTCGTCGACGGCCATGCGCTGGATGACGACCGTCAGATACGCGCCGATGGAAGCCCGTCCTGCGGCGTTGCGCAGGAGCGCGCAATCCTCCTCTAATAATGCGATCTTCACCTCCGAGGCGAAGTCTTCTGCGGCCGCGCCGAACAGTCTCGAGCGCCGGCACACCCGTCCGATGATCGTGTCGATCAAGGGAAGATGAGCATCGAACAGCTCGTGCGCGTGCATGGGAGAGGGGGGTCGTGACCAGTATACGCGGCGCTTACCGAAACCTACGGCGGGCGACTTATCGCCGGACGACCCCCATTCGAGCAGTTTGCTGATCCAGCAAAGGCTGCCTGAAAACTCATCTGCGAAGCGTTTTCGCTCTCGAGGCCCCTAGGAGGCAGCGCCCTCAATGAGGCTCACGGCCTCGTGTAGTGACCATCACCGTTCGCCTCGTCCGGGAGGCCTAAGGTGCTCTCGTGACTCAGTCGATCATCGAGACCACGCTGGCGGGACGGGAAACGCGGATGAGCGTCCGGGCGGGCGAGACTTTGTTTCATGAAGGCGAGTCTCCCCGGGGCGTGTACGTGCTTCACTCGGGCACGGTCAAGCTGTTCTTCGAGGGGAGAAAGGGCGCCAAGGCGCTCCGGGAAGCGCAGGCCGGACAGATGCTCGGCCTCAGTTGCCTGGTCACGCAGCGCGCCCACGACTGCACCGCCACCGCCGCCGAGCCGTGCGAGATCGCCTTCATCGGCCGGGACGATCTCATGCACGCGCTGGACGGCTCTCCCGCGGTCTGGTTCGGAGTGCTCCACGAGCTCAGCTCCGAGGTGAACGCCGCCTACGACGACCTCCGTCTCATGGTCCACCGCTGAGCGCCGCCGGCACATGGCCTTGCCCAGGGCCCGCGCCCTTCGTCACCGCGTGACATCCGTCACGCACCTCCTTGACGACCATCATCCCTCGCGGGTTGCGGGCGGCGTACGTTGGAGCGCATGCAAGCTCTGCTCGATGGAAACGAAGCCGCCGCCCGGGTGGCCTACGCGCTGAACGAAGTCATCGCCATCTATCCCATCACGCCGGCGTCCTCCATGGGAGAGTGGGCGGACGCGTGGTCGGCGGCCGGGAAGAAGAACCTCTGGGGCACGGTCCCCTCGGTCATCGAAATGCAGAGCGAGGCCGGCGCGGCCGGCGCCGTGCACGGAGCCCTGCAGACCGGATCGCTGGCCACGACCTTCACCGCCTCGCAGGGCCTGCTTTTGATGATCCCCAACATGTACAAGATCGCCGGCGAGCTGACCCCGGCCGTCTTCCACGTGGCCGCGCGCACGCTGGCCACGCACGCCCTCTCGATCTTCGGCGATCACAGCGACGTCATGGCCGCGCGCGCCACCGGCTGGGCGATGCTCTGCTCGGCCAGCGTGCAGGAGGCCCACGACTTCGCGCTCATCGCGCAGGCGGCCACACTCGAATCGCGCGTGCCGTTCCTCCACTTCTTCGACGGCTTCCGCACCTCGCACGAGATCACCAACATCACCCTGCTCGACGACGACCAGTTGCGGGTGATGATCGACCCCGAGCTCGTCTTCGATCACCGCTCGCGCGCGCTGAGCCCCGACCACCCGGTCCTGCGCGGCACCGCGCAGAACCCGGACGTCTTCTTCCAGGCCCGCGAGCGCGCCAACCCCTTCTACCAGGACTGCGCCGGCATCGTGGTGGAAATGATGGACCGCTTCACGCGCAGAATCGGCCGGGCCTATGCGCCGTACGAGTACGAAGGCGCGCCCGATGCCGAGCGGGTGATCGTGGCCATGGGCTCCGCCTGCGAGACGATCTCGGAGACGGTTGCCGCGATGAACGCGAACGGAGCCCGCACCGGCCTCGTGAAAGTGCGCCTGTTCCGCCCCTTCGATCCGACACGGTTCGCAGCCTGTCTGCCGCCCACCGTGCGCGCCGTGGCCGTCCTCGACCGCACCAAGGAGCCGGGCAGCGTCGGCGAGCCGTTGTATCTCGACGTGGTCGCGGCCCTCCGTGAGGCCGAGCGGGCCATCCCCGTGCTGGTCGGCGGCCGCTTCGGCCTCTCGTCGAAGGAATTCACACCGGCCATGGTGCTCGGCGTCTTCGACGAGCTGCAGAAAGAGCGTCCGCGCAATCATTTCTCCGTCGGCATCCGCGACGACGTGACCCACAACAGCATCGACTACGATCCGGCCTTCTCCATCGAGTCCGACACCGTCGTGCGCGCCCTCTTCTACGGCCTCGGCTCCGACGGCACCGTGGGAGCGAACAAGAACAGTTGCAAGATCATCGGCGATGCGGGCCTCTTCGCCCAGGCCTACTTCGAATACGACTCCAAGAAGTCGGGAGCCATGACCGTCTCCCACCTCCGTTTCGGTCCGCGGCCGATCCGCGCTCCCTATCTCATCGACCGGGCCTCCTTCGTGGCCTGCCAGCATCCCTCGCTCATCGGTCGCGTGGACGTCCTGCAGCACCTCCAACCGGGAGGGACCTTCCTGTACAACGGCAGCGAGATCCCGGAACCTCTCCGGGCCGGGCTCGCGGCGAAGAGCGCGCGTGTGTTCGTCATCGACGCCTCGCGCGTGGCGCGCGAGTGCGGAATGGGCAATCACATCAACACGATCATGCAGGTGGCCTTCTTCGCCTGCTCCCAGGCCATGCCCTTCGACCAGGCCCTCGACGCCATCTGCACCGCCGCGCGAAAAACCTACGCGCACAAAGGGCAGGCCGTCGTGGATAAGAACCTTCGGGCCATCGAAGCCACCCTGGCCAATCTCCACGAAGTGGCCATCGCCGACATGGCCGCGACTCCTGCCGACCGCCCAGCGCGGCCTGCCGAATCGAAGCAGCGACCCGCCGACTCCACGCTGACCGCGCTCCTGGCCAATCGCGGCAACGACCTTCCGGTGAGCGCCATGTCGTGCGACGGCACCTTCCCCACCGGCACCGCGCACTTCGAGAAACGCAACCTGGCCCAGACCATCCCTGTGTGGGAGGCCGCGGCGTGCATTCAGTGCGGCAAGTGCGCGATGGTCTGTCCACATGCGGCCATCCGCATCAAGGTCTACGACGAGGCCCTGCTCACCAACGCGCCGGCCACATTCAAGTCACTACGACCACTCCACAAGGACTGGATGGGGCTGGCCTACACGATCCAGGTGGCGCCGGAAGACTGCACGGGCTGCACGATCTGCGTGGACGTCTGTCCCGCACGCAGCAAGAGCGATCCCGAGGCCCAGGCTCTGGTGATGGCCGCCCAGCCGCCGCTGCTGGAGACCGAGCGAGCGAACTGGGACTACTTCCTGGGCATCCCGGAGCGCGATCGCACCACGATCAATCCCGGGCTGATCCGTCATCAGCAGTTGCAACAGCCTCTGTTCGAGTTCTCCGGGGCCTGCGCCGGCTGCGGCGAGACGCCGTATCTCAAACTGGCCTCGCAACTGTTCGGCGACCGCATGGTCGTGGCCAACGCCACCGGCTGCTCGTCGATCTTCGGCGGGAACCTCCCCACCACTCCGTGGTCCACCAATGCGGACGGGCGTGGTCCGGCCTGGTGCAACTCGCTCTTCGAGGACAACGCGGAGTTCGGGCTCGGCTTCCGGGTCTCGCTGGACCAGCAGCGCGATTTCGCCGTCGAGCTGCTGCGTCGTCTGGCGCCGTCCATCGGCGAGGAGCTCGTCCGCGCCCTCATCGAGTGCCCGCAGAAGAACGAAGCGGAGATCTTCGAACAGCGGGCCCGAGTCGAGATCCTGGAGCGCCGTCTGCGCCGGGCCGAGCTCATGGCCCGTATGCACAAGCTGGACGTCATCGACGAACAGCAACTGCTGGCCCTGTCCGGAGCGCTCGTGAAGAAGAGCGTCTGGATCGTCGGCGGAGACGGTTGGGCGTACGACATCGGTTTCGGCGGTCTCGATCACGTGCTGTCCAGCGGCCGCAACGTGAACATCCTCGTGCTCGACACCGAGGTCTACTCCAACACGGGAGGCCAGATGTCCAAGGCCACTCCGCGATCGGCCACGGCCAAGTTCGCATCCGGAGGCAAGACCGCGGCAAAGAAAGACCTCGGCCTCATGGCCATGACCTACGGCAACGTCTACGTCGCCAGCGTGGCCCTCGGCGCACGCGACGAGCAGACCCTGAAAGCGTTCCTCGAAGCGGAAGCGTTCGATGGCCCGTCACTGATCATCGCCTACAGCCCCTGCATCGCCCACGGATTCGACATCGGCGAGGCGCTCCAGCACCAGAAAGCGATCGTGACGTCGGGCCAGTGGCTCCTCTACCGGCACGATCCGGCCCGCGCCGCGCGCGGCGAGAACCCCCTCCTGCTGGACTCCCGCGCCATCAGCACCCCCGTCGCCGACTTCCTCCGCAGCGAGGCCCGCTTCCAACACGTCCCTGACACCGCGCTCATCCAACACGACGTCACCGCCCGCCGCGAAATGTACGAATACCTGGCCGCCAAGAAATAGCCGCGAAGTCACGTCGTCCTATCATTCGGTCCGTCGGCCACGAAGCGGCAACCGCCGTCCGGAGAGTGTCGATCCCCCGGAGAGGAGAAAGACGACATGAGCAAGAACGCTTCCCCCGGCGCCGCGGAAGAGGCGGCTCTCCAGAGGCTGCTCCGGGCCATCGTGTCCCGCGACCGGCCGCTGGTCTCGCGACTGCTGGCGGAGTCTCCGGTGCTGGCGCGATTGGCCATTCGCGTGGGGGCCACCCGTCAGGCGGCGGAGGCGTATTTCTTCGAAGAGATCGCCCACTACGCGTACGCCGGCGATACGGCTCTGCACCTGGCCGCCGCGGCGTATCAACTGGAGATCGCCGATGAACTGGTGGCGGCAGGAGCTCACGTCCGTGCCAGAAACCGGCGGGGCGCCGAGCCCATTCACTATGCCGCCGATGGGATTCCGGGATCGGCTGCGTGGAATCCCGAGGCGCAGTATGCGGTCGTGGAATCGCTGATCCGGGCCGGGGCGGATCCGAGCGCGGAAGACAAGAGTGGCGTGGCGCCGCTGCATCGGGCCGTGCGAACGCGCTGCTCCGACGCGGTTCGCGCACTTCTCGCCAACGGCGCTGATGCGGTGAGAAGGAACAAGAGCGGCTCGACGCCTCTCCATCTGGCGGTGCAGGACACGGGACGCGGCAGCAGCAGTGCCGCGATTTCGCGGGAGGAACAGGCGAAGATCATTCGGCTCCTGCTCGACCACGGCGCCCGTCCCTCGGATGAGGACTCATCCGGCAAATCGGTCCTGGACTGCGTCAAGAGCGACTGGATCGAAGCGCTGCTGAAGTGACCGCGGGCCAACGACGGCCACAAGTCTGTTCGACGACGTCAGGTGCCGCTGTCGACGGCGCGTTGGATGGCCGCGATCGCGGTTCCGGGTCGGGGCTCGTAGGCGCAGAGGGGATCGGTGCCGAGGAGATCGCCGGTCATGGCGAAGGCGCGGGCGCGGGAGCCTCCGCAGAGAACGCGGAAGTCGCAGTGGAAGCACTTGCCGTGGTAGTTGTCGGGATCCCGCAAGGCCACGAGCAGGTCGCTGCCGCGATAGATGTCGCCGAGGGAGCGATAGCGGAGGTTGCCGGCGCTCTGGGGAGCGAACTCACTGAGGCGCACGTCGCCTGCGTGAGAGATGAAGAGGAAGTTGCGCGCTCCGCCGAGGGCCGCATCACGGACCAGGGCCGCGTCGTCAGGCATCTCGTCCTGATAGCCGCTGAAATCCTGCCATTCCGCGGAGACGGAGGACATCCTCTCCTGAAGCAGCCGCTCGAGCAGGAACCGCCGGTAATGGGGCGCCTCCACGACACGGACGGCAAACGTACCCGCGTCACGAATGCGCGCGAGCCGTGCAAACACCAGCTCCACTTCCGCGGCCGTGATCATCTCCAGCGAGCGTGAGGCACCGGCAGGGACGAGGAAGTGCACGTTCCAGCGGTCGATGCCGAAGGGCCCGAGCAGCGCGGCGATGGCCTCGAGGTCGCCGAGATTGCGCCGGGTCACCAGGGTATTGACCTCCAGGCGCAATCCGGCCTTCTTCGCCCACCAGAGGGCTCGCACCGTGGACGCAAAGGTCTCGGGCACGCCGCGCAAGGACTCGTGCGTGGCGGGCGTGGAGCCGTCGACGCTGAACACGACGCGCGTGAGGCCTTTCGCCTGCAGCGCGCAAAGGGCCTCGGCCGTCAGCTCCGGCGTGGGAACGAGCACCAGCGCGGGATCGAGTCCCCGCCGCCGCGCATAGTCGATCACTTGATGGAGATCCTCACGCGCCAGGGCGTCCCCACCCGTGATGACCAGCTCGCGTGGTTGCAGCGCGGCGATCTGATCGATCGTCTTGTACGACTCGTAGGTGGAGAGCTCGTTGGGATCACGCGTCTCGCCCGCACCGGATGGGCAGGAGCGGCAGTGCAGGTCACAAAGACCTGTGATCTCCCAGAAGACGACCGGGTGAGGCTCGCACGTGGTCATCATGATTCGTTTCCCATTCCCGGAACGAGGCTCTCCCCAAGCACGGCCTCGTACAGAATGAGCGTGTCCTCCACCTCTGCCGGCGACACGCGGCGGACGACCTTCCCTTCATGCTCGATCACGTAGTCTCCGGGGAGAAAGGCTTCCGCGCTCTCTTCGAAGCCGACGCTTTTCTGCGTACCCCAGCAGTCGATGACCGCCGTCATGCCGGTGATGCTGATGATCTGTCCGGGAAGACCGAGACACATGGGCCTCACCTCCAAGGACAGTGTCGTTGCATTGCCAGCCGCAGGCGATGACCGGCAACACGGGGGTGAGTGTCGCCGGTCACAAGCCTATCCGGGCCGATGGCATGGCGGAAGTCTCATTCAAGACGCAGCACGCCGTACGCAGCGCGTGTCGGTGGCGCTTCATCAAACGCCGGAGGCGTGCCGTAGATGAGCCGGGGGCGAGCGCCGATGAGGCGCGCTGCCCCCGGAAACGGATGACGATCTCTTCAACCCCGGCAGGGGTGCAGGAGTCCGCGACCCCTCCAGGGTCGATTTCAGGGCGGCACGGTTCCGGGGGCGGCACGCCTTCGGCGCTTGCCCCCGGCTCATATCCGCCACGCCTCCGGCGTGAAACCCGATGGAAATACTTCTACCGCGCAGACTCCTAGCCGTCGCAGTCCGCGGGCCGGCGCTTCCAGCCGACGTACGGTGTGGCCAGCCAGCGCAGGGCGCGGTTGCGGAATGCGTAACGGGCACCCGCCTGCGTCGGCTCGACGAGCTCGGCGCATTCCTCGGCCTGCACGACGAGAGAGACTTCGATGGGAAGCACGCCGATCGGCAGCCCGGCGCGGCGGCAACTCTCGTAGAGATGCGCAAAGACCTCGCGCATGGCCGAAGGGTCGGGCGGCGGGACGTCTGCCATTCCGCTGCCGAGTGTGGGGCGGAAGATGCAGACCGTGGGGAATGCTCCCGCTTCGACGATGCGGTCAATTCCGCGCATCGTGTCAGCCACCGGCTCCACGCCCGCGATGATCTCGCCGGAGACGCGGCCCCGCCCGAGCTTCCTGGCGGTGTACTCCATGGCGTCGAAGAAGGCCCGCTGGCCGACCGTACGCGCCTTCCCGGGACAGACGGCCGCGAAGACCTCGGGGTTCTCGAATTCGTAGCAGAACGAGAAGTGATCCGTGCCCGCTTCGATCAGCGCGTCGTATTCGTGAAACTCCTGCATGAGCACGGGGACGGCCTGCACGCCGATGAATCCGCCCACGTGTTGGCGCACGGCGCGCACGAACGGCTCGCAGCGCCGCAACCCGTGGGTCACCACGCGATCGCTCCGATCCTCGAAGCTGTAGCCGGTATTGAAGTGCGTGAAGATGCACGCCGATTCATCGCGGGCCGCGCGGGCCACTTCGATGACATCCTCGACGCTCTTGATCCGTTCTTCGGCGGTGCCGACGTTCTCGCCGGTCGTGCAGAACTTGCAGGCCAGTGCGCTCTTGTCACTCCAATAGGCGCAACGGCTGCCGACGTAGATGCCGAGGTAGTTCCCCTGCAGCACTCCGATGCGGCTCATGGGCACGTCCGAGGAGGTGGTGCGCGCGTACCAGCGGGGCTCCGGCGGAATGTCGATCGGATAGTCGATGCCGGACCGCTCGTCGTGGACATACGTCGCATCGCCGGTGCGCCGGAGCACGAGCGGCGAGCGTTGCGCAAACGGCTCCACCACCGGCACATTCACCCAGATCTTTTTCCTTCCGCCGGTGAGGACGATCTCCAGGCCGGAACCGAGGCCGGCGCGCGTCCGGCCGATGGGACGCCCGTCGTGGCTTGCGCTCGACTCGTCGATCCGCATGCCGCGGCAGAAGAGCTCGATCTCCAGTTCCACGGCTTTCAACACGTCGCCCAGTGAACGACTCGCGGTTACCGCGGGCCGGTGACCGTCATCACACCCGACTGTGCCCGCTTATACCGGCAGGGCGTGCCAGAGAACCGATGCTGACACAGATGGCGGAGGCACCATGAACCAACAACCTCAAACCCAACCCGAACTGCTCTCCCGGCCCGCACTCATCGTGGCCCTGCGTAACGAATTGAGCGGCCGGACCGCGGGCGAGATGTCGATCTGCAAACTGGCAGCCGAGACCGGCATCTTCTGCAAAGGATTCGGCCGCTACTCCGCGGATGAGCTGAAGGCACACTTTCCGTGGATCGCCAAGCGGAATCCCGAGGTGTCGCAGGGAGAGCTGGAAGCGATCGCCGACCGATGGCAGATGGCGCGGCAGGAAGTCGTGGGGACCCTGTCCTCCTGCGACACCCAGCAGCTCGAGCACGACATGTGTGGAGGATGGGACGACTTCTCCAACGAAGAGCTGGCCCGCTTCCTTCTGGAACTGACCGGCCGCAAGGTCGCCGTCACGCCTTCCACGCCTGCCACGGAGGCCCCGCAATGACCGTCACCCCCTATCCCATCCAGTTCGAGTCCGACGTCGTGTTGCGCACCGGCCGGACGATGCACATCCGTCCCATCCGCACCTCGGATCGGGAGAAGCTCCTGGCCTTCTACGCGGCCCTTTCTCCGGAAAGCCTGCACGCGCGCTTCTTCGATGTCCGCGGCCCCGAGCTGGCCGCGGAGGCCACGCCGGCCACGGTCGACTACGACCGCGAGTTCGGAGCCGTGGCGGAGATCAGCGGAGCGATCGCGGGCGTGGCGCACTACTTCGCCTCGCGGACCCGGCCGACCGTGGCCGAGGTGGCCTTCGCGATCTCGGACGCCGCGCAGGGCAGCGGCGCGGGCACGAAACTGCTGGAGACTCTGGTCTCGGCGGCCCGCGATCACGACTTCGAGCGTTTCGAGGCCGAGGTGCTGGCGGACAACCGGCGCATGCTCGACGTCTTCCTCTCCATGGGCTTCGACGTGAAACGCCGCACCGCCGACGGCGTGGTCCACCTGGCCTTTCCGATCGCGCGCACGGCCGCGGCCACCGAGCGGTCGGCGCAGCGCTCGCAGACCGCCGCGTACGCGTCGATGCGCTCCATCTTCGCGCCGCGCTCCATCGCGGTGATCGGCGCCAGCCGGCGTCCGGGCCAGCTCGGACATGAGATCGTCCACAACCTGCGCGCGTCCGGATTCACGGGAGGGCTGTACGCCATCAACCCCAACGCTGACGAGATCGACGGCGTTCGCGCGTACGGATCCCTGGCCGCGGTCGCCGGGATGGTGGAATTGGCCATCATCGCGGTGCCTGCGCAGCTCGTGGAGGCGGCGCTCGACGACTGCATCGCGAACGGTGTGTCCGCGGTCGTCGTGATCAGCGCAGGGTTCGGCGAGATCGGAGCGGAAGGCCGCCGGTTGGAAACCGCCCTCGTGGAGAAGATTCGCCGCGCCGGCATCCGCATGATCGGTCCGAACTGCATGGGCGTGATCAACACCGACCCGGCCGTGCGCATGCAGGCCACCTTCGCCTCCGTGTTTCCGCCGGCCGGCAACGTGGCCATGTCCAGTCAGAGCGGTGCGCTGGGGCTGGCGGTGCTCGACTACGCCCGCGCGTTGAACATCGGCTTCTCCACGTTCGTCTCCGTCGGCAACAAGGCCGACGTCTCAGGCAACGATCTGATTCAGTACTGGGCCGAGGATCCGAATACCGACGTGATCCTGCTCTACCTGGAAAGCTTCGGGAACCCGCGGAAGTTCGGGGAGATCGCCCGTCGCGTGGGACGGACCAAGCCCATCGTGGCCGTGAAGGCGGGACGCTCCGCGGCCGGGGCCAGGGCGGCCAGCTCGCACACGGGCGCGCTGGCCACCAGCGACGCCATCGTCGATGACCTGTTCCGCCAGGCGGGCATCATCCGCACCGGCACGCTCGAAGAGATGTTCGACGTGGCCTCGCTGCTCGCCAACCAACCGCTCCCCGCGGGAAGGCGCGTGGCCATTCTCACCAATGCCGGAGGCCCGGGCATCCTGGCCGCGGACGCGTGCGAAGCGAACGGCCTGGAGTCCGCGCCGCTGAGCGTCGAGACCGTGACCGCGCTGCGAAGCTTTCTCCCCGCCGCGGCCAGCGTCGGCAATCCCGTGGACATGATCGCCTCCGCATCCGCGGAGCAATACAGCCGCAGCCTGACCCTGCTCCTCGACGATCCTTCCGTCGATGCCGTCGTGGTCATCTACATCCCGGTCCTGGCGACGGAAGCGGCCGGCGTGGCCGCGGCCATCCGCGAGGCCGCGGTTGCATCCACACACGGGAAGACCATTCTGGCCACCTTCATGAGCTCCGCCGGAGTCCCGGCCTCGCTGGCCCCAGTGCCCTCGTTTTCCTTCCCCGAGCGGGCGGTCAACGCCCTGGGCATGGTCACCCGCTACGCGGAGTGGCGGGCACGCCCGGACGGGACGTTCACGCAGTTCCCCATCGACGCTCCGCGCGTCCGCGCCGTCATCGACCAGTCCAGCGCTCGCGGCGACTGCTGGCTGGACCCGTTGGAGGTGAGCGAGATCCTGCAGGCCTCCGGAATCGAAGCTCCCCGCACCCTGCTGGCCACTTCCGCGGAAGCAGCCATGGAAGCGGCCATGAGTCTCGGCTTTCCCGTGGCCCTGAAGGCCTACGGCCCCACCCTGCTCCACAAGAGCGACGTCGGCGGTGTCCGGCTCGGTCTCGCGCACGAGTACGCGGTGGTCGCCGCCTACGAAGAGCTGGCCGCCTCTCTCGGCGCCGCGATGACGGGCGCCGTGTTGCAGCCCATGGTGTCCGGCGGCGTGGAGATGATGCTTGGCGCCACCTGGCAGGATTCGTTCGGTCACGTCATTGCCTGCGGCGCGGGCGGAACCCTGGTGGAGCTCCTGGGCGACATCGCCTTCCGCATCCATCCCCTGACTTCCCAGGATGCCCGGGAGATGGTGGCCGCACTGCGCTGCGCCCGCCTCCTGGGCGGCTATCGCGGAGCGCCGCCCGCCGATGCCGAAGCGTTCTACGAAGCGATCCTCCGGCTCTCCGCACTGCTCGACCTCTGTCCTGAGATTCGCGAGATCGACCTCAATCCGCTGAAAATTCTCCAGCACGGCGTGTCGGCGGTCGATGCACGCATCCGCGTGGAGCCGGTAGTGCAGGAGACCCCGTCCCGAAGGATCGCGTACTGAACGGCACCCCGCTCACACCGCGCGTCAGCTCCGCCGCGCTGTACTACTAATCTCGAATTTCTTCGCGCTACGCGAAGATTTGCAGGCGGAGCATTGGAGCGCCGGCGTCCTCGCCGGCTGGCCCGTGGGCGTCTCGCCCGCGAGCCTCT
>JBDTOZ010000239.1:0-19334 GCA_039932995.1 Acidobacteriota bacterium | reverse complement strand
CGCGGCGCAGGCGAGGACGCCTGCGGGCCAGCAGGCGGGACGCCTGCGCTCCTCGCGGGGATTGGAGGGGGCAGCGCACTCGCGAGATGCGCATGGCTTGTCGAGCCGCGCCTCCCGCGACTATGCTGACGGCATGTGCCCGGCCTGAGTGGAGCTCGTGGAGCAGGTTCGCTTCACACCGTATGCAGTCACGGCCATCGTGATCTTGGTCGTGGGCGTGTGCATGCTCCTGGCCGAGCGCCTGGCCCCGCTGCGGACGTCCGTCGAATCGAAGGTTCGGCGCGTCCTTCGCAATCTCACGATCGGGGGTGTTTCGGTTGCGCTGACCCCTCTGCTGCAGGCGCCGCTGCTGCAGCCGGTGACCTCCTGGATCGTGGGCACGCATGCCGGCCTGCTGCAATGGACGCACTGGCCCCGATGGGTCGAGACCGTGATTGGAATCGTCCTGCTCGACTACACGCTCTGGTGGTGGCACTGGGCGAATCACCGCGTGCCGTTCTTCTGGCGGTTCCATCTCGTCCATCACGCCGATCGCGATCTCGATACGTCCACCGCTCTCCGGTTCCACTTCGGTGAGCTGCTCCTGTCGATTCCCGTCAGGGCGTTGCAAATGATCCTCATCGGAGTCGACTCACGGACGCTGTGGCTCTGGCAGACGATCCTCTTCGGCTCGATCCTGTTCCATCACGCGAACCTGCGCCTGCCACTGGCGCTCGAGCGCGTGCTCGTGCGCATCGTCGTCACGCCGCGCATGCACGGCATTCACCACTCCGACCGGTTGAGCGAGACCAACAGCAACTGGTCCAGCCTGCTCTCCTGGTGGGATTATCTGCACCGCACGATGCGGCTCGACGTGCCCCAGTGCGACGTCGTGATCGGCGTTCCCGCGTACTCCGCGGCTTCGGAGGTCACCGTCGGAAAGATGCTCCTCAGGCCGTTCGGGAAGCAGCGCCGCGATTTCGAACCGGCCGGCGGGCGCGCGGCAATTCGTGACTGTGGAAGCGCAGATCCGACGGTTCTACGGGCGTGAAGGTGCCACTTCTCTGGATTGATGGACGCGGCGCGTGGACAAGACCTTGGGCGATGCGCTGCGAGTCTTCGGCGTGGCGCCGCTCACTCGTCGAGCGTGCAGACGACCGCCACCAGCGCGAAGTGGTCGTGTTTTGGGTCGACGCGGATGGGCAGGTAGCGCGGGTTCGTGGCTTCGAGCGTCGTTCTGCCGCCGCGACGGTCGAGGCGGCGCAGGTATAACTTCCCGTCGAGGCGGCAGATGACGATCGCTCCGTCGGCGCCTTCGTGGTTCTGCGTGGCACGGGCGAAGAGCAGCGATCCTTCCAGGATCTCCATGGCGTCGGTGAGCACCCGGTACACGCGATTGGCGTGGACGCGCTGATACTCCTCCGGGATCTCCTCGGAGCGGAGCTCATCCACTTCGTCATATTCGCGACGCGCCGCATCGCGAACGATGGAGATCCCGCGCTTCTCAGTGCGCGACGCAAGCCCGCGGCTGATCCCCTTCTGCTTCGCGTCGTTCTCGATCACGCGATCCAGCACTTCGCGAAACTCGCGCGCGCTGCGGGCGTCCGTCTCCGAGAGGCGCATCTGCGGCTCGTCGAACAGCTCGCCCCACGTGAGATCGGCGGCCCGGACGATCTTCTCGATCGTGCCGAAGAAAGGGCTGGGCGTCTTCCCCGAGAGGATCTTGCTCAGCGTCCCTTCCTCCATCTTTGCGCGCTCGGCGATCTCACGCTGGGACTTGCCCATGCGTTCGAGCGCGCGTCCGAGCCGCTGACCGATCTTCATAGAGGAAACGTAACGGCACGTGGGGATTCGAAACCGGGTCGAAACTTGTCGAGGGGAACAAGGCGAGACTCGAAAACTGGCGACAATCGACAAGTATGACTCGTTTAGTTGTCTTCGGCGACAAGCCGGCAAACCGGCCATCGGCGCGAGGTGCGGCGCCGATCGAGGGGAGGTGAGCGCGGGCAAGATGCCCATACGGCCTACATTGTTCGACGCGCCTTCGCGCGCCATGCGCCGCGAAGCGGGTGCCCGGCAGACCAAGGTCCCCGTTCCACAGAACAAAGTCCACCGCGGGCAGGATGCCCGCGGCCCCTTACCGGATTGTCTTGGCGCGATGAGCCATGGGGCGCGGGCATTCTGCCCGGCGCACTTCCCGCCTGAAATGGCCAAACTCCAGGCGGTGGACTTGAGTCCACCGGGCACTCGCGTGCGGTTGACGTTACCTCTTCAAGGGGTCCGGTTTCTCATCCGCACGAGCCTTCGGCTCCAGCTCCGGTGGAGTGAGCGCGGTGAGGCGTTCGTGCAGGGTGCGTACGGCGGCGGTCAGCGCGGTCAGCTCTTCGCGCATGCGCGCGGTCTCGGCGCGGATCTGGTCCTGGGTGGCGCTCTGTTGCTGGAGTGTCGTCGCCTGCGAGAGGGCTGTGCTGCGCGAGTCGCGGCGCAGGGTGCGGATCGCGGCGAGGAGGGCGCGGTCGACGGCCAGTTGCTGCACCCAGTAGACGCGGATGGTGCGGAGGACCAGGCGGCGCAACGGGTTCGTGAGGCGCTGCATCCGGGAGGGGAGGTTCGGGCGCGGCGATCCCAGGAGCGACTCCACCGCGCGGGCCTCCGCTTCGAAGAGACCGTTCTGCTCCGGCGCTGATGGCGACAAGGATGCTGCTGGCGACGAGGACGGGGGATTCGGCTCGAAAGTCACGGATGTCTCCATTGGATGCAGTGCGGTGAGCGCGGTGCCCCGGTGACGGCTTTCCTCCAGCAGGCGGCGCAGCAGCGGTCCGCGCGAAGAGGGTCCATGAAGGGCCGCGATGTCGGCCTGCGCGCGAGCGCCGGCCGCGGCCGCGGCGGCGCGGTCGGTGTAGACGCGCCGCATCTGCCGGGCGGCGGCGGAGACGTCGGGGTCGGCCCAGTGCGAGCGGGGAGGATACGGCCCGGCTTCGTCACCGATGTCGACCATCCGCGCGGGCACGGGGAAGCTGTTGCCCTCGTTCGCAAACTCGAGCGTGGAGGAGTAGGCCGTGGTGATGACCGGCTTGCCGAGGGCCATCGCTTCCGCGACCGTCAACCCGAACCCTTCCGCACGATGCAGCGAGACGTAGCAGTCACAAGCATCGAGCATCGAGAAGTAGTCGTCGCTGGTGACGTAGGCATCGCGGATGACGATGTTCGTGCAGCCGCGAGCGGCGGCGCGCAGGGCTTCCTCTTCCGCCCGGTGCCGATCGGCATTGGTGGTTTTGAGGTAGAGCACGACCTCGGCGCGGTCGCGAAAGGCCTCGCGAAATGCGGCCACCACGGCGAGCGGGTTCTTGCGCATGAACACGCTGTCGTAATCGAAGCAGAAGAGAAACAGGAAGCCTTCGGGCATCCCCAGCTCAGCGCGCGTGCGCCGCCGGATCTCCGGCACCACGACCGGCAGCGGAAACGCCCGGACCGGTTTGGTGAGGCTGCGGGTCAGTGCCGCGGTGGTGAAGTTGCTGATGCCCCACACCTCGTCGAACGGACGCTCGCTCGCGGCCATGGCCGCGGGCAGATCCTCGACTTCCCACGCCCAGAGACCGATGTTGCGCGCCGCGGGCAGCAGTTGTCCCTGCATGTGCTCGAAGAACAGGGGCACCTGGTCGGCGTTGATGCAGATGAGATTCGTGTCGAACGACGGAGCGGCGGCGCCGAGATCGCGGAAGACGCGTTGCTGCCGGCTGACGGTGTGCGTGAACGGGATCACCGCATAAGGAATCCCCTCCGCGACCAGCGCGGCTACCACCGAGCGTACGATCTGTCCGGTGCCGCTCTCGGCGAAGGCATAGCCGTACACGTTGACGCCCGGAGACAGCGGATTGTCGTGGGCGACGGGTGTGGGCACCTGGCGGGCCTTGGGCGGAATGAGCTGCGGGGGAATGTCGTGCTCGCGAATGCCCTGCGTCCTCACCCAATCGAGGAAGCGCTCGGCGTCGGTGGAGTCGATGCGCGGAAACGCGATGCGCAGGTCCGCCCGTTCACTCCAGATCTCGCCGAGCCAGGCGGGCACTCCGCGAGCGTGCGGCGAGGGTCTCAGCAGGCGGCTGACGACGTCGCCGGCCCCTTCAGGAGAGAAGGGATTCGGAAACGACGGCGCTCGCCCGGCCGCTTCGTCCTCGAGATACGTACGGCGGAGCGCTCTGCGCGCCCGTGCGTCGAGAGGCAAACCCGCGGATGTCCTGGCGAAGCCATAGGGCAATGCGCTCCAAGCGGCAAAGCCGGCTTCCTCCAACGCGGCGGCGTAGTGCTCGCAGAGCTCCCCGAGGAGAGGCCAGTCGCTCAGGCGTATGCGAAGCGACGCGTGCTGATGCTTCGAGAGAAGGTGTGGCGCACTCGGCGAAAAGCCACTGTAGTGGAAGAAGCGCAACGGATGGCCGTTCACCAGCATGCGGTCGCCGTCACGGGTCAATACGCGATGGGGGAGATTCCAGTAGGCGACGTTGTATCCGGGATCCTTGAGGATCATGGCCTCGAACAGGGCCGGCGCGAAGTCGGCCCAGCGTTGGTCGACGAACAGTCCGCGGCTGGGGTCGTCGAGGCAATCCCGCCGCAGACGCTCCTGCCACCACGGAAGAAATGTCCTGGCCGTTTCGGCGGAGAGAGCCAGAAAGCCGAGGTTGTAGATGCCCGCCAGGAGCAGATCGCGCTCGTCCGGTCGTTTGCCGTCCGCCGGCAGGGGCGCCGTGATGTGTGGGGTGAGAAGCATCCCATGCGCGAGCGTCCACGGCTCGAGAGGTCCCAGAGAATCGAAGACCTCGATATCCGGATCGAGGTAGAGGACTACGGACGCGCCGCGGTCGAAGAGGTGCGCGAAACCCCACGGCTTCACCGCGGTGGCCAGTTCGGTGACGTCGTAGATCGCGGCCATCGTGTGGAATTCCGATGGCGGATCGAAGGGAAGGTCGTCCGGGCGAATGAGGTCGAACGACGGCTCCGCGCGGACACTCCGATCGGGATCATCGAGCAGGACGACCTGCAAGCGGACGGCGGGATTGTGCCGGGCCAGACTGGCTGCGAGCACGCGTGCATAGGCGAGATAGTTGCGGGCAATGATGGTGAAGACCCGCGTAGCCTCGCTCAGCGAGGTCTCGGACATCGCGAAGGACGCGGGCGTCCTCCCGGTGCTGTCCCCTGCCTGCAGGGCGTTCTTGACCGAGGCCAGTTCCTCGTCGCGAGCCGCGAGCACGTTCTTGACCGAGGCCAGTTCTTCGTCGCGAGCCGCGAGGATGGGCTTGATGGACGCCAGCTCCGCATCCCGTGCCGTCACGACCTCCTGCAGCGCTGCGATCTGCTCGCGTGTGCCGGCGGCCAGACGGTCGATCTCCGTCTGAATGGCGTCGCGTGAGGCAAGCAGCGCTTCCGTGTGACCGAAGAGCTGCCGTCGCTCGACATGCGCGGCGATGAGGATCTCCGCGGCGTGCTCGAGGACAAGCAGCCGATGTTTGTCATAAAGGCGACGCAGGACTGCCGGATAGTCGGTCTGGCGCAGGAACCGGTGGTGCATCGAGTCGGGCCGGACGCGGTATTCGAACGTTGCCCGCGGGAGGTGAACGAATCGCCACTTTCGCTCCGCCGCGGCCAGCCAGAAGTCCCAGTCTTCCCAATCGTGAAACGCGACGTCGTAGCCGCCCACGTCGTTCCAGACCGCGCGACGCACGACGGCGCAGGCGTCGATGTAATTGCTCCAGAGCATTGCCGGCAGGTCCAGCTCCGGGACCGTGACTTCGCCGGACCGCGCGCCGAATTCGAGGCGATCGCCGTAGATCACGCCCGCGGCGGGATCGGCATCCAACCGCGCCACCGCTTCCGTCGTGAAGCCCGGCAGCAGGCGGTTGTCGGCATCGAGCGGCAGCACATAGTCGCCGGCGGACGCGGCGATCCCCAGATTGCGCGCGGCGGAGAGACCGGAGGGCGGCTGTTCGAGCACGCGAACCCCCGCGTCGCGAAGGGCGGCCAGCACCTGGCGGGTGCGAGGTTGCGTCGAGCCGTCGTCCACCACGATCAACTCCGCCTCCGGGGCGTTGCGCTCGACACTGGCCACGGCCTCGATCAGATAGTCGCCGTCGTCATGACAGGGAATGACCACCGAGAGCCGCGGCCGCTCCGGGCGTGCGACGGTGAGCGGGGCCTTTTCCCACTTGCGATCATTGCCCACGTCCGCGGCGTCGTCGAGCGCCCCGAGCAGCTCCATGGCCTCGGCATGCGTGTGACGCCACAGCCGCGGCAGCGGATCGTCGTCGGGGAGTGACACGAACGCATCCCCGGCGCGCAGACTGGCGATCGTGGCTACGTCGCCGTCGATGCCGAAACGCCGCATCGTGTCGACGAACGCCTCGGGATCGCGCAGCAGGCGATTGGTGCTGACCAGCAAGGTCCGGTCGCGGTGGGCGCGATGAAAATCGAGGACGCGCCGGTTGTATTGCGTCCAGATGCGCGCCGCGTACCCGGGATGGGTCAGCCAGACCTCGGCGCCGGTGCGGGCCATCGAATCGGCGACTTCCCACGGATGGCGGTAGAGGAGAAGAAACCGCGCCTGGCGGCCCAGCACCTCGTCCCAGAAGTCGAGGAGCATCGAAGTGCGCGGATCTTTCCACCCCCACGGTCCTCGATCGGAACGCGCCGCCACGAGCGCCGCTGCCTCATGGCGATAGGCCGGCCAGGATGCGCTGTCGAAGCTCTCGCTCTCCGTCCATCCCCAGTCGCGATGGCCATCCTCGGGAGGAGTCGATGCCACGAGAATGCGGCGGTTGAGCTCCAGAAAATCCAGGTCTTCAAAGTAGCCGGCGGGATTGCCGCGGTCCGCCGCCAACAACCGCTCGCCCATCGGGACTCTCCAGGCTGCGAGCAGGGAAGCGACGAACGAGGTGCCGGACCGGTGCATGCCGGTGACGATCAGTGGAAGGGGAGGTCTCATCGATGGATCTGGGTTCCCAGGGGCTATCGGGTAGAGGGCAGTTTAAGAGCCGACGCTTTCCTGCGCCCGCCGGCCGGTGTCGATCTCCATGGAATACGCATTCGCCGGAATGGACGTGATCTCGCACGCAAAGATGCAACGGTCGCCGTTCCATCCATACGATAGCCGATCGGGCGCGTGACTCGTCATCGGTTTCGCAGTCGTCGCACTCGTGAAAGGACCGCCCGGAACGGGCCCGGGTCGGTCCGATCCTACGCCTCCGAAACCTTCCCGGATGCGTGTCTCTTGCGCGCTGTAGTAGTCTCTTCCGGTTCCGCGTTCGCCGACGCTGGAAATCCCCGAATGAGCACGACCCCATGACTCTCTCCACCGGCGGGCCTGCCGGGCCTGCCACTCTTCCCCAAGCCGAGATCCACGGCCGAGACCACCGGTTGCGGACGAGCATTCTCATCGGGCTGTGTTGCCTCTTGATCTACAACGCAAACCTGCGCTCCATCAGTGCGGGCGACACCTACCCGGCGCGCTATCTGCCGTTCGCGATCCTGCAGCACCAAACCGTCTTCCTGAATCCGATCGCCAAGGTCGCGGAGCAGGGGCGAGGGGGAGGGGCGTTCTGGTTGATCCGACTGCCGGGCGGCCGCCTCATGTCGATGTACCCGGTCGCGGTGGCCGTACTGGTCACGCCACTCTACGTTCCCGCGGTGGGTTACCTCCATTGGCGAGGGCGGACGGATGCGCGGCTGGATCAGGTCGCGAGAGTCATGGAGAAGGTCGCGGCCTCCATCCTGGCGGCACTCTCGGTCTCGCTCCTCTACCTGCTCCTGCGGCGGCGTGCGACGGGACGCACCGCGCTGCTGCTGACCGTGGCCTATGCCTTCGGCACCACTACCTGGGTCATCAGCAGCCAAGCCCTGTGGCAACACGGCTTGGCCGAGGTCCTGGTGGTGGGTGTGCTCCTGTTACTCACCGGGTCGTGCACCGCGCCGCGAACGTTGGCGGCGGGGGTGCTGCTCGGACTCATCGCCGCGAACCGTCCGCCCGACGTCATTCTCGGGGCCGCACTGGGGATCTACGGCCTCTTCTTCTGGGCGGGACGGCGACGGGCCTGGTTGCTCGTCGTCGCCTCGGCGCTCCCCATGCTCCTGGTGCTTTTCTACAATCTCAGCACGGCCGGCAACGTCGGTGGTGGTTACGGTCTGATTGGCAAGGCCCAGTTTTTCGACCACGACCTTCTCACCGGGGTGGCCGGACTGCTGGTCAGTCCGACGCGGGGTCTGCTGGTCTTCTCACCCTTTCTGCTCTTCCTGGTTCTGGTCTGGCGCTCTCTGCCCGATGATCGCGGAGAGCGGATCCTCACTCTGGCGATGAGCATCGGAATCGTCGTCCAGATCCTCCTTTACGCCAAGTCCGACTGGCGGGGAGGCATGTCCTGGGGGCCGCGCTACATGACCGACTTTCTGCCGTTTCTCCTGTGGATGCTGGTGCCCGTCGTGGGCGCACTGCGTGTGGTGGGACGAGCGCTGTTCCTGTTCGCGGTCGGGGTCTCCGTCATCATCCAGGCCATCGGCGCCTTCTGGTACTCCCCCTCGTTCGATATCCCGCTCTTCGCCGCCGACCGCGGGTTTGCTCATCACTCCATGCGGGCGGCGTTTGACTGGCGGAATTCTCCCATCCTCACCTCTCCGCAGCATGGCCTCGCTCCAATGGAGCTGCTGATCGAGATGCGCGGCAGTTTCGACGCGGTCCAGAGCGGCGGGCGCTCGACAACCGTCGTGACCGCCGGCGAAGAGACCTTCGTCACCGGCTGGGCGCTGGCTGACGACGCAACGCCGGGGCAGGTGGCCGTCATCATCGATGGCGGAGAGGCCGTCGCCACCGGCTCGTTCGTCGACCGGCCCGATGTCCGCGATGCCTTGCACGTGACGATTCCTTCCGGCTGGCGCATCCCGCTCGACACGGCCGCTCTCGCCCCCGGCAAGCACCAGCTCACCGCGGTAGCCTGGGTCTCGGGAAAAGGGGAGCCACGGTATCTGGACACGCGAGAGCTGACGGTGCGATCCGCGACAGGCGGCAACGCTCCGTCAGTCGCTGTCGAAGACACCGCCGGACGTGCGCAGATCCCTTCGGATCTGGGCGAGAACGTTCGGAAAGCGGCTGCCCGGCTGCGCGAGCACCAGCAAGCATCGGGGGCTTGGCTCACGGCCTTCACCAGTGGGACGCGCTTTCACGAACCGCGGCCGGAGATGAACACCTTCCTGACCGCTCTGCTGGTCGACCTCCTCGATCCGGTGGCTCCTGCCGGCGGACTCGAAGACAGCCTGCAGCGCGCCCGGCTGCACCTGACCCGTCAGATCGAGCCCGGCGGATTGGTCCGTTACCACGGGCTGCCGAACGGTCCCGGCATCGGCACGCTCGGCTGCGCCATCACGCCGGATACGGACAACACGGCTCTGGTGTGGCGTCTCGCGCCGGCCCCTGACCGCGCACGGCTGACGGCCGCGCTGGCGACCATAGACCAATACCGCACGCCCGAGGGTCTCTATCGCACGTGGCTCGCCCCGCGTGAGGCCTATCAGTGCCTCGACCCCGGCAAGGATCCGAACCCTGCCGACCTTGCCATCCAGATGCATCTGCTGATGCTGCTTTCGGAAGTGCGGCCGCCGGCAGGTCGTGCGCTTTGCGAAGCGCTGCGGCCGGTCGTCGACGAGGATCGGGTCTGGGTCTACTACCGAAAGACGCCCCTGGTCCCGATCCTGCGGCTGCCTGACCTTCGCCGCGCCGGCTGCGCGCTGGAACTGCCCGAGTCCCGCATGCGCACAGACCTTCCCGACCAACAGATCTGGGTGTCCGTCGCACGTCTGCTCGAACAGGGTGCACCGTCCGACGAGATCCTCCTCCGGGCGTTGCTGCGCGAGCTCGCGCGCGACGACTTTGCTCTGATTCGAATGAGCCCGCCACTGCTCTACCACAACGATCTCACGGCCACCGTCTCCCGCTATTACTGGTCGGAGGATGCCGGTTACGCCCTCTGGCTCAGGCTGTACGCCCAATATGAGCAATCCCGTAATGCCCATCGCCGCGGCTAAGGCATCCGCCCATCGCTATCTTTCCTGTCTGCGCCCGCAGGACATTCTCGTGCTCCAGGGATCGCCTCTGCTCGGCGCCGCGTTCGCGATGCGCCAGCCCGGAATGCAGGACCTCGTTCCCCTGGCCATTCTGCTGGTGGCCAACGTCCTGCTGGTCTCGCATATCTTCATGCTCAATGACTGGTCCGGTCTGACCGCCGATCTCGCTGACCCGAACAAGGCGGCCCGCGTCTTTACGGCCCGAGGCGTGGGACGCCGGGAGATGGGCGTTCTGACAGTCGGCCTGCTGGTGCTGAGCCTTCTGCTCTTCAGCCGTCTCGGTCCGATCCCACTGGCGTTGGCTCTGGCCATTGCCACCCTGAGCACGCTCTACTCGCTGCCCCGCTTCAACTGGAAAGGCAAGCCGCTCCTCAACTCCCTGGCCCATCTGGCTGGAGGAGCTCTGCACTTCCTCCTCGGCTACTCCGTGGGGAAGAGCCTCGACCTCCGCGGCGTCGCCGTCGCCATCTTCTTCGCTCTGATCTTCGTGGCCGGTCACCTGACCCAGGAGATTCGCGACCACGGCGGAGACGCAGCGAATGGCATCAGGACCAACGCGGTGGCCTTCGGCCAGCGTCGTACGTTCGCCGCCGGTCTGTTGCTGTTCGGCCTCGCGCAGGTGCTGCTGCTCCTGCTAGCCCTCCAGGGATTTCTTCCCCGTCCCCTGGCGCTGCTCGTTGCGCTCTTTGCCGTGCAACTCTACTGGTCGTTTCAGGCTCTGCAACAGGGTCTCAGCTACGCCGCCGTCAGCCGGCTGCAGACGCGTTACCGCGTGCTGTACGCGATCATCGGCCTGGCCATGGTGGTGGCGCTTTGGGCATGGCGTTGACGTCCTGGCTGTGACGATTGCCGAGGTCGCGGCGATCGGCTGCTCGTGGCGCTCTCGACGATGGGAAAGCGGCTGCCTGCTTGTTCTTCGTCCGCTTCCCGACGCGCCTGTATCATGGACCGATCGACCAAATCACGGAGGTTCTTCGGGCCTGGGAGCAGGGGGATGACGGCGCGCTGGAGCGGCTCCTGCCGTTGGTATACGCGGAGTTGCGAGCCATCGCGGCGAAACAACTCGGCGCGGAACGACCGGGCCACACGCTGCAGCCGACCGCTCTGGTGAACGAGGCCTATCTCCGGCTGCGCGGGCTGGGCGGGGTGCCGTGGCACGATCGGACGCATTTTCTCGCTATCGCTTCAAGGATCATGCGACGGCTTCTGGTCGATCACGCGCGCGCGAAGATGGCGCAGAAACGGGGTGCGGATGCGCCGCGAGTCCTGATCGACGAGGGGTATCACGACGGGGTGCAGCCGTCGCTGGATGCGGCGGAGCTGATCGATCTCGATCGTGCCCTCGATGAACTGGCCGCGGCCGCGCCGCGTCTGGCCCGCCTGGTCGAGCTGCGCTTTTTCAGCGGCCTGGGCATCGAGGAAGCTTCCTCGCTCCTCGGCTGCTCGCCCCGTACGGCCAAACGCGACTGGGCCTTTGCGCGCGCGTGGCTGCTGAACCGTCTGGGCGCCCGGCCATGACCGAGCCCACCGTCCCGTATGCGCAGGCCTTCGTGTCGCGCTTTCAGCGTCTTCACGAGCTCTTCGACCGCGTCGTCGATCTGCCGGACGCCGAGCGCGATGCCGAGCTCGCGCGTCTGGCCGAGGAGGCACCCGGCCTGGCGGACGATCTGCGTGCGTTGCTCGCGCAGGCGGCGCGGAGCGACAGTCCTCTGGACAGCGCCGCGGTGCGTTTCGACGAAGACAGTGCGCCCACACTGCCGCCCATCCCTGGCTTTCTCGTCCATCGCTGCATCGGGCGGGGAGGCAGCTCGACGGTCTATCTCGCCGACCAGGAGCATGCCGAGTTCACGCGCAAGGTCGCGCTCAAAGTCGTGGACCGCCCTTTCGACGCGGGCTCGCTGCGCAGTGTTCGTGAAGAGCAGCGCATTCTCGCGCGCCTCGAGCATCCCGGCGTGGCCCGGTTGTACGACTCGGGGGTGACGCCGTGGGGTCAGCATTGGCTGGCCATGGAGTACGTGGAAGGTGAGTCGATCCTCGCGCACTGCAACGCGCGCGAACTGCCGGTTCGCGAGCGGATCGAGTTGTTCCTTCGGGTGCTCGACGCGGTGGCCTATGCCCACGCGGGGGGCATCGTGCACCGCGACCTCAAGCCCGCGAACATCTTCGTGACCGCGAACGGCGAGCCGCGTCTCCTCGACTTCGGCATCGCCAAGCTGTCGGATCCGACGGATCAGGACGAGACCCGCACGTTGCGGCGCGCACTGACGCCGGCCTATGCCAGTCCCGAGCAACTACGCGGCGACCGCACCACCACGGCCTCCGACATCTACTCGCTCGGCATCGTGCTCTACGAGTTGCTGGCCGGAGCCCTGCCTCACCTGGGTGAGCCGGATGAAACGCAACCGCTGCCAGCCTCCGTCACGTTCGAGCGGCGCTCCCTGCGCGGCGACCTGGACGCGATTCTCAATAAGGCCCTGCGTCTGCGGCCGGAAGACCGCTACGCTTCCGCAACCTCCATGGCCGCGGATCTCGTCGACGCGCTCGCGGGTGCGCCTGTGGCGGCGCGACGCGGAGATCGGACGTATCGCGCCGGGAAGTTCCTGCGCCGCCACCGCGTGGCCGCCGCCGTGGGGATGGCCTTGCTGCTGGTCGCCGCAAGCTGGCAAATCGTCAGCCGCTGGCGCGCCCGGCCGGGCAGCGAAGTGGCGATTTACCACGACGCGCGCCCGGTCGATCCCGAGACGCACCGCTGGCTGCGGGAGGGCGCCGAGCGCCTGGCGCGCTTCGATGGTGCCGGGGCTCGGGACCGCTTCCGCCGGGCCACGCTGTCCTCGCGGGGCCACCTGCCGGGGGAGGCGCTGGCGTGGGACGGGGTCGCGCGGGCCGAGAGCTCGCTGGGCGAGCCCGGTCGGAGCGCCGAAGCGGCGCGCCGTGCCGGCGCGCTCATCGCCGGTCACGCGGACGTGCTTCCGTCCTCCGAGAGCGAGCGGCTGCGGGCCCGTGCCCTGGCCGCGGCCCGCGACTGGAACGCCGCCATCGCGGCCCTGGAAGGGTTGTTCGGCGCGCAGCCGGAGCGGGTGGACATCGGTCTGGACCTGGTCAGCGCGCTGCTCGCCTGTGGCCGTACCGACGCGGCCGATACGGCGTTGGGACGGCTGCGCCAGATCGCCACTGCCGGCGACCCGCGCATCGATCTCGTCGAGGCCGAGGTGGCGTTGCAACTCTCGGAGTTCCAGCGCGCCGCTGCCGCGGCATCCCGCGCCCGTGCTCGCGCGGACAGCGTGCAAGCCGTCGCGTTGAGGCAGCGGGCCGCACGGGTGCATGCCGAAGCGATCGGCCGCCTGGACCGGCGCGAAGAAGCGCGTCGCGAGCTGACGTCCATCGCCGCGCAGAACGTGGCCCTGGGCCTCGACGGGGAAGCCGCGGCCGCGCGGTTCTCTCTCGGTCCGGTGCTGCTGCGCTATGCCGGAAGCGACGAGACGCGACGCACGCTCGACGCCGCGCTGGCCGGGTGCATTCAGTCGGGAGACCGGCGCTGTGAGATCTCGGCGCGCGCTCTTTTGGCCACGATGGCGGGCATGGAGGGCAAGCTCACGGAAGCGATTCGCGCTGCCGGCGTGGCGCTTGCCGACGCGCGCAGCATCGGCGACCGCTGGTGCGAGGGCTATGTCCTCTCGCAGTTGCACGTGCTCTACAACTGGGCGGACGACGCGGTCGCGATCGAGGCCCTTCAGGAGCCCTTGCTGGCGGCGCTGCGCGACTCGGGGAACCGCCGGGTCCTGCAGACCACGCTCAACAATCTCGCGCTCGTGGCCACCGACGATCTCGATCTGGAGAAAGCCGAGGCCTACATCGTCGAGGCCGACGGGTTGACGCGACGCGTGGGGAGCCAACTGGCGAGCGCCTCCATCGATCGCACGCGGGGCTATCTCGAAGAGACGCGCGGAGACCTCGACCTGGCCCGGGAGAGCTACACCTCGGCACTGGGCAAGGCCCGCCAGGCGGGAGTGGCCTGGAACATCGCCAACTACCTCAACGATCTCGCCTGGCTGGAAGTGGCGGCCGACCGTCCCGCTCCCGCGGCCGCGCGTGCGCAGGAAGCGATGGCGGCCTTCACTGCAGTGGGAGACACGCTGATGACCCGCACCGCCGAGGGTGCGTTGGCGTGGAGCGAGGCCCGGCAGGGCCATGGCCAGGCCGCACGGCGGCGGATGACTGCCCTTCGACAGACCGCGGCGGAGGACGGCTCCGACACCGCGCGCTTCACCTTCCTCGACGTCGAGGCGCATGTGGCCGCGGCCAGCGGCGACTGGCGCCGCGCCATCGAGCTCCGTCGCGAGACCGTGCGGCTCGCCGCGCAGGGGCATGCGCGGGGCGTGGTGATCGCGCAGCAGGTGCATCTCGCCGAAGCCCTTCGCGGCGCGGGTCAACACGCCGCGTTGGAGAAACTCGTGACCGGCATGCTGCCCGAGGTCGAGCGCTCCGGACTGCGTGGCGTGGCCCGCACGCTGCGCGCGCTGCTCACCACGTCCCCACAAAAGAGCTGACCCGATGGCCCCTTCTTCCTCCGCTTCCCGCTTTCCAGTCTGAAAACGGAGGAGGACAACGTGAGACTGTCGAAAGTAGCCACCGCTGCCGGATGGATGTTGATCGCGCTATGGATGCAGGTCCACGCGTTCGCGCAACAGAAGATCATCAACTACTGGGGTCTGACCGAGCACCAGCCGGAGATCCCACAGGGCGGACGAGCGAGCTCCATCGCCATCCACCCGCAGAACCAGAACGAGATGCTGGTGGCGTCGGACAGCGGCGGTCTGTTCAAGAGCACCGACGGCGGACGGCACTGGGCCCACGTGGACAGCCTGCCGGTGATCTTCACGCAGGCAGTCGCGTACCTGCCGTCCAATCCCGACGTCATCCTGGTGACGGCCAAGACCGATTTCAAGCAGGACAACGGCGGCGGCGTCTGGCGCAGCAGCAACGGCGGCGGGACGTGGCAGCATGTGAATCTGATCGTCCCCGATCTCAACATTCCGCAGAGTGCGTACGGCATCTCGGCCCTGAATGACGAAGTGGTCGTCGGAGCGACCGATGGGGTCTTCGTCAGCCACAACGGCGGGCTGGATTGGACGCACTCCTACGTCTTCTTCAACGGCACCACCATCTACTCGGTGCTGCTCACTCCCGGGACTCCCGGCGTCTTCAACTCCCCGCGGCGGATCTATGCCGGCGGGCCGGCGGGCTTGCGTCTCGGCACACTCCCGCTCAGCGATTGGGTGTCCCCGATCCTCGACCCCGGAGCCGCGGGAGGCATCCAGGACATTCACGCCATCTCGAATTCACCTCTCGGGTGGAATCACGCGTTCGTCGTCAACGGTGCGCGCCAGCTCTTCCGGACCGAAGACCGCGGCAACATCTGGACGCTGATGCCGTCGGCGCCGGCCGGACCTGCATCGTGCGGAGGAACGGCGTTCGTCAAGGCTCGTCTCCAGATCCTTTTCCCCACCCGGTATTTCCACCTGTACTTTGGAAACCGCTGCGGACTGCACCATTTCAGCGCGCCGATGGACGGAAACACCGCCGTCTACAGCGCCGGCACCTGGGAGCAGCTCGACGTCGATCATGCCGGTCCGCGCGACTTCGCCCTCTCCTCGTTCGGACCCGCCCTGCTGGCCACGAACGGCGGTCTTCACAACTCCGCGGACCAGGGACATACGTGGCGATTCGTCGGCGGCGGAAGCGATGGCTACAACGCGCTGCAGATCACCGATCTGCAAGGGCAGTTCGTCGGAGGCGCGTTGCCGGACCTCTACCTCGGGACGCGGGACAACAATCTGTGGGCGTTGAATGTGTTTGGCCACGACAGCGGCTCCCTTCCAGCGGAAGGCTTCCACCTCGACGCGGAGCGGAAAGTCCCGTCGGCGAAGGAGTCGCGGATCACGTACATGGCCTGCAACCCGTGCCGGGCAGGCGTGTCGGGCCAGCAGTTCCACGATGCCGCGGCCTGGCCCAACGCACCCGGCGGGACGGGAGCGCCGGTGCTCCTCCGGCGGGGGCAGTACGTGCAAAACGTGGCCACGACGAACAGTCTTCGATTTGGCCTCGCGCTGACGGAGAGCGCCGGCGGGGGATGGCAGCAGTTCGGCGTGTTTTCGGAGGAGCCGCGGGGCCTTCCCAAGCTCGCACGCCAGGGCGCGGGCGATCACTCCATCGTGTACCAGGCCTTCCGGAGCAACTTCTCCGGCCCTCCCTGGGAAGGGGCGACCCGGCTGTTGCGCGTTCAGTACTCGCAGGGCAACGGAGTGGTGGTCTATCCGGCCATGGCCAATTTCGGAGGACTGGGGGTCAACTCCGCGTTCGCCTCGTACCCCGTGTTCGGCGTCGACTCGCGGAACTGGTTTCACGTGATCGCCCCCGACATCATCGACGGGAAGATGAGGGAGACCTGGAACGGTGGAGAAGACTGGACCGAGATTCCCGGCCTGACCGATCTCGTGACCAGGAACGGCGAGCTGCAGTTCATCGGCAACGTGCCCGGCATCGGGCTGACCTTGCCGCTGGTGACGGCCGTCAGCTTCTGCCCCGACGATCCGACGCTCGTGCTGGTGGGCACGAGTGAGGGCGGCATCTATTTTTCGGGCGACCGCGGGAAGACCTGGAAGAAGGTCCCGAACAGCGAGCGCGCGACCTACGTCACGTCGTTCTTCTGGCAGAACACGAACACGATCTACGTATCCACCTTCGGCCGCGGTCTATGGAAGCTGGGCAACCGGCGCATCGCCGTGGAAGGTCTGGACGAGCTCTGCCCCACCTGCGCAGTCGTGTCGAACGACGGCACGCCCGACCGCCCGCCCTTCGACGGCGGAGTCCTGGCATTCGACGGCCGCGTCCTCGGCGTGAGGACGGAGAAGGGCCAGCTCCGGGAAGTCTTCGTGACGCCCGGCAGCTCCGTAGTCTTCACCGGCGATCCGATGGACCCGCAGAACGACATCGCCATCACCGAAAGCGACGGCCGCGACACTTCGCAAATGGAGGCGCTGCCGAATCCGCCGAAAGGGGCCATGGCCACGGGCGTCGTGTTCACCAGCGGCGACCAGCTCACCGGCACCGTGTTCACGCAGGAGCAGCTGACCCTGCTCCCGCCGGACGCCGAAGGAGAGGGCAAGGGATCGACCGTCTCTCCTACGAAAGGCACGCCCTACCTGCGCCTGACCGCCTCGTCCTACAACGGCACGACCACCGCCGCACCTGGCGAAGCCGTCGAGCTCTCCGCGACCGGTCTCGTGGCCGGCGCCAGCTACGAAGTCCTCGTCGACGGAGTGCCGGTCAAAGGCACCCTCACCGCGGACGGCAACGGTTCCCTCACCAGCCGAATCACCGCCCCGTCAGAGTCCGGAGCCCACAGCGTAGCCCTGCGCCTGGAGGGCCAGCCGCTCACGATCGACGGAAGCACGTTCGTCGTGAGAAACGAGAACTGACCTCGGATCGAAGCGCCGGCGTCGCCAGACGCCGGCGCCTCGACGGGGCGGGACGCCGCGTCGGAACGGCGTCGGGCCAACCAACGCCGCCGGCAGTGCCGGCTAGTGCGCCCTCGAAGCCGCTCGTTTCGGTGAAGCGGCGATGAGCACGATCATGATCCCGAGGAGCACGGCGCTGGCGAGGTAGCGGCTGAGCGCCAGGCCGCCGCTGCTGACCGGCTTGTCGAGAAAGTCGCCCAGCGCGGCGCCGAGAGGGCGCGTCACGATGAACGCGCTCCAGAACAGCGTCGTTCTCGAGAGGGGAGTCCAGAAGTAGAGCGCGGCGATGAGTGCCAGCACCGCGCCGAAGATCATGGCCGCGCCGCTGTAGCCGAGGCCCGGCGAGTCGGCAACCCAATCGCCGAGCGCGGTGCCGAGGGTTTGCGAGAACATGATCGTGATCCAGTAGAACATTTCGGTCTTGGGCGTGTTGACCGTGTCGACGGCCACCGAACCGGCCGTGGCGTACCAGGTGCCGAGCGACGCCAGGACGAGCGTGAACAGCAGGAGAGAGCCGCCCGGGTAGCCGATCCCCAGAGATCGATCCGCGAAATCGGCCAGCGTCGTGCCCACCGTGGTCGTGGCGACGATGGTGAACCAGTAGAGCCACGGATGAAATCGCGCAGCGCGGATCTGGGCAGCGACGGCGATGACGAAGATCAGGCCAAAGATCGCCGTGCCGACCAGGTAGCCGAGGTTCATCGACATCGACACCGCGTCTCCCGCCGTCTCCCCCAGCGTCGTCGCTGCGATCTTGATCAGCCAGAAGACGAAGGTCACGCGAGGCACCTTCGAAGCGGCTCGTACCATCGTGGTGTCGGTCACAGTCATCACACTTCCCTCGGTGAGACCTTAGTCGGGATGGCAGGGACGCAAAGCGTCGAGGCTCATCGACATCGGCTGGCCCCGAGTCACTGCAGTGAGCCCCAAGCAAGAACATATCCGCTTTCAGCGCTTCCGTGAGCAACATCAGCCTCGCGTTTCTGGAGAAGGACCGCGTGGAGATCGTCACCGGCGGGAACCCGTCGATGATCGTGAAGTCCGCCACCATGCAAGATGAAGCACGTTGCCACGCTCGCGCAAGTAATCCGCGAGGACGGTCAGCCGCGATGCACGATGGCGTCGGCGATAGCCGCGGTGACGCGATCGGCGAGCCCGTCGTCCTTCGACGTCAGTCCTGGCCGTTCACCGCCGGCCGTGGCCACCATGACATGGAAGGTCGGGCGAAGCAGTCGGAACCAGACAATCGCAAGGGTCAGGGCGATGGCGGACACCATCACCGGAACCCATCGCCCGTCTCCCTTTGCAGCGAGTGCCGTCGGCAGAGCGCCGAGCAGGCCGAGACCGCCGACGATCGCCAGCACTAACGCACAGCCGCTCCGCGCGGGAACGATGTGTTTGCGAACCGACGTGATGTTCGCCGTCGCGTACGTCGTCCCATAGATCACCACGCGTGTATTTGACACGTACACGCCACCATCATTGAAAAACGAGCGCTCTTCAGTCACGGCATCTCCCCTTAAGTGGACTTGGTGGAGAGACACCGCCAAAGGACGTTTGTGGGGACAGAAGGGAAAGCGCCGCAGAATCACTGGCGGACGTCAGCCATCACCACGCGCGCGAAGGGGCAGCGCGCTGTGTGTCGCGACCTCTGTCACGCGCAACCGGCGCGTGGAGCGTCGTACTCACCCTAAAAGAAGCGAAGAGTGGTTTCGCCCATGACGGGCTGAAGTATAGTTATTG